>VSOC01000001.1 GCA_009774615.1 Lachnospiraceae bacterium
ATTATGGTAAATCAAGTGATGGAGTTTATTTCCCGGTTTGACCCGGAAGTGGGACAGGCGATTGAGGCGGAAGCGACCAGGCAGAGGAGGAATCTGGAACTGATTGCTTCGGAAAATATCGTGTCCGAGCCGGTGATGATGGCGATGGGTACAGTGCTGACGAATAAATATGCGGAAGGTTATGCAGGAAAGCGCTATTACGGCGGCTGCCAGTGTGTGGATGTGGTGGAAACCATTGCCATTGAGCGGGCAAAGAAGCTGTTTGGCTGTGATTATGCGAACGTCCAGCCCCATTCCGGTGCACAGGCAAATATGGCGGTGTTTATCGCGATGCTGGAGCCGGGCGATACCGTTATGGGCATGAGCTTAGACTGCGGGGGACATTTAACCCATGGTTCACCGGTGAACTTTTCCGGAAAATATTTCCATATTGTTCCTTACGGCGTGAATGAAGAGGGATGGATTGATTACGACGAGGTGGAGCGTCTGGCGATGGAGAATAAACCGAAGCTGATTGTCGCCGGAGCCAGTGCTTATGGAAGGGTAATTGATTTTAAGCGCTTCCGTGAGATTGCCGATAAGTGCGGCGCTTATTTAATGGTGGATATGGCACACATCGCCGGGCTGGTTGCCGCCGGGCTTCATCCAAGTCCGATTCCCTACGCCCATGTGGTGACGACGACGACCCACAAGACCTTAAGAGGGCCAAGGGGCGGTTTGATTCTGGCTAATCAGGAGGCTACGGATAAGTTTAACTTTAACAAGGCGATCTTCCCGGGAACCCAGGGCGGGCCGTTAGAGCATATTATTGCAGGCAAGGCGGTGTGTTTTGGCGAGGCGTTAAAGCCGGAGTTTAAGACCTACCAGGAGCAGGTGGTAAAGAATGCAAAGGCATTGGCGGCTGCATTAGAGAAGCAGGGCTTTCATATCTTAACCGGAGGCACGGACAACCACTTAATGCTGGTTGACCTGCGGGGCATGGATGTATCGGGCAAGGAATTGCAGAACCGCTGCGATGAAGTGTTTATTACCTTAAATAAGAACACGGTTCCTAATGATCCGAGAAGTCCGTTTGTTACTTCGGGCGTGCGTATCGGAACTCCGGCCGTGACGACCAGAGGATTAAAAGAAGAGGATATGGATAAGATTGCTGCGTGTATCTGGCTGGCAGCTACGGATTTTGAGGCGAAGGCCGACTACATCCGCGGGGAAGTGGAGAAGATCTGCGGGAAATATCCTTTGTATGCGTAAGGAAAGTTAAACGTTGATTTCATAGAAAAATAAACAAAAGGTAAAATCTGCCTTGTGTACCGGAGTTTTTTCCGGTATTTACAGGGCAGATTTTTTTATGCATTTTTGTAAATATTTACCTTGTAAAAACAGTATCTGACAGGCTTTGATAAATTTATAGATTATTAATGAAAAATTATGGATTTAAAGCCGAAAAAATAGATAAATAATAAAAAAATAAAAAAGACTTGACATTTTATTTGTGCAATAGTACAATGGCTGATATAATCACTGATATAATTAGAAGGAAACCCAAACGAGCAGACCGAAGAATATCGTTGCTGTGAACGTGTAATCAGCAACCGAATATTTACGCTTGGGTGTAAGAAACAAAAAAGAAACAAAAAACGAAAACAAGAAGAAAGGCTAAGAGGGATGAAAAAGAAGGAGAGGGTATTTGCAGCAATCAGAAAGGAAGCCGTAGATCATGTGCCCACAGGTTTTTCCCTGCATTTTCCCAGGGAAAGTCAGCAGGGGGAAGAGGCTGTTAAGGCGCATCTGCAGTTTTTCCGGGAAACGGATACGGATATTATTAAGATTATGAATGAAAATCTGGTGCCGGATGCAGGAGATATTCTGCGGCCGAAGGACTGGGATAAGATTCCGTCCTATTCCTTAAAGGATGGTTTTATGCAGGCACAGTTAGAGATGGTGAAGCGGATTATGGATCAGGCGGACGGCGATGCATTTTCCGTGGGAACACTCCATGGAATCTGTGCTTCGGCGATTCATCCGATAGAAGCACGTTACGGTTATGAAAAGGTGCGGGAGATGTTCTGTGTGCACCTGCGGGAGGATAAGCAGCCAGTAGTTGAGGCGTGGAAGCGGATCTGCGACGGGATGTGCCAGTTGGCGATTGCCTACAGGGAGCTTGGACTTGACGGAATATACTATGCAGGTCTGGGAGCGGAAAAGCGGTATTTTACCGATGAAGAATTTGAAGCATTTATTGCCCCGTTGGATAAAGAGATCTTAAAGGCTTCCAAAGAAGCAGGAAATATTAACTTTATGCACATGTGCAAGGACGGCCTGAACATGGAGCGCTATGCTTCCTATGCCGACCTGGCCGACGTGGTCAACTGGGGCGTATACGAAACGGATTTCAGTCTGGAAGAAGGAAGAAAGCTTTTCCCCAAAGCAACGGTTATGGGTGGTCTTGCAAACCGCAAGGGCGTTATGGTTGACGGAACGACAGAGGAATTAAAGGAAGCAGCAAAGGCAGTGATCCGCGATTTTGGAAAAGAAGGATTTATTCTGGGGGCGGACTGCACCCTGCCTACCGAGATTCCCTATGAGCGGATTCGGGCGATTGCAGAGGCAGCCAGAGAGATTTAAGCGGTCAGAAAAGTAAGAATTAAGAACTTAGAAGTAAGAAGCGGTAAAACTTATGGATTAGTTTCTGATGATAAATCCGGACAGTGAAGCAGGTGTTGCTGTGAAGGTATGAACAGTAACCAGCAGGCAGTTGGCAAAGATGAAGGAGGAAAAGAGAATGAGAAAAAGAACATTGGCAGCAGTATTAAGCGCAGCAGTATTGGCTGGCGTAATGACCGGATGCGGCGGTGGTTCGGGAACGGATACCACGACGGCAGCCCCGGCAGACGGCAGCGCACAGAAGACCGAGGCTGCACCGGCAGGAGAGGACGCCTGGGAAGATGCAGGAGCACAGGGAGAGCGCAGGGCATTTCCGGCAGGAACAATCACCATGTACGGTACAGGACAGCCGCAGTACCTATTGGAGTATTTTAATGCATGGCTGGAGAGAAATCAGGATATCGCCGCGGGAATTACCTTAGAGATGGTGCAGACCGAGGGTACGGCGCAGAGCCGGGAGAGAATCACGATGACCGCACTGGCAGGGGCGGACGATGATTTGCCGGATGCCGTTTACCTTGACCCGGTAAATATTATGGATCTTTCGCAGGCAGGGCTGCTTCGGGACGAAACGGAATATTTACAGCCTTATCTGTCCGAGTTTGTTGACGGTGCAGCGAATGACGCAACCATTAACGGAAAGATTTACGGTCTTCCGGATGCGGTACGGCCGAATGTATTATTCTATAATGAAGAAATCTTTAAAAAGTACGATGTTGACCCGGCAATGATGGATACCTTCGAGGGTTATATCGAGGCGGGACGGCAGCTTAAAGAAAAGAGTGACGGAAGTGTTTATCTGTCCTATGTCAGTCCAAGCAGCAAGACCTGGAGATACTGGGGAAGAAGAGGTCTTATGCCGCAGGCGAACGCAAAGATCTGGGACGACGCGGGAAATGTGGTTATCGGCGAAGATCCGGGAACCAAGCTTGCCCTGACTGCCTTAGATACCATGATGCAGGAAGGTCTGCTCTTAAAGTCGGAGATTATGGAACCGGCCCTCTATGATGCAATTAATAACCAGCAGGTAGCAACCTTCTACATCGGTGCTTTCTGGGATGAATTCCTGCGCAAGAACTGTCAGGCAGTTTCTGGTCAGTGGCGGGTGATGGCAAGCCCTGTTTTTGAAGAAGTCGGAACGACCGGCGCTCCTGTATCGACCTATTTCTGTATCGTGAACAAGGGAGATAATACTTATGCCGAACTTCTGGAAATGATGTGGCACGATTTCCATTTTGATATTGAATCCAGAAATGCATGGGTTGCCAAGATGGAAGCCGATAATGCACCTTATTCCAATCCGATTACCAAGTCCATGCTGGAAGATGAATTCTGGAAAGAGCCTTCTGAGTATTACGGCGGAATGTCCTTCAGGGAGATGGAAGGCAAGTGTCTGTCCAACGGTTCAAAGAACCTGATCGTTACCCCGCAGGATGCACAGGCCGATGAGATTATTTCGGCAGAATTAGAAACCTATATTGCAGGAAATCAGAGTATTGAGGATGCCATTGCAAATATGGATAAGAATTTAAAGGCAAAGATTGGGCAGGCAGAGATTATCCAGTAAAGCATTATGCGCCCACAGGTGAGCGTACCACGATAAATGAACGTCTGTGGGAAAGGGCTGCTGCAGGAGGGTGCAGCAGCCCTTTGTTTATACGCAGCCCCATGCAGAGGAAATTAAATATTTATTTGGAGTGTAAACATTGTTTTGGTGACGGGAGGGTTTTTATGCTGAAAACGTTAAAAAAATATCGCGCCCCTTATTTGTTCATCCTTCCATTTTTCATCCTGTTTCTGGTTTTTCAGCTGATTCCTACGGTCTGGACGTTTTATATCAGTCTGACCAACTGGAGGGGGATTGGGGACCCTGTGTTTTGCGGGTTTGAGAATTACAGGAAGCTGATGCTGGACAATATGTTCTGGGATGCGCTGAAAAATACGGTGGTTTACTGGCTGACCGGGCTGGTATTGATTCTGGTATTTGCGGTTTTGATTGCCAATTTGCTGAATTCAGAGCTTTTGCACGGAAGGGTGTTTTTTAAAACGGTGACTTTCCTGCCCAATATCTGTGCGGCGATTGCCATGGGTTTGATTTTTCGTATGCTCTTTGACGAGAACACCGGTTTAATCAATGAAGCTTTGCAGGCGGTTGGCGGGAAAAGAATTCCCTGGATGACAAGCACGGAGTATTCAAAGCTTCCCGTGATTATCCTGAACGTGTGGAGAAATACGCCGTGGTTTACCATGATTATCTTATCCGGGCTTTTAAATATTTCCAGGGATTACTATGAAGCAGCTACCGTGGACGGGGCAGGACGATGGAAGCAGTTCTGGTATATTACCATGCCTTCCTTAAAGAATATTTTATTCTTTTGTTCCATTACCCTGACGGTGGACAGCTGGAAGATCTTTAACGAGTCCTATATTCTGCCGGGACCGGGAACCTCGAATACTTCCCTCTTCCAGTACATGTACGAGTCCGGCTTTAATATTTTCAATATGGGATTTGCTTCGGCGATTGGTGTGATTTTAATCATTATCCTTGCTGTATTGTCCATGGTGCAGATGGCAGCCAGGCGGCAGCAGGGGGAAATTTAGCCAAGGAGGGATGAGAGTGAACCGAAAAGGAAAACGTCGTCTGGTGACATGGACGGTACATTTGCTTCTGCTTTTGATTTCGCTGATCTGTATTCTGCCGATTTTATGGATGTGCCTGATTTCCATTAAACCGACATCCGAAACCATGAGCGGTTTTCAGTCGATTTGGGTTTATCACCCTACGTTTGCAAATTTTAAGCGCCTGTTTGCGATGATTCCCATAGCACAGAATGCGTGGAACAGTGTGTTTACAACCCTGATGGGTACGGTGACTTCCCTGTTTTTCTGTGCACTGGCGGGATTTGCTTTTGCAAAGTACCAGTTCCCGGGAAGGAATTTTTTGTTTTATTTTGTGATTGCCACGATGCTTGTTCCTCCGGAAGTGGGGGCAGTTCCGCTCTTTATTATTATGAAAAAGCTGAACCTGGTGAACAGTCTGTGGTCGTTAGTTATCCCCAGGATTGCCACAGCAGTCGGCATTTTCTACATGCATTCCTATATCAGCGATGTACCGGATGAACTGATTCAGGCTGCAAAGATTGACGGATGCCGGGATTTTGGAATTTTTATACGGATTATTCTTCCGGTAATCAAGCCTGCGCTTTCTTCCTGGGCGGCGGTTACTCTGATTGCGCGGTGGAATGATTTCTTCTGGCCTCTTTTGTATCTGCGCAAGCAGGCGAAGTATACGCTGATGGTGACGATCTCCATGCTTCCGGTCAGCGAGGGGCTTTCTACACCCTGGCCGGTAATTCTTGCAGGAACAACACTTGTCATTATTCCGATTATTATGCTATACTTGGTATTGCAGACTTTCCAGAAGGCAGGGATGATGATGGGGGCTGTTAAGGGCTAGTACTGCATCGTTTTTGCTGGTGAATGTTTGGCCATGATGTAAGGCGAATGAAAAAAAACAAAGATAAGGGGGCCGCCATGGGGAATCCGTCGATTAAAGAAACGATCTATGCGTCAGTATTAAAGGATATCCTGGACGGAGCATATCCGCAGGATGCAGTGATTAATGAAAAAACCTTGATGGAAGAGTTCGGCGTCAGCAAAGCACCGGTAAGAGAGGCCCTGGTGCAGCTTTGCAGCGAAGGTTTCATTAAAAATATTCCCCGCTTTGGCTACCAGCTTGTTTCCATTACCCCCAGTGAAATTGTGGAGATGGTAGAATACCGCAAGGTTATTGAACTGGGGGCGTTAGAAAGGGCAGCAGAGCGGATAACGAAGGAAGATCTTGAGGAATTAAAGGCATTAAACCGGCAGGTGGAACTGGTGGATAAAAAGCACGAGGTAAAGCTTCACTGGGAGATGAATCAAAATTTTCACAAGAAACTGTGCAGCTTCTGCGGCAACCGCTATCTGGACAAGGCACTGGATGCCTCGCTTAAAGTCTGCGCCCGGATTTCCAATCAGTATTACGTAAAGGTCTGGGAACATAAGCATGAGGGAGCTTATAAGCACCGGCTGATTGTCCAGGCCATGGAAGAGGGAGATATCGAGCGGGCAAAGGTGATTCTGGCGGAAGATATCGAAGAACTTTTAAAAAACAGGGTATGGTAAAGCATTAAGAAGGATGGGACAAAGTGAAAAAAATCGTAGTGATTGACGGCCAGGGCGGCCGGATGGGAAAGTCGATTATCGAGCAGCTGAAAAAAAACTGTCCGGAAGAACTGGATTTTCGGATTTATGCTTTGGGGACGAACAGTGCAGCAACCCAGGCGATGATCAAGGGCGGGGCAGATTTTGGCGCTACCGGAGAAAACCCGATAATAGTCAACTGTAAGGATGCCGATATGATTATCGGACCGATTGGGATACTGATTGCAGATTCCCTTCTGGGTGAGATAACACCAGCGATGGCTGTTGCTGTCGGTTCCAGTTCTGCCTATAAGATTTTAATTCCGGTAAACCGCTGCAATCATCATATCGTCGGATGTCAGGAAGCCCCTTTAGGCGAATACCTCCAGCAGGTGTGCCAGGAAGCCGTAAAACAGATGAAAAATAGATAGTTGTTATCCGGCTGCTGTGAATAGGTGAACAGCAATCATTATCCGTATTCCCGGAACCTTAAATTCTGTGCATTTTGCATAGTGTTAAGGGTTTCGGGATTTTTTGTTTCATTTTTTGATTCTTTTTTGATTCTTTTCTTTTACTGGACAGTTGGGAAAAAAAACGTTATAATGTAGCTGATATGGAAAGTCATGGTTATTGTTTAGGCAAACAGTAACAATCGTACCATAAAAAGTACACACCACAAGCATCAACGATTATAAAGAAAGCAGAGGGCAAAATAATGAAACAATTTTTTGGGATGAGCCGAAGCGGAGATTTAAGGGAAGCAACCCGCGGTTTATCTAACCCGCAGTTGATTTTACTTATGTCCAACAGCCAGCAATTTGAAACCCATGTTCATGAGTTGGAAAAACTTTACCCCCATGTGCCGAGTATTGGTTGTATTGGTATGAGTTATGATACGAATATTGTCGAAAATGGAGTCGGTGTTGCGGCTTTTTCGGATGGAGTGAATGCCGCGGCAAATGTTTTGGAACATGTTTCTACGGTTCCGGTAAAATATATCCGGCGCATGGAAGAGGATCTTACCCGAGTCAATGCATCGCAGAAGGATACGGTGTGCATTGATTTCTGTGCGGGAAATGATGCCTGTGTACTGACGACGATACATAGCGCACTGCGCCGCAGGGGAATTTCTCTGGTTGGCGGAACCGGGGACGGAGGAAAGATTTCTGCAAACGGCAGGATCTATGAAGATTCTGTGGCTTACGCCCTGGTGAAAAACCTGCATGGGCGTGTTAAGGCTTATAAAGAAAATATCTATCATCCTATGGGAAATTATCGTTTTATTGCTTCCAATACTGATAAGGCAAAGTATATGATTGGTTCGCTGAACGGTCAGCCGGCAAAACAGGTGTACCAGAGCATCTTAAAAGTAACCGAACAGGAGATTTTAACGCAGACCTTTAAGAATCCTTTTGGAAAACTGAACGGGAATGAAACCTGCATTATTTCGATAAAAGAAGTCAACGGCAATTCCCTGGCCTGCTTCCGCCAGGTAAATGACTCCGATGTTCTTCTTCTTCTGGAACTTGGAGATTATCAGGAAACCGTGCGCCAGACCATCCAGAAAATTCAGCATGATTTTCAGCACCGCTCGGCTGTATTTTCGGTCAACTGCCTGTTCCGGTATAAATTATTCAGCAAGGACGGCTATATGCAGAAGTATCTGCAGGATATGAGCGCCCTGGGCAGCCATGCCGGTTTAGTGGGCTACGGAGAACATTACAATAATCAGTTTATTAACCAGTCAATGAGCTGCGTTGTATTTGAATAGGGAGGGACAGCATGTTTTTTCATAAAAACGGAAAGAATGAAGCAGGACATCCGGAGGAGGGCGACGGACTTTATCCTGTCTTGTTTGTTATGAACAGTTTAAAGGATTATCACACGGCATTAGTCAATAAAGAAGTAGACTCTTTAAAAGAACTGGGGATGATCAGCAGCAGTTTTGACAGCGTACTTTCAGAGGCCGGGAGTTTCCAGAACAAATTGCAGGAGTTTGGACAGAATTTTTCAAGTATCGAGCAGGTTTCCGGTGAATTTGGGCAGGTCAGAAGTGAGATTTCCCAGTCCGTAAAGCAGGCGCAGGAAGGCGTGGAAGAATTAAGAGATGACTCCATGCGTGTACAGCAGTATTTCCAGGAGATGGAAACAACATTTCAGGAACTTCTTGCCGCGATTAAAAGAATTCAGCAGTATATGAGCAAGATTGTTTCCATCGCTGACCAGACGAACATCCTTGCCATTAATGCCTCGATTGAAGCCGCCAGAGCCGGGGCTGAGGGAAAGGGATTTGCTGTGGTTGCCAGTGAGGTAAAGAAGCTGGCGACGGAGATCAAGGATCTGGCCGGTGAGGTAGATTCCGGAATCCTGGATGTGGAAAAAGGGACGGACGAACTGAACTCCCGCATCAGTGTATCCCAGCAGGCACTTGGTGAAAGCATAGAGAAGGTTGGGGAAACTAGTGCAATGTTTGACCAGATTACCGCAGCATCTGACGGGGCAACCCAGGTACAGTCCGAAATTTCCGGGGTGATCGACGGTTCACATCAGGAACTGCAGGTGCTCTGCGGGTATTTTGACAAGATCCGCGATCAGTACCAGGAGGTTGTGCGCCATATCAGTGCCGCCAGCTATCTTGGCACGACAAAGAGTGCGATGTTTGAAGATATCGATAATTTAATGTCACAGATTCCTCCGATACTTCGGGAGAACGGGTTAAATCGATAGCTGGTTTTATGCCGCAGTAAATATGCATATACCGCAATGGTTTGAAAAAAGCATCTGTCAGGAGATAGGTGCTTTTTTGGAAGGCTAATGCCGATGGCTGTAAACGCTTGTGGCAGGAAGCGGTCAGATGGCAGTCATAGAAAGGAAGCAGAGAAACATGGACAAAAACAAAGGAAAGACAACCGATTACAGTTTCCAGGTGGATTTAAAGGGACTTATCCGTCTTTTAAGTGAAAATCTGTATTCCAGCAATGATGTATTCCTGCGGGAATTGCTGCAAAACTGCGTGGATGCCATAGAGGCAAGGCGTATTGCAGAGCCGGAATTTAGTGCAGGAAAGATTCAGATAAGTTATTTGCCGAAAACAGCAAAAGAGGCTAGGCTGGTATTTTCCGATAATGGAATCGGCCTTACGCAGGCGGAAATCCATACATTTTTGTCAGTGATTGGTCAGTCTTCAAAACGGGGAGAGATGAAGCGGGGCAGTTTTATCGGTCAGTTTGGGATTGGCCTGTTGTCCTGTTTTCTGGTGACGGATGAGATTCTGGTTCGCAGCCGTTCGATCCGCGAGGAACAGGGTTGGCGGTGGTTAGGGCGAAGTGACGGCACTTATCAGGTAATGCCGGAAACAGAAACCATGGAGCCGGGATGCGAAGTTATCCTGCTGCTGAAAGGAAGAAATGCTTCCTGTTACGGCGAAGAGCGGGTAGTGGAACGGTTAAAGGACTATGGCTTCCTTTTGCAGATCCCGGTGGAGTTTTCGGGGCAGGGGGGAAGACAGAAAATCAATGATGCCTTCATCCCCTGGAGGCAGACGTTTTGCAGTAACGAAGAGATTCTGGCTTTTGGGGAACTGCTGTTTGAGGAAAAGTTTTTCGGTGTTGTGCCGGTTTCGGGGGAAGGACTTCAGGGCTATGCGTTTATTTCCAGCCGGCAGACCAGTGCAGCAGCGACAGGGAAGCACAAGATTTTTTTAAAGGATATGCTGATTACCGAAGACGGGAAAGATTTGATTCCCAAATGGGCATTCTTTACCCGCTGCATCCTGAATGCCCAAAATCTTACCCCAATAGCTTCCCGGGAAGGATTTGTGCTGGATCATCATCTGGCCCGGGCACGCAATACTATTGAAAAATGTATTTTTGACTATTTTGTCGCCTTGTCCCAGTACGATGTTGACCGCCTAAAGCAGATTACCATTGTCCATAACGTGGCAGTAAAGTCCCTTGCCGTGGAAAATGAGAAGATTTATCATCTGTTTTTTCCGTTCTTAACCTTTTTTACCAATAAAGGAAATCTGACTGGGTTTCAGCTTGTGGAGGCGGCGAAAAAAACTGCGGTGTATTATTGCACGGAAGTGGATGATTACCGCCGAATACGTCCGTTTTTGAGCAATGGAAGACGTATTTTGGTGAATGCAGGCTATATTTACGATACAAAGCTTTTACAGATGTTAAAGCGCTATCACCGGGGAATCCGCATAGAATTATTTGATGAAAATGTCTATGGAGAATTGCTGGAAGACCCGGATGAGGAGATGAAAGAAAAACTTTCTGCTCTGATAAAAGAAGCCGGATTCACCCTGGCTGCGCTTCGGTGCGGGGCTGTATTAAAACAGTTTGACCCGCCGGAAGTTCCGGCTCTGTATGTGGGCACAAGCGATGATTTTCTGGACAATGCCTTCGACCAGGATTTTGCCGACAAAGGCTATTCGGGTTTCCTGGAAGGTTTTGATTTCGGGACATGGGGAAGGGATAATAAGGGAGAGGACGAACATCAATTCAGTACGAAGCTGTACTTTAACGGCCGCAGTCCGATGATTCGGCGTCTGGCACAGACTGCAGACCGGGAAGCTGTTGAAAACATGGTGCGGGTGCTCTACGTCCATGCAATGCTTGCAGGGCATTATACCCTTGGAGAACGGGAGATGGAAATTTTAAACACAGGACTGATTAAGCTGCTGGAGTATGGACTGGGGGGAAAGCAATGATTCTGGAAGCCTTAAAAAGAAATCATGTTGAGGATGATAAACTCTGGGAAATGGTCAGCCGGGCAAATCAACTGACCTGCGGCGATTATAAAAGCTATGATGATAATGCTGCCGCGCTGGTGCCGCTGATGGATAGGATACTCCTTCGTTCCCGGGAAAAGGGGGATTCGCGGGTTTATTTCTACGCCATGGCAAAATTTTTCTGGCTGCTTGAACGGGTGGCAATTAATGATATCCGCCGCAGATTTCAGATTTCCGAAATGTTTCACCGGGATATTCGCCAGTGGGATGTGAAAAATGTCGGCAGATTTGAAGGGGAATGGCGGGTCAGTATTGCAGCAAGAATCCTGAACTTTTATCTGGATTATCCCCAGGTCAATGAGGACAAGCTGGAACAGATGCTGGAGATATTTTTGGACCTTGAACAGCGCTATGGCAGTGACTGGAATTGCGGGGATTATTATGTGGTAATGGTTTTAGCGGCATCAAAACAGGATAAAAAACTGGCAGAAACCGCAAGAAAAAAGCTTTCCAAAGGGGATTTTAAACTCTGGTGCTACACCTGCTATTATATCGTGCCAATGCTCTGCTATTATGTACTGTTTGAAGATTTTGAAGGCATTGAAGAATTGATTTCCTCTGTTGTCAGGCGCAGTATCCCGGCAAAATACCAGTGGTGTTTTGAAAAATGTGAAAGTTCCAGCGAAAAAGGTCTGATAACGACCACACTCAAGTATTGCTTAAACTACGGAACTACAAAACTGTTTGCGAAAGTTTTTGCCCGGTGGAAAAGCTTGTATCAAGAGCCGCAAAAAGAGGACTTAAGTACCCATGAGATTCTTTTTCACGTTCTGGCAGGAGAGCTTAGCTGCAGCAAAGAGCGTCTGCACACTGCCGAAAAAGACGACCAGGATAAAAGAGAGCACAGAGAATCTCCCACAGACTCGATGTACTGGGCTCTTTGCTGGTATGTATATTTCCTGATTTTGGAAAAATGCGGAGTAAAAACGGTAAAGCTGAATTTAGGCGATGGGAGCGGTGAAGATAGAGCAGGGGAAGAAAATCCTTCGGAATGGACGTGCCGGGATGCCGCCATTTACTTTGAACATCAAGCCGACGAAATCGGTGAACAGATGGAACAGGGACGGAGATGGTTTTCTTACGGAGCAATAAAGCAGAGATATCGGGAATGTTTTCTTGAAAAGGGATGAAATTCCCCCGTTGCGTGGAAACGGGGGAGAGAATGAAGGTTAGTGTTTGTATATTGGATACATTTTACATTTACTTCTCCTCCGTCTTATATACCCGCTGCCATTCCTTGGTGTCGGGTATTTTTTGGGTCAGACACTGGTTCTGGCGGAGAAATTTTACCAGTTCGTAGCAGCTGATCCAGATTTCGTTATTGCCTTCTTTCTGGGATTCGTCGAAAATCAGCTGGATACCAAAGTGGAGGTGAGGTTCGTCGATATTATTGGTATTTTCCTTGCTGCTGTAACCGGTTCGCCCCATATAACCGATAACGTCCCCAGCCTGCACCCTACTTCCAACCTCAAGATTTGACTGGTAGGGGTAGTTTTTCCGCAGGTGGGCATAGTAGTAATAGCGTTTATTATCTAAGGAACGAATTCCAATCCTCCATCCCCCATACTGATTCCATCCAAGGGCTTCAACAATGCCGGATTCTACGGCGATGATGGGAGTTCCAACCTGCCCCATCATATCATGCCCTAAATGCTGCCGTTTAAAGCCGTAACTTCTTGCTGTGCCAAAATCATCAAAATCCGAATAAGGGAAACCGCTGGCGATGGGAGAGAAGGCTTTCAGCCCGTATTTGGTTACCCATACGGTATCCTGCGTATTTTGTGTATCTGGTGAATTTTCAGCATCCGACATATTTTCAGCATCCAAACCATTCTCCGCACCCTGTGTATTTCCCGTATTACCTGATTCCGGTGCCTGTTCTGCGGGGATTTCTTCGCGGAACGGGCCGACCATGCCGCCGAGTACAGCCGTGTAAGCTTCAAGATAATAGGGATAATATTTCATTTCTTTTGTCAGGTTTTCCATAGATTCACCCTGCAGCAGTTTTTCTGCCAGGCTATCCATATCGGAAGCTTTATAACGTGAAAAATCCCCGCCATACCGCGCACCAAGATAGGCGAGCAGTTCAATCCAGTTTAAATGCGGGGTGGAAAGGCAGGTGTCTAAATCAAAGCGGAAGGCTTTGTCGAGGGCGTCTGCGGTTATGGTAAAATCCACCCATCGGATAAATTTCTTTTCCTGTGTATTTTCGGCGGAATCGGATATTTTTGGTTTGCTTTCGGACGGCATCTTACTTGGTTCTTTTCCTGCATTTTCTCCCTGATCTTCTTTTAATTCATAGAGGGAACTGTCGGCCTGGTTAAATAACGGATAGCGTTTGGTATAGGAGGAGAGAAGTGAAAGGCTTAAAAGTAAAAGCAGGGCAGCTTCAAGATAAAGAAAAAACCTGGGCGGGCCAGGTGGGGATGAAGCAGGGCGGCGGAATAAAAACATAAGGTACTCCTTTCTTACAATCGCTGGAAATTGTATAAAACCTATCAAAATACTTATCCTATGTATATGAAAGGGATACCGATAATTATTCATTTGGGTTCTTGTGATATGCAATTCCCGGTTCCGTCTATAATGTCCGGTTCGGTCTATTCTTCTCCTATGATCCATACAAACATCAGATTCGGCAGACAGGTGATGGAATCGCCGTCCATAGATTGTTTGCCCTGATGTACACAGACTTTATCCGGGCAGGAAGCATCGGAACACCAGATTTCTCCGTTTTTAACAACCAGGTGGTTTGTTCCGTAACGTGCACCCTGGATGGTTACTTCCTGATCACGGGATAAATCCAGCACCTGTACGATTTCTCCGTCAATACTAACTTCTGCACGAAGCGCAGGTGTGCGGTGGGTGAAATAATAGCCTGCACCCGATACGGCGCAGATCAACAGTAAAATGATCAGCAGAATAAGATCATTTTTCTTCGTTTTCTGATGAAATAAACGGTCTTTTTTCGTCATAAGAATCTCCTTTAACCTTATAAAGCAGGGTGAATTTACTATGCAATAAAACATTGGATGAAAAAGGATGAATAAGGATAAATAAACAGCAGCTTAAGGTAACATTATAGCGCCAAAGGCCAGGTAAAGCAAGGGCTATCATGATAATTGCAGAAATTTTGCATAGGAAATCCGGTAAAATTAACAAAAAAATCAGAAATTTCCTTTTTTTATTGACAGAAAAATAGCAAAGAGATAAAATAGTAAACAAATACAAGAAAAGCCTAGACAAATATTAAGAAAAGGGAGGAAGATTGTGAAAGCAGATAATCAAAAAACAAAGCTTTATACCGGTCTTGGTGTTATGGTTCTGGCTTCAATAGCGGTTGTTGCCTGCACGGAACCGGCGTATAATGCTCTGAATAAAGCCGGGAGAGTCGAGAAAACGGAGCATATTTACACACCAGGTACCTATGAGGGCGAGGCACAGGGCTTTGGCGGTGCAGTAAAGGCTTCAGTTACCGTGGATGAGGTGTACATAACCGAACTGAAACTTACCGGTGAAGGGGAAACCCCGGATATCGGCGGCGCTGCCCTTACGACACTGGAAACCGAAATTTATAAGCAGCAGACCGCAGAAGTGGACGGCGTATCCGGTGCAACGATCACCAGCGATGCGGTAAAAGAAGCGGTAGGAAAAGCCCTTAAGGCGGCAATGGGTGAGGAAGTGGCTGAAGAACCTTCAGAAGAACCGACGACCGAAGCAGCAGCCGTTGTTACTGAGGGAACTTATGCTCCGGGAACCTATACGGCAGAGGTTCGGGGCATGAAGGCGATGACGATTACGACGACTTTTGATCAGGACAGCATTACCGATATTCAGGTTGAACATGAGGAAACGGAGGGTATTGGCGCACCTGTTGTTGACTCCATGAAGGCGACTATTTTGGAAATTCAGGGTCTTGGCATCGATGCCGTATCCGGTGCGACCTTAACCAGCAATGCGATGATCGACGGCGTTGCCGAGTGTGCAAGGCAGGCAGGTGCCGATGTGGACGCATTGAAGGCAATCAAGCCTGCGGCGAAGGAAAAGGAAGCCGATCAGGAACTGGAAACCGATGTTTTGGTTCTGGGTGCAGGCGGCGCAGGTATGGCAGCAGCCGTTACTGCAAATCAGAACGGAAAAGCGGTTATCGTTATTGAAAAAACCGGACAGATGGGTGGAAATACCATTATGGCAGGCGGTGCATTAAATGCTGTGGATGACGGCAGCGAAACCGCACTGGCAAATGAGGACAGTGTAGACTTCCACTACCAGCAGACTTTTGAAGGCGGTGACAAGCAGGGCGATCCGGAGTTGGTTCGTATCCTGGTCGAAAATGCATGGGACGGCGTAGAGTGGTTAAAGAGCCTTGGCATGGAATTTCAGCCCGGAACCTTTACCGTAACCGGCGGTATGTGGCAGAGGGCACATAAGCCCGTAGAACCGGAGGGTATCGGTTTCTTTAAGACCTATCAGGCTTATATGGATTCCCATGAAGGCATTACGATGATGTATAATACCAAAGCCGAAGAACTGATCGTTGAAGACGGTACCGTTGTCGGCGCGGTATGTACCGGAGAAACCGGAAATAAAGTAACAGTAAAAGCAAAGAACGGTGTCGTTCTGGCAACCGGCGGTTTTGGTCAGAATGTTGAAATGCGTATGGCAGCCAACGAAGAAACCAAACTGTGGCCGACCCTGGATGAATCCATCCCATCGACCAATACCTCCGCCATCACCGGCGACGGTATCCGCATGGCAGAAGCCGTAGGTGCCGATCTGGTGCAGATGGGAAATATCCAGCTTCTTCCGTTAGGCGATCCCAATACCGGTTCACTGAGCGGAAACATTGAACATGCCGTAGAATCCCGTATCTTTGTCAACTTAAACGGTGATCGTTTTGTCAATGAAGGCGGACGCCGCGACGAGATGACCCTGGGCCTGTTCGACCAGCCGGAAACTACAATGTTTATTATTATGGACAGCGACGGCTATCCGACCGGCGAAGAACTGAATAACTTCGGCGAAACCATGAACAGCCTGGTAGCCGACGGCCGCGCTTATAAGGCAGATACCTTAGAAGAACTGGCAGAAAAGATTGGTGTTCCCGCAGAGAACCTGACAGCCGCAGTGGAAGAGTACAATCGTCACTGTCTGGGCGGCGATCTGGAAGGGCAGGAAGATGAATTCGGCAGAACCTTATTCACCGATTCCGGCAAAGAAAACGACGGTATAAATGACCCGCCATACTTTGCAGCCGAGCGTGTTCCAACTGTACATCACACCATGGGCGGCGTTAAGATTAACGCACAGACCCAGGTCATCAACAAAGAAGGCGAAGCAATCCCGAACCTCTTTGCCGCAGGTGAAGTCACCGGAGGAATCCACGGAAGCAACCGTCTGGGCGGAAATGCACTGACCGATACCGTAGTCTTCGGACGCATTGCCGGACAGAGTGCTTCGGAAAGTGAATCTGGCATTGGAGAATAAAGAAGGATGAGGGCTGTGTTTGCAGCTAGAGAAAAAAGCTCGGTTTACCGGGCTTTTTTCTATTCGATTTCTTTTATCTATGTTGTTATCTGTTTATGTTATTCTTTACCCATGTTTTTACTGTTTATGTTATTCTTTATCCATGTTTTTACTATTTACGCTATTCTTTATCCATGTTTTTTCATCCATAGTTTTATCGATTTATGTTATTATTCATCTATAGTATTTTTATCATGCTCTTTCTATTTATTTTGATCAATAAGGAGATTTTATGGCAAAGATTGGAATTTTACTGCCTCGGCAGACAATTTTAGAACATGCAAAAAGGGTGGTCAGCGAACAGGATATTCAACAACAGGTTAAACTTGTAAAAGTAATCCACGATAACGAGGCGCAGGAGGAAGCGAAGCTGGCTGTTGCCGGGGGGATTGAGATAATTATTGCCAGAGGGTTTCAGGCATTTTCCATTAAAAAAGCGGTTTCCATTCCTGTTATCGATATGCCGCTGACTACCCAGGAAATCGGGATGGTTATTTTAAAGGCAAAAAAGCAGTTAAATAAAGAAATGCCAAGGATAGCCATTATCGGATGGCAGAACATGTTCCCCAATATGGAAGATTTTCAGGCATTGTTTCAAATTGATTTGCGTGTCTATTATCTTCATCATATGGAGGATCAGGAAAAAGTTGTGGAACATGCCATTGCAGAGGGGGCAGAGATAATTATAGGCGGTATCCGCACCAACCAAATTGCATTTGAGAGGAATTTTCCGGCGCTTTTTTTGGAAGGGAAAAAAGACTCGGTGCGGGAGGCGTTTCTGGTTGCCCGACAGGTGGGAGCGGTTATTGACCTGGAAAAGCAAAATAATGCGCAGCTGGAAACAATATTTGATACTTCATTTAATGGAATTGTAAAGCTCAATGCTTTTTTGGAGGTCGTCAGCATCAACCGGTATATGGAAGAAATCCTGAAAAAGAGCAGCCGAGAGGCGGCTGGATTTTCTGTGGAGAAAATTCTTCCGGGGGTCAGCAGGACAAAAATCACCAGCCTGTTAGATGGCAGTCTGGAAATGTATTCAACCTCGGTAATGTTTGGGCAGCATTTATTTATGGTATTGGGAGCACCGATTCGCCTGGATGCAGAACGGATTATTGGGGTAATTTTAACCTGCCGGCGTATCCTTCAGATGGATAAGGCTGAGGCGCAAAAGAAGCAGGAAAGCTATGCAA
The DNA here is from genome assembly GCA_009774615.1 of Lachnospiraceae bacterium. GTDB lineage: Bacteria > Bacillota > Clostridia > Lachnospirales > Lachnospiraceae > Caccovicinus. Next base: position 18,364 of record VSOC01000001.1, read on the forward strand.
AAGGCTATATTGCAAAACGTGATTTTAACTGTATTCTCCGTAAATCGCCTTTAATGTGCCAGTGTATCGAACAGGCAAAGGTCTATGCACTTTCCGAAAAGCCCATTCTTATCTGCGGAGAAACCGGAACCGAAAAGGAAATCCTTGCCGAATGTATCCACAATAACAGCAATTCACGAGGCGGTGCCTATGTGCATGTAAACTGCAGTGCATTGCCTTTGGAGGAACAGAAGGCGCTGCTGTTTGGCAGAGAAGAAGTAACGGGAAGGCAGAAACCGGAAGGGAAGTGGAACCGGGGCATGGTGGCAGAGGCATGGAATGGCACGATTTTTCTGGAAGATGTGGAATATCTTTCCATGGAGGTGCAGTATCTTTTGTATAAAGCAGCCAGAGAGAGGCTTTATTTTTCGGAAAATTCCTGGACAAAGGAAAAAAATCCGGTGCGAATCATTGCATCGACGGCAAAGGAGCTTCTCTTGCTGGTTAAAGAAGAAAAATTCAGAGCGGATCTGTACAGTTTGTTCAGCAGTTGGCGGCTGGATATTCCAGCAGTAAGAGAAAATACGAAAGATTTAGTGGAATTGGCAAAATATTATATTCAAAAATATTCTCTAAAATATTCCCGACCAATAAAGGCAGATACCGAAGTCTGCAGAGCATTGACCGAGTATTCCTGGGAGGGAAATTTAGTGCAGCTTGAGGATTTTTGTGAAAAGTTAGTACTGTTTAACCACAGGAAAAATCTGGAAGCCGGGTTTATCCGGACATTGCTTTTGGAAACCTACGGTGATATTTGCGTGCAAAACGGAAAAGAAAAGATTGTGATGGTCAAACATCCTGAAGCCGTAAAAATTGCCAGACTTATGGAAATAAACGGCGGAAACCGGGCAAAAACCGCAAAAGACCTGGGAATCAGCACGACAACACTTTGGCGGAGGATAAAAAAATACGGAATTCTTCAAAATTATGAAATAGAACAAAATGATGAAATATAACAAAAGAAAAAGCGGATTCCTGCGGTTTTTTAAGTATAAAATGAAAGAATTGAAATAAAAGTTGAAATAAAGATTTCAAAAATTGCAGAAAACACATTTTTGTCGAAAAAGCACACAAAAGCCTATTCTTTTTGTCAATGGATATTTAAAATGCATAAAGCTATACTAATATTACCTTGCATCGGGTACTTCTATTTACCATTAGTTTTGCAGGGAAGCATTGGAAGTGTTTTGTCTGTATTCTCTTTGAGCAAACAAGTTTCGCCGGTTAGAATGCAGGCACCAGGGGCATGAAAGAAAGGAGATTGTAGGATGAAAAAACAAATGTTAATGGCAGTTTTGGCAGGGGCAGTCGGATTAAGCTTAATCGGTTGCGGCGAAAAAGCACAAACACAGACAAGTGCGGCACAGGAAAGTCAGATACAGGATGAAACAAAAAAAGCAGAAGAAAGCAAGGATGGCGGGCAGGGGCAGGCGGATGCTGCCGGGGAAAAAACCAGTACATGGGAGCCAAATTCTACCGTATCCATCGTTGTACCGGCAGGAGCCGGGGGAGATACCGATCTTTCTGCCAGAGTATTTGCCCAGTATGCCAAGGAGATCACCGGGCATGATTTTATCGTTGTCAATTCAAACGGCGCTGCTGGTTCTGTAGCGGCAAATCAGGTTTTGGCTTCCGCACCCGACGGACACACTTTTTTATATGGGCATAACCTGGTCAATGTAGCCAATATTGCCGGGGTTACGGATTACAATTACAGCGCATTTAAAATCGGACCGACATTTGTTTTGGAACCGGCACAGCAGCTGTATGTTTATGCGGATCAGTATGCCAGCTTGGATGAATTTATCGCAGCAGCAAAGGCAGCACCAGGCGAGTTAAAGGCATGTACAGAAGTAGGTGCATACACCTATTATGAGCTTTTGGCTTTTGAGAAGGCAGCAGGGATTGATTTGGAGCTGGTCGATGCCGGTTCGACCTCGGACAAGATTGCAGCAATGCTGTCCGGACAGATTGATTTGATGCCAGGTCCGTATATTAACTGTAAAGATTATCTGGAATCTGGTCAATTTGTCGCCATAGGTGTTCCTACAGAAGAACGCTATGATGTAATTGCACAGATACCAACATTAAAAGAGCAGGGAATCGATCTCGTCTATCCCAACCAGGAATTTTCCTTTTATTTTCCCAAAGAAACACCAGATGAGATTATTTCCTGGTATGAGAAACTGGTTCAGCAAATTGTAGAATCCCCTCAGGCGCAGGAAAGTATTGCCAATGTGGAAATGATGCCGTATTTTTTAAGCGCTGAAGATACAGAGATAAAGGAAGAAGAAATATTTACTACGATAAAGAACATTGCAGATGAGCTTGCAGAGTAGAAATGTGCGTAAATTATTATTAGAATGTTTTATGTGGATTAAAAGATATAGGGATTCTATGTGCATGAAAAGCTACATGGAATAAAGGATGAAGTATATCTGCGAAGAAAAAAGAAAAGTTCAAGTAAGCACATAGAAGAAAAAAGATAAGCACTGCAAAGGAAGCAAGACATCGATTAAGGAAATAAGAGATACGCAATGGAGGAAGAAAGATACATTCAATGGATAAAATGGAAGAAAATGGGAAAGAGATGGGCAGTGTCACTTCTCGCCTGGTTGCACAGGTTCATCTGCCCAAAATGTTTCAGGTTCGGCAGCTGTTTGCAGCAGATAGGATTGTGCCGGAGGATATTCCTAAGCGTATCCGCAGCTATTTAGTGCAGGAGGAATACGCATTAAAAATAAAGCCGGGGATGCATGTTGCCATTACCGCAGGCAGCCGCCAGATTGCAAATATTGTGGCAATTACCAGGACGATTGCAGATTTTGTCCGGGAGAGAGGGGCACATCCGTTTATTGTTGCTGCAATGGGAAGCCATGGCGGGGCGACAATGGAAGGGCAGAGGGCGATACTGCTCGGCTTAGGTATTACGGAAGAATCTGTAGGCTGTCCGATAAAGTGCAGCATGGAAGTGGTAAAAATCGGCGCAAATGAGGAAGGTATGGATGTTTTTATCGGAAAGGATGCTGCCCTGGCAGACGGAATCATTATCAGCTGCCGAATTAAGCCGCACACCTGTTTTCGAGGTCCATTTGAAAGCGGGATAATGAAGATGATAACGATTGGTCTGGGAAAGCAGGCAGGGGCACAGATATGCCATGAAGCCGGATTTGGGCAGATGGCAAAGTACATTCCCATGTTTGGACGTGCTATTTTAAAACGCGCCCCGATTTTATTTGCTGTAGCTGTGCTGGAAAATGCATACGATGAAACGGCAAAAATCGTCGTTGTCCCTGCCGATAAAATTGAGGAAACAGAGCCGCCGCTTTTAAACGAGGCAAAAGCCCTTATGCCGAAAATTCAGGTTCCTTCCTGTGATGTGCTGGTCTGTGATGTTATCGGAAAGAACTTTAGCGGAAGCGGCATGGACCCCAATATTACCGGAACCTTTGCGACCCCCTATGCTTCCGGCGGGCTGAAATCGCAGAGAGTGGCTGTACTCGACATCAGCAGGGAAAGCCACCACAGCGGCTGCGGAATGGGAATGGCACATGCCACAACGCGGCGTTTTTTTGAAAAGCTGGATTTTGATTTAACCTATCCCAACCTGATAACATCAACGGTAATTGAAAATGCAAGAATTCCCATGGTGATGAAAAATGACCGGGAAGCCATTCAGGTCTGCATCCGTACCTGTACAGGTATTGACAAACATAATGTGCGCATTGTGCGCATTGCAAACAGCCTGAAAATTGAACATATTCTGCTCTCGGAAGCCTACTGGGAGGAGGCAGAAAAAAATCCCAATCTGCTCATCGAATCGGAACCGCAGGAGATGGCTTTTGACAAGGACGGCAGTCTGATGGACTTGGGAAACATAGGATGATAGTTTTACTCTTTTTGAACCCCTTATAGAGATAGAAGCTGTTTTCGGTTGATGATTGAACCTGGAAACAGCTTCTATTTTCTCCTTATCCATCACACCTTAAAGAAACCCACCACCAAAATCAGGATCACCAGCAAAACCGCAGCAGCAAAAACTTTACGGATAGCCTTCTTTGGAAGACGGATAGCCAGGGAGCTTCCCGCATTGCCGCCCAGGATTCCTCCGGCTGCCATAAGAAGGGGGAGGGCAGCAGAGGAAAAAGGAAGTCCGCGGAAAAGGAGGGCGAGAAGCTTGCTTCCCTGGGCAAATAATATGATAAATAATGATCCAAAAACCTGTTCGCGTTCATTAAAGGAAAATAAAAGCTTTAGTGCCACGACATTGACCGGACCGCCGCCAATGCCCAGGAAAGAGGAAAGTGCTCCCAGGAAAAGTCCGGCTGCGGCTATCTTTTTTTTCCCGGTCAGGTGCAGCGGTCGGCATCGCTTATCGGCAAGGTAAAGAATCAGGATCATTGCCATCAGTAAAAATAAAGTGACGGACTGGATATTCCGGCACAGGCTTTCGCCAAATTGCCTCATGGCTTTTGTAAAAGCATGGTTGCCGAGGATGCCGCCGATACCTGAGGAAAGGGCAAGGGGAAGCAGAAGGTTTAAATTCAGCGGGATGCCCCTTTGGATGCCTTTGCAGGTGGAAAGGGCTGCCATGGAAAATACAGTGACGGAGGAGAGGGCGGAAATTTCTGCCAGGGTTAATTGGGATGCTGCCATAACATCGAGGGCTGGCTTAATAATTACGCCTCCGCCCAGCCCTGACAGACTTCCAACCAGTGTGGCGCCAAAGGCAACGACAAAACAAATAATGGAAATAAGCATCAGCGCAGTGGGGGATAGAGCGCTGGTATCTGCATGGCAATCAGATTCAGACCGATTAATAAGGCGCCGATAACAAAAACCATAAGAATTCCGACGCGGATCATTTCCTTCATATCAAGGTGCTGGCTGCCGAAGGTAATTGCTGCCGCGGTTCCTGCCCATGGAACCATCAGACCTACGGACATGGTAGCAATGCATTTCACAAAAACCAGGGGATGAATCGGCGTAGATAAGGAAAGCGGCAAAAGCAGCGTTGCCATGGCAGTGGCTGTTGCCATGCCAGCGAGAAAATTGGTCATTAAAGCGGTGGCAATTACGGCAATAATAAATAAAACCGACCAGTGCAGCCCCTGAATATTTTCTGCCACCCATCCGATAACCCCCATTTTGGTTAAGATTCCCGAATAGCCGATGGCACCCGTGACCAGAAAAATATTGTCCCAGTTTACCTTTTTAGCATCTTCTATACCCAGAAAAGCTTTGGGGCTTTTTGGCGCTTCCGGGACAATATAGAGAAGGACAAGACCTAAGATTGCGACAAGGAAGTAATCGGCACCGGGAATTTTTACAAAAGTTGTAAAAATCCAGAGAAAAACGATGAAGATCACCAGTATCCATAAACGCCTCTCGGATACGCCGACTTTTCCAAGTTTTTCCTTTTCTGCGGAAAAATAGGCATTGGCATTTGGAATTTCCTTCAGGCTGCTCTTAAATAAAAGCTTTAAAATTAGATAAACCACGGGAACGGTTACAATGGCAAAGACCAGCCCGGGAATAAACCATTGCATGTAGGTAACTGTGCCATGAAGCAGTTCTTCATAGAGGGAAATGGTCAGGATATTCTGTGGATTTGCCTGAATCGTAACCATGCATCCTGCCATCTGCCCGTAGGCGCCTGCTAAAATAATGTGGGAGCCGGTTTTCTTTTTGTCCACGGCAATTTCCAGGCGATCGCATTCCGCAAAAATAAAGTCAATTACGGCTTTTCCGACGGACATGGTAATAATAATCCCGACAACTCCGAAAATCGCCTGCAATATGGCAGCCGTTATCATAAAAATAAAGATAAAGCGGTCAATTTTTCCATTAATCCATTGGATGGACAGCATGGTAACTGCCAGACGATGCCCGATTCCCACGCGGATTACCGCATTGCCCAGCATAAAGATAAACAAAAGCAGGAAGAAGATTCTTTGCCCGAACATCGTGGAGGTTGTTTCTGCCAGGGTGGAAATGCCAAGCAGCGGAAAAAGAATCAAGGGAAGCAGGGTGGTGGCAATCCATGGGATGGGCTTAAAAGCCCACCAAACCATCATCCAGGCATAAATCCCCATACAGATTTGTGCCGTCGCATCCAGCCCGTTAAGAGGAAGCAGGCGGACAAGCAAGAAAGCAGCAGGACCTAAAAACAACTGCAGGATATAGTTGATCGATGCATCCGTTTTTTTCATAAAGGCATCCTCCTTTTAGTTTATTGTGACAAAGATTGGCGATGAAAATGCCATCTGTCCGTTATCCTGTACTGCCTTGACCCAGTATGCCCCGCTCTTAACCGAGGGATCTTCTTCGTTCCACTCCATACAGAATTTATTTGCAGATTCCCTGCAGGATGAATTATCTTTTTGGAAAGTATTCATTTGGGAATTATCCTTTTGGGGACTATCCTTTTGGGAATTATCTTTTTGGGAATTATCCATTTGGGGATTATCCTTTTGGAAACTATCCTTTTGGGGATGTTCGCCGGCTAAGGACACTTCTACCTTTAAATTAACCCCGCCTGCATCGTAGCGCCTGGGAACAAGGCTTAGCCCTGCGAGCGGTATTTCTAAATGGATGGGTTTGGAATAAAAGGATAAAACCGCCCCTTCCTGATAATCCAGCTCCAGCATTAGCCCGTCATAATCGCCGGAAGTCGAGGATTTCCAGGAAATCTGCTGGTTGGACTGGTAGGTAATGCCCTGCTGGAAGGTGTCAAAGGCAATTTCCTCTGCACGGATTATCTTTCCCCTTTCCAGGAAAATATGACCGTCCCAGACACAAAGTTTTTTCCGCCCAATGCTTCTGACCCCTGACCAGAGGATCTTAATCTTTTTCCTTTGATGCCTTGTGCCAGGCAGAACTTTTTGGCTTTCCACAGGGTTATCCTCTGCTGCATCCGGTAAAATATAGTTATATTTTTCACAGACAAGCTTATCGCCGCGGTAGATCTCGATATGATCGATGGGGCATTGCCCAATGGCAGTGATTTTTAACTGAGGAAGACCAGAAATTATTGTTTCCTCGCCCATCACTGCATTGCCGATACGAACATCCAAAAGCATACGGTTAAACGTTACCGCATAGCAGCGCCTGGCTTGCAGGGCTTCCCATATGGCTTCTTTTGTCAATTCTTTTGCATAGACGGCAACCAGCCCGCTTTTTGTATCAAAGGCATTTGCCTCCTGCCCGGTGTTCTGCAGGGGATAGGACAGCCCCGGGCGGCAGGTGTGGTCATCACCGGAAGCGACAAAGCCAACTTTAAGGTTTTTCTTCATGGCATCTTTGGCAAACCATTCAAAGGTTCCGTGGTGGGAATGAATTTCAATGTTGTGGATAACATCGGTAGTACAGTAATCCAGATTGCCCGGTCGTCCCCCGATATGCGGGATAATCATAACATCTTTGCGCCCGCGGTATTCATCGAACATTCGGTTTACCGGATACCGATCCCAGCGGTCATCTTCTGCATAATCGGCATTCACCGTCCAGTGGGAGGAAGGATAAAAATGTTCCTCGTCGTGCAAAAACCATACATTGTGATCGCCACCGCCGGAATGATTGCCGGACCATTCATAGCCCAGATAAACCAGGAAACTCCCTTCCTCATGGTATTCTCTGGTCTTTTTTCTCACCTCATCCCAGCCTTTATGGTCGATTTCAAAATCATTGCCCTGCCATCCGGTAAAATCTAAAGCCCCCGGACCCTTGGCAAAACTGTAGTACTCGTCGAGGGAGCCTGTCCCAATGGTAATATCTGTCTGCCCGTGCATATCGCCCCAAAACAAATGATATGCAGGCTCTTTTTCGGTGCAGACACAGGGGTTTGACCAACAGGAAAGCCCATATTCGCCGCACTGTGCAAAAATACTGTATTCCCCCGGCTTTTCGATAAGATTGCCCTCAACCTTTTTAAACCCGCCGTCCTCAGGGGTAAAATCTACGGTTTCGATGAATCGGGTGCCGTCCTGGTTTTGGATGGCAATGCTGCCGCAAAAATCCTTGCAGGGATTTCCCCATTCATCCAGGATTCTTACCGTGCAGCTGAATTCTTTTCCCGCTTCAATAATACTTGGCAGAAGGAGATTTATTTCATTTACCTGCCCGTGTCTGACCTGGATTTTTACCGATTCCGGAAGCTCCTGGTAGATATTGATATTAAACGGGTCGACCATCAGCTTAAACTCATGCCCGGTTTCGGCAAAACTCTGTGTGCGGATTCCCGGGCTGCCCTGCGATGGATCGCCCAGAACAATATCAACCGTATCCCCCAGGCAAATATTTCCGTCGCGAACCCTGAGATGGATGCTGTTATGAAACGGTCGCTGGTACATGGATCTTGCTGCCTCAATACAGGCATGTGCGCTGGTGCTAATGGTCGTGTAGCCAAAACCTGCGGGATCGGTAAACTGCGGCTGTTCAAAATCGCTGACCGTTCTCCAGGCAAGGCGCAGGCTTCCGTTTTCATCCACACCGTAAATTCCCGCAGTGTAGCGCAGCCGAATCGTCGTCGGCAGGGAAACGGTAACTGTGGGTTCAGAAAGTAATTCCAGGGTTCCTAAATACGCTTTACTTTTTTGCATCAAACATCCCTCCCATAAATTTCCATAGTAGTAGCTGCATTGAAGATTTGAAAATTCTTGGAAAGCCGTAAGCTTTCGCCGAATTATCGATCTTTGGATGCTGAAATCATTATAGGGTATACTTGAATTGCCAAATAGCGTCCTTAATTTGTCTTTTATTCGTGAGGGTGGTAGGATGGTTGGGGAAGGCAGGGTTGTTGCTATCATTGATTAATTGAAAATTCATTGAGTTTAGAGGGTGTCGTAAAATCATCAAATTAGATGATTGAGCGATGATTCTGCTCTATATGTTAAAAAAACCAGAAAGAATCTTCTGATTTGATGATTCTTTCTGGTTTTTTACGAGCTTATTGAGATTATAACCCATGCACAGCAAAAGAATCTTTAATTTTACTTTGGTTTTTTCACGTAGCACAAATTTTTGGAAGTTATAATCATTTTTCTTTAAGACATAGATATTTTGAGAATAAGCATAGGTCAGGATCTTGAACATGGTCTTTGGGTCAACTGCTGGATTCCTGGCTTTGGCAGAATAAGCCTGATACAGCAACGTGTAATCTAAACTCTCCAATTCATGACCCAGCAGTCGGACAGAATCATCATCATGAACCTGACCTTCTAAATTTAATGGTAAAACCAATTAATAAGGCTCATAGAATTCGGTATAATTTTTATGGTATTTTAATTTACTCGAAATATCTTATTATACTATGGATGACAGGTTCCTTGGAGTCTGCTTTTCTATTTTTTAACATAAAGAACAGCTCTTTTTCTTTGTAACATTTATTTCGAAGTCAGCCATAAGGTCACCAAAATTTTGGATGAAGTAGCCATATCGTACAGGGTGTGTTTCTTTTAACTTTTGATACCTGTTACATCCATCAGACTCAAGATGAACACCAAAACCGCAATACATACAACCATTTCTGGTATATCCCATTTCATATAGTTTGGAGATTCTAACATTAAATTGTTTTATATATTCAAGAATATCATCATTAGTCCAAAAAGACAGAGGTTTGCTTTGGTTATCTTTTCTTTCATGAAATACATTGCAACCGTATTCTAACCAGTCCTTTTCTCTTTGATAGCTTTCGGAAGCTAATATTCCTAATATTGCGCATTCAAGTCCTAGTTCCTTTGCTTTTCGGCGGAGGGGTTCCTTTTTGAGTTTATCACAACATTTATCTGAAATAGGAAGCTCTTTATATTTCTCATACTTTTTAAAATTTCTATCTATATAACCTTGGGCATTTGCTTTGGTGCGTTCTGAAAGCGCATGTTGATAGGTTCTTATAGCATTTGAAACTCGCTTTGAAAACATAGGATAGCCGTATCGTTCAACTACTTTTTTAAATGTCCATACTTCACCATGAATATCCTTAGGGATGACAGTGATAATGTTTGTAGCATTTTCTTCTTTTTCCCATTGAATATGCTCAAGGGTTTCAGGATATTCATTTGTTGTATTTGCAAATAAGTGCAAAATATCAGGATACATGCTTTTAGCAATATGAGAAAGAACAGTTGAGTCCTTCCCGCCGGAATACGAAATGTACACCTTATCAAGTCCAAATTCCATAACAGCACATTTTATTAAGTACTTAGTTTGAATGATTTTGGACTCTAAATTCATTTCACGCAATGAGGTCAATGTTTGTCTGCGTTCAGAGAGATATGCTGTATGTTTTATACCACACGTTTTACAATATCTGTGATCTGAGGGATAAATATTGGTAGCAGTAAGTTCTTCTAAGCATTTTTTACAAACCATTTTTGTTTTTCTCCTCTCTTATATTATCAAAATTAGGTGATTGCAAAGCTCTGAAAGCCGCATAAAACCTAGCTTTTTTGAGCTTTGCTTTTGCAATTCTTCTCACTAAAATTTTAACTTTTATATCCATTTCACACAACTTTTTAGTTTAAATGGTTTATTTTAAGTTCGTTTCTATACAAAGTGCATAAATTCTTGTCAGTGAGTTTCGTAATCGCCTAATTATCAAAACTAACAAAAAGTTTGTATTTAATATAAAATACAAGAATATTGTTTGTCAAGTGTAAAAATACACAATTTTATTGTATTTAGTGTTTTTTTCGTGTATACTTTGTATTTGATATGACTATGCATACTGGGCAAGTTATGCCCATTTGTATCATTTATTTTGATGGAGTATGAAAGACATGCAAACAATAGGAAAACGATTAGCGGAAATAAGAAAAAATAAAAAGTTTAAACAAACAGAGCTGGCTGAAATGCTCAATGTATCACAACAAGTGATCAGTAATATTGAAAGGGGTGTAACAGCACCCGACATCGAACAGCTCAAGAAATTTGCTGACATATATAACACTTCACTTGATCAGTTAGTGGGCAGAGAGTTTTTTGGCGATGATACAGATGTTGTGGAACGAAAAATTATAAGTTATATCAAACAAATGGACGACGAAGGAAAGGAGCTGAGTCTTGGATTATTAAGCCAGGTGGCTCAGCATCGAGGTAGCAACGATGGCAACGAATAGTTATTTTAATGAGAATACGCTAGATGAACTGATAGAAGAAATTAAATATGTTTATCAGTCAGATAAGCGACCTTGGGTAATTGGGTATAGTGGTGGAAAGGATTCTACGACCGTCGTTGAACTGGTTTATAAAATGTTATTAAATCTTCCGAAAGAAGAAAGAAACAAGAATGTTTATATTGTTTCCTCAGATACACTTATTGAGAACCCATTAATAAAGATATATCTCAGTAAGATGAATAAACTTCTTGGAGAGGCTGCGATAAATGACGATCTGCCTATTACCTCAACAATGGTAACACCACCCGCAGATAATTCCTTTTGGGCAAATGTAATAGGAAGAGGATTTCCTACTCCAAGAATGAATGGGACCTTCAGATGGTGTACAGACAGATTAAAGATAAATCCTAGTGCTGATTATATCAGAGATGTAATTAAAAAAGAAGGCGAAGAGGTTGTTATTCTTTTGGGAGTTCGAAAGGCAGAAAGTGAAGCACGTAGAAGACGTATTGAGGGAAGAGAAATAGCTAACCGCCTTATGAATAGACATGAAACTATTCTGGATGCGTATGTATATAATCCAATAGTTGAATTGACAACGGATGATGTTTGGGATGTTCTATTAAAACTTGATGGTGGAAAAACTCCTTGGGGATCAAACAATAACGAACTTGTAGCACTGTATGCGGGCGCAGACAGTGGTGAGTGCCCTTTTGCCGGGGTACATGCTGGAGGACAGACACAGTCTTGTGGAAATTCAAGATTTGGATGTTGGGTATGCACGGTTGTTAAAGATGATAAATCCTTGAATGGTTTTATCAGAAGTGGACATCGAGAATTAATTCCGTTGGCTGAGTTCAGAACGTGGATTATGGGCATTCGAGATAAAGACGAATATCGCGAGAAAAAACGTAGGAATGGAACCGTTTATGAAACAAAGACTGGAGAAATGGGATATGGTCCGTTTACGTGGGAAGCAAGGAAGCTTATTTTGACAAAGCTTATAGAAACTCAGCAGAAGATGGGATATGAACTGATTACCCAGGAAGAACTCAAAGCAATAGATGAAATTTGGGATGATGAATTAGATTTATCAAGACATACATTAGTTGAATTATATGAGGAATTAACTGGAGAAAGGTTACCTTGGTATCAGTATAAAGAACCACTTGTTGATAAAGAAACCGTAGATGAATTAGAAAAACTGGCAGCAGCAAATGATGTACCATTTGATCTGGTTAGAAACATTATTCTGTCTGTTTATCATAACAAGAACTATTCAAACCAAAGAATTATGAAGGATGCAATGGAGCGTTTGCTTAATCAGCAATGGCTTCATCATGAGATCCTGAAGGAGATTGAAGATGAAAATAAATAAAATAGTGTTATACAATTTCAACTCCTATGAGGGATTGAATAAGTTTGATTTTACAAGTGATGATAGTAACAAAAATATAATTCTGATTGGTGGAAAGAATGGTGCTGGAAAGACATCATTGTTTACTGCAATTAAGATTGCCTTATATGGACCGTTATCTTTTGGCTATGTTGGTGTTAATCCAAAGTATATTGCAAAAATAAAAGATTGTATTAATTCAAAATCTTTTCAAAAGGATGTAGTTGAATCGCGAGTTCAGATATTGGTATCTTTAATGGTTGAACGAGAAGTTAAAGAGTATGAGATAACTAGAGAGTGGGATTATACGAAACAGAAGCTAGAAGAAAAATATTATGTTAAAACTGATGGTCATTTATTAGATGAACAAGAATTATCATATTTTCAGAATTATTTGCAGGGAATGATTCCACCAGATTTGTTTGAATTCTTCTTATTCGATGGGGAAGAAGTGGGAAGTATTTTCTCGACAAGTACTTATAATACATATGTAAAAAATGCAGTTTATACATTATGTGGATTAGATATTTTTGAAATTATTCGTAAGTATACGACTGGATATGCAGGTAAAGCAGAAAGTACAGACGAGGAAGAATTACATGCACAGTATGAAGAACTACGAAAAAATGCTGAGGAAATAGAAACAAGCTATTCAGAAATTGAAGTTCAAATTGTGGTAGATAAAGATGAGTTAGAAAAGGTTGAAACTGAATTAATAGAGGTTGAAACGGCATTTAAAAATGCTGGTGGAATAACTGAAATTGAGCGTCAAACACTTTTAAAAGAGTTTTCGGAGGCGGAGCATACAAAAACAGAAGCACTTACAAAAATTAAGATGTTCGTTGATGGATTAATGCCATTTTTTATTCTTCGAAATTTCACGGGAAGAATTTCTGAACAGTTAGATTTTGAGGAAAAGGGCGAGATTTATTATTATGTTCAGCAAAAACTTAAGAAACAGGAAATAAAGAATACTCTAAATGAGAATGAAGTAGTAAGTGATGCTGCTGTTGATGCATTAATGGAATTCTTACTTAGAAAATTCAAACCTAAAGGATTCAAAGAAGGTATACTGCCTGTTCATGATCTTTCTAAGGAAGACTCTGGAAGAGTGAATGCGATGATTTCGGCAATTGATGATTTTGATGTTGAAGCCATGGTTGAACTGGTCGAAAAAAGAAAAGCAGCAGTTGATAGAACAATGGAAATCAATCGTATTCTTAAAAGTGCAATGACAGATGAAGATGCAAGAAAATTTGCTGAAAAAGAGAACACATTGCTGAAAAAGAAAGATGAGATTTCATCGAGAATTCACGAGTCAGAGATGCGTTTGAATACGGTAAAGGAAGAATTGGTAATTGCGATTCAGCAAAGAGATCGTGCATTTCAGAGTATCAAGGATAGTGCCCAGAATAAGCATGTATTCGAATTAAGTACCGGCTTATCACAGATGATGAGAACAATGCTTGAGAGAAAATCGGAATCAATCAAGCGAAATCTGGAAAAGCTTATTGTTCAGAATTTACAGCACATATATAGAAAGAATAACTTGATTACGCATATTGAGATTGAAGATGATTTTCAATTCAATCTTTATCAAAATGTGAAGTACACTACTACAGAGCTGCTTCATCTAATGAAGAATCTGGGCAAAGAAGTGTTTGCCATGGAGATTGGCAAACAGGGAATGAAGCTTCTTCGTGAAAAGTATAAGGTTGACACCGTACCACAGCTGCAGCAGGTATTAGAGGCTGATAAACAGAAGAATAGTCATAATTTGTTTAAGCGCATTGATATCAGCCGTTTGTCAAAGGGAGAACGCCAAATATTCATATTGTCATTATATTGGGCGATTATTGAGTTATCAGACCATGATATACCATTTATTATTGATACGCCTTATGCACGTATTGACGCTAATCATAGAAAAGAGATATCAGAGAAGTTTTTCCCTAATATCAGTAAACAAGTAGTTATTCTTTCAACAGATGAAGAAATTAATGAAGAATATTACCAAATTATCAAGCCTTATATTGCAAAGGAATACCTTCTTATAAATGATGAAAGCCAAAACAGGACTACTGTTGAACAACGTTATTTTTTCGAGGTGTAAGCAATGATATTTAGACTAAAAACTTCAAAGAAGACTCAAGAAATATTCCAAGAGTTAGAAAATAGAACAAATTATAAGCCATATACCTTAGTAAAACATGCTATTGCATGGTCTCTGAAGGAAAATACTTCAGTAGCTGATTATGAGTCTGATTCGGACGGATTGGATCTTAATAGACAGACAATTACCGGAGATAATGAGATATATTTCAAGGTGTTGATAGAGGAAGTTGAAGGAAGATATTTGCCTGAAGAAGAATACTTTCCTAAATATGTAAAAGCGCATATTGATAGAGGAAGTGAATTGTTGCTTGACATGTATAATCATGCTGGAAATATGGATAAGTATATTCTTCAAGTGTTAGGAGTAGGTGATACGGTATGATTTATTTTGATAATAGTGCAACATCTCCTGTGGATGGAGAAGTATTGGAGGTAATGCTTCCATACCTTAGGGAAGAATATGGAAATCCTTCAAGTAAGTATTATTGTAAGGCAGTTAATGCTCATAATGCTGTAGAAGATGCACGTGTCAGGGTTGCAAAATTGTTGGGAGCCAATCCTGAAGAAATAATTTTTACAGCAGGTGCCACAGAGAGTACAAACTTTATCATTAAAGGCTATATGGACTATCGTCGTTATTACGGAGATGGAAAGAATCACATTATTACATCTGTTGCTGAACATAAAGCTACTTTGAATACATGTAAGTTTCTTAATGGTAATTTGTATTCAAATAATGATCCAACTATAACTTTGTTTGGTGGTAAGAAATTGGTGGATAGAGGATATGAGGCTTCTTTTGTTGGTATTACTGAAACAGGGGAAATTCTTGTTACAAGTGTAGAGGATGCAATAAAGAATAACACTGCGATGGTATCTGTTATCTATGTTAATAATGAAGTAGGAACCATAAGTGATGTTTCGGGTATTGCTAAGTTATGTGCGAAAAAAGGGATTGCTATCCATTCCGATTTGACACAAGCGATTGGAAAAATGGAGATAGATGTTCATGATATGGGCTTGGATTTCGCATCATGCTCAGCACATAAAATCTATGGACCAAAAGGAATTGGAGCTGCTTTTGTAAAGAGTGATGCATATGGTACTCCACCAATTACAGCATTTATGCATGGCGGTGAACAGGAGAATGGTTTCAGAGCAGGAACGCTGGCTGTTCATAATATAGTTGGATTTGGTAAAGCAGCGGAAATCGCATTAAGAGATTTAGATGTAAATGAACAGAAAATCTTACGATTTGATCAAATGCTTGTCAATGGATTAATGGAAATACCAGATATTTCATTAACGAACCAATCCGACAAGAGATTACCTGGAATTATAAGTGTAGTGATTGATAAGAAAGACTTTAATAATGAAAGATTTATAAAGCATATTAGTGACAGATTAGCTTTATCTACAGGTTCGGCGTGTAGTGCTGGAGAACCTTCACATGTCATAACTGCGTTAGGTTTGGAGGATAAAGTTTCAAAGGTACTAAGGATATCATTAAATAAGCATACGGCAGAGGAAGAAATATTAGAACTACTCAGGATAATAAAAAGTATAGGTGATTAGGAGAGTAAAATGACAATAATAGGTGCTATTACTGAAGTGTTAAATGATAATAAGCCTAGAACAGCGAAAATGATATATGAGGAGATTGTTGAAATAAAACCCTATAATTTTTCCATCGGCTTCGCCAGTTAAGCATTTTATTATTGTAGGGCAAGATGGAAAACATAATTTATCTACAGGCAAAAAGAAACGATAGTGGAAACACTATTGGCAGACCATTGTTGCAGGCTTTTGTTGGTGCTATGCAAGATGTTCAAAAGGGTGTGTTTATAACAACATCTACGTTTACAAAAGAAGCAAGAAATTATGCTGAGAAACAGCAACAGAAGAACTTGAAGCTTATAGATGGAGATTTGCTCGCAGAATTGATGATTAAGTATGGTATTGGATTGGAAAAGATTCAAACATATACGGTGTATAAAATTAACGAGGATTTCTTTGAGTAATATGTATCAGGGGTAAGTATTATGGCGATGATGATAGATAAAAAACCTGAATATAAAGGCGAAGGTAAAGTTTGGGAGAGCCTTTCTGATAATCTTCCAGGAGAGGCTATTGTGTACAATAGCCGTGAAGTGAATGGAAGAGAGTTTGATTTCTGTATTCTTATGAAGAATGTTGGAATGATTATAATCGAGGTGAAGGGTTGGTTGGCAAATAGCATTTTTAACGTGACTGGTGTGGATGAAATAATAATTCAGGGGTATGACAAACCGGAGAAATCGCCAAAGAAACAAGCCAGAGCATACAGATTTGGACTATTAAACTTGATAAGCGACAAGTACAGTGTAAGTCCATTGATATTTGATTTAGTATGCTATCCGTTTATTTCAAAGAAAGAATATTATGATAACAGATTAGACATTGTATCTGAGGAAACACTGACACTTTTTAAGGAAGATTTGTCAGATCCTATCCGATTAGGAGATAAGTTGCTTAATGCATATAATCAGTGTAAATCCATTCCTCACGCTGAAATGGATGATGATTTGATGGGGAAAATCAGACAACATTTTGAACCATATTTTCAAATGAAAAAGCCATTAGAGATTAGTAGCCAAGTTCCATATTCGGTGGTGTTTTCCACTGCTAAGAAACTAGCTAAGAAGCAAATTCATGACATTGTGAATGGATATTTAAAAGGAACAAAATCAATTATATTTGTATCTTCTGAAGATACGGCAGATTCCATTCTCTATGTTTTAGAAGGAGAACTAAACGAGAAAGATGTATTAGCAGAAAAGAATAATCTTAAATTAAAAAAGAATGTAAATAACGAATTTATTGTAAAAAATAATGCATTCAGGATTTTCAATTTTGAATTATATGTTGTTGAAGACTTGGAAGATATGCTCAAAGAATCTGCAACAATTTATGAGGGAGATTGCTCGCTTGAAGAAAAACAGTTATTAGAGAAGCTAGCGAAAAAAAGCACTTTTAATAGTCAACAGTATTTTATTGAACATGCATCTTCAGAGAAGAATATTCTGGTTAGAGCAGGTGCAGGAACTGGAAAAACATATTCGATGGTTTCGAGAATCGCTTTTCTCTGCAATAAATATGAGAATCCAACAGTCAATTTGATTGGTGATATTGCAATGGTTACTTTTACGAACGATGCAGCAGAGAATATGAAGAATAGATTGAAGCAGATGTTTATTAATTACTATGTATTGACATCTAATCCTAAGTTCTTGAAATACATTGAAGATACTGATTTTATGCGTGTTTCAACGATTCATAAGTTTGCTCATGAGATTATTAAGGAAGCGTCTATGCAAATGGGATTAGGAGATAATTTTGCAATTACCTCAGGCGACTATGCAAAAGAGCAGATATATGAG
Source organism: Lachnospiraceae bacterium (assembly GCA_009774615.1). Taxonomy (GTDB): domain Bacteria; phylum Bacillota; class Clostridia; order Lachnospirales; family Lachnospiraceae; genus Caccovicinus. The sequence continues at coordinate 36,453 of VSOC01000001.1, forward strand.
AAGTATTTGAATGATTTTATTGCTAAGAAAGAGGCTGAAAATCCTAATTTTATCAATGAAATAAAACTCCCATTGTATCAGTTTAGAAGAATGTTGGTAGAGTTTTCAAACCAGCTCTATAACAAGAGTATTGATATAAAGAAAATCAAAGAAGATGAGTTAGGACAGGCTCCAGGTTTACTTCCATTCTTTAATGAAATAATAATGGAGGTTATTATTGCTGCAGAAATAGAGTATAAAGCAAGAATTCAAGAAAGCAATAAGATAGATTTAAGAGAAACGATGATAATTCTGAATGATGTTGTTAACCAGAAAGACAAGGAGAAAACACATTTAGATTATAGATACATTTTTATTGATGAATTTCAAGATACTGATGATGCACAGATAGATTCATTTTTGAAGATACAGCAGCTTATAGGTATGAATTGTAAGTTATTTGTTGTTGGTGACTTGAAGCAAAGTATTTATCGCTTCAGAGGTGCAACGATCAGTGCTTTTAAAAGACTTAATGCAACTCCGGATAAGTGGGAAGAACATACAATTAATATAAACTACAGAACAGATTCCAGATTGCTTGAAATAATGGATGAGATTTTCCAAGAAATGGGAGCCAGTGTCTGGTTGCCGTATTCTTTTGATACAGATCATTTGGTAAGTAATTTAAGCAATGGTGCCAAAGAAGAAGATATGTTTGAATGTGTTCCGTTCCATGGAAAGCTTGATGAACAATTAGAAGTTTTACTTGGATTGCTCAAGAGAGAAAAAGGCAAAATTATTGAATTAGAAAAGACAAGAAAGTTAAGTAAAGAGGAAAAGATAATTGCCATTCTCGTAAGAGAAAACTGGCAAATTGAAACCATTATAAAGGGTTGTAAAGAACTGGATGAGGAGATAGAAATTGAAACAAAGGTCGGTGGCAATTTGTATCAGTTAGATTCTACTATTGATTTTTGTAAGCTACTTATTGCGTTGACAAATTCTGATGATCCTGTATGTCTGGTCAACTTTATTGAATCCAATTATGTAGATATGCCGCTCTGGTATCAAGGTCTTCAGAACGAAGAAAAGAATGTACAGAAGGAAAAATTGGTTGAAGCGTTAGATAAGTATTTTATGGCTCGAATGAATAAGACCTGGAATGAATTAGTGGCATATGTTCAAGCGAATCCAGTTCTGGTTGTCCTCAAGACAATATTTGAAACATTACAGCCATGGAATAAATATAGTGAAGATATTGATAAGCAAAGATTCTATAAGTCTAATTATGAGCTTTTGATTGAAAAAATAATTAAATCATATAGTGTTGATTACTTGACGTTGACGGTTATTGCAAACTCTATTCAGATTAATATATTAACTAAGCAGCAGGAACTTGCGAGAACGGTTGCAGAGGATCAAACAGGAATCAAGTTCCTTTGTATAACGGTACATAAGGCTAAGGGATTGGAATATGGAACGGTAATATTACCATTTACTGGTCAAGCTATTGATAATCTAAAGAAAGCTAACACAGATGTGAATTACAGTAATTCAAAGTTAGCTTATTCAATTAAGGTTGATGAAAATAGAAAGGATTGTAATTCAAATTATGATTCACAGGAGGAAATTGGACAGAGAATCTGTGAAGAAGCACGAATTCTTTATGTTGCATTGACGAGAGCAATAAGGAATTGTATCTGGATGAAGGACATAGATAAGAAATCCAATATGAGCTGGAGCAGTTTTTTGGAGGTGTAAGGGATGCCGTTTTCTATTTATACATACAGCAATCCATATGAAATAAATAAAGAATTATACTGGGATTCCATAAAGAATTGCCCTCATTTTTGCGTGTCACAGACAATGGCAAACGGGATGATGGGAACTTATAAAGAGATGACCGCCGGTAAAGTATCTACGGTTGAGAACTTGGTAAAAGGTTTCTTTGCATATTGGGAAAGTAGTGAATGTAAAATAAAGCAATACATGGTGATAGACGAGGCTATCAACAGATTGAATATTGCGGAAAATGTAGAGAAAATAAAGCAGTCACTGAGATTCAACAGAAAACAACTAAGTAATAGTTTACGTATTTTGTTTGAATTAGATATGAGCATTGAAGAAATGCAAACTGAATTAATGACTGAGGAGCAACGCCTTATAGTTGAACTCTATGGAATAATAAGAAAATCTGATTTGGTTCAGGATTTTACGTTGAAAAGACATTTTTCTGAAGCTGAAATTGAAAATGCAATTCGTGAAGGAATGAAATTAGAGCGTGAAGACGCAGACCTAAGTGCTGTTGATGTAGATACCATTGTGATTCATGGAGTACATCAGTTTTCTCCAATGATTCTTCAAACGATTGAATTGGTAGCAAAATATAAAAGAGTAATTCTTTTGTTCAATTACCAGCAGCAGTATAAGAATGTATATCAGACATGGATAGATGTATATTCATCATTCGATCTACCTATCAAAAGTCAGTTTATGAATGAGTTTAAGCCTAATCCATTGCTAACGAACAGCTATGAGGGAAATTTGCTAGCAGATAGGATGGCAAATTTAATAGAGGGAAACCCAGAAAAAAATGAAGAATGTCCTTTTGAAGTAATGGAATTTGATAATAATACGGAGTTCGCTAGCTATGTTGCCGAAGTATTTGAGAATGCATTGAAGCGACAGGAAAGAGATAAAGATGCAAGGCGATCAACGCTTTATTATATGCAAGAGCAATTTTATGCGGCTAATAACAGCGTAAACAATATCCTCAAGATTTATTACCCAGGACAGTTTGGTGAACGTCATTTCTTGACATATCCTATTGGACATTTTTTCCTTTCCATCACAAATATGTGGAATGCTGAGGAAGGTGGCATACAAATTGAAAGTATGAATGATATTGTTGAATGTCTGAATTCGGGGTTTATAAAAGAAGAAACACCTGGAAAACTTTATTCTATTTTCAATAGAACAAAAGAATTTTTTGTACGTGCAGAAACGATTAATCAAATAACAGATCTATTAGGAAAGCTTAAAAAGAGAATCAGGAAAGCAGAGAAGGATGTAACCGAAAAGCGCATAAGTAGTAGATTGGTATACTTTGATGTTACATCGGAGGAGATAGATATATTAGTTGCGGCGTTGGAACAGTTGGATCAGATTACAAAGCTCTTTTATGCAGATTTTGAGGATACAGAGAATAACTTTAAAAAATTCTATAAGAGAATAAAAGAGTTCCTTGAAATAAGAATACTTGAAGCAGAAGATCTTGAAGATGAATTTAGAGATGTAGTAAAACGTGTGCTTATTCGTTTAGAAGAAGTTGATAAGATTGATGTAACAGGTTCTTTCGATGTGCTGAAAGAAACAATGGCATATTATCTGAAGCAAGAGGCTAAAAAGGGAATTAGTGCCAATTGGATTGTAAGAGATTTTGAACAGATTGATGGTGATATCTTAAAGAGTAGAAAACAGAATAAGGATATAGTATATCATTTTGCTTGCCTTTCGGATAATGATATGAACGTAACTCGCAGAGACAGATTTCCATGGCCGTTGAACGTGACTTTCTTTGAAGTTGCACAAGATCCGATTGATTGGAAGTACCAAGTTTATGTCAAATCTAGAAGAGAGTATAAGAATTTTAAACGATATGCATTGATATATGGTTTACAGTTTAACAGGGTTAAGTTCAAGTTAAGCTATGTGAAAAATGTAGATGATAAAGAGAACGAGATGTTCTATTTATTGAAGATTCTAGAAGCAACGAGAACTTATCCAGAAGCTAAAACAGCCAATGCCTTGCCTGAAACAGTGAGGAATTTGCATTTGGAACTTAATCCAGAGAATAATTATGGACAATACGATTTCTATCGTTACAGAATTTGCAAATATAGATTTCTTCTGGAATCTACCATTGAAAAAAGAGCAGTGTTCAGAGATCACTTTCTGTTGTTAAAGTATTTGGAAATATTGCTGGAGAACGCAGCTAGAGTGACACTTCAAGGGCAGATTGCAACGGAAGATATGTTGCTTGATACCTTAAATGATGAGTATAGAAAATTGGAACGAAAGTTTGAGTTTGTTAAGGGTATACACACTGAACGTATGGACATTATTACGAATGCGAAAAATTACTTGCAAAAAAGTGTGCTAAGAAACAGCACAACATTCCCTATGATAGGTTCTACAGTCAACATATATATGAAAAAACGAGAGGAATTTATTTATCTTCAGCTTGGAAATGGCAATGGAAGCTTCTCAGGGTATTTTAAACCTGTTCCGCAGAGTGAAATTGATGTGAGATTAAGCAGTAACAGAGTAAATGCCACTGGCTATGTAAAATCTTGTGATGAGTGGTGTCAGTACTGTGCTGTAAGAGAGATCTGTTTGGAACCATACAAGTATGGAAGAAACTAACGATGAAAGGGTAAAACTATGTTATTAGAGAAGATGTATGTACGCTGTCCGATTGATTATGACATGATTAATCCGCGTGATTTTTTGATGGGGCAGATTACTAAAATAGATAGCTTCGCAGACACTGCCGAGGTTGTTTTTAACGACCCATTTAATTATCGAGTGTATTATGACAACTTCCCGAAAACTGCGCTTCTTCCAATAGCAATGGTTCAAAGATGCCAGTTCTTTGTAGGCTCGATTGTTCTCTACGAGAAAGAGAAGTATAAGGTTGTATCCTGTGTAAAAAAGGAAGATAAATTTTATCATTATTATATTGAGAATGTATATGACAAACTATTAATTTGTGTTCCGGAAAATCGAATTACAGCTCCATTTACGGTGGGCAAAGTAGATCCGTCTTCTCAGTTGCAGCGTTATGAATTCCAAAATCCTTGCTGGCTGTTTGGTCGGAGTATTGTTACAAAGACAATGAATGTTCTGGATAATTCTATTATGGGATTTAAAGAATTGGCTGGTTGCAAGATTTTTCTCATGCCACATCAGCTGAAGTCAATTATGAGATGTCTTCAGGAGGAAGTCTGTAGATATATGCTAGCTGACGAGGTTGGTATGGGTAAAACTATCGAAGCAGTCTCTATTTTGAAGGTTTTTTTCTCAAGACATAGTGATGTTCATGCATTGATTGTTGTTCCTGGCTCATTATTAGAACAATGGAAGACGGAACTGTTCTTAAAATTCGACTTGTATGAAGGAAAGAATGAAAATAATAACTTTATTACATTTGCAGAACTGGAAACTGCAGCTTATCGAGAATGTAAGGAGCAATGGGACTTTACTATAATTGATGAATCGCATAGATTGTTAAGATATAAGGCATCTTATGATGCATTCCACAGATTGAGTAGTAATACTACAAATTTGCTTTTACTCAGTGCAACCCCGGTTCAGCAGAAGCGATCCGATTACCTTGCTCTACTTCGTTTAATTCTTCCTGAAAAGTATGATGCTTGTACTAAAGAACAATTTGATGAATTGGTTGAAAAACAAGGAAATATTACTAAAGTGGCAGCAATGGTGTTGTCTAATATTGAGGACTTAGATGAAGTGCTTAGAGATTCTTTAGAGGCAGAAGGAGATCCGCACGATAATGAGGATAGTGAGGATTTCTACGAGGATATTTTGAGCGGTTTCAAAAAGCTTTACAAAATCGTAAGAGATGAAATGCTCAAAGAAATGTATGAAAAAGCTGATTTTTATGATGATGATTTGGGTCTTCATCATTTCAAAGTTGCTATTTCATACTTGTGTGAAAATTATCAGATTGAAAAGAATATTATCAGAAATAGAAGAAACACGCTTGAAGATTTGCCTGAGCGTCAGTTGATTTCGCTTCCGTATGCTTTAGATCCGGATAAAAACTTCTATGAATATGGTGCATATCAGGATTTAGTGACATGGATTACTGAGGAGGATTTAACGGAAGAAGAATTTGAAAAGATATTCAAGCCTCTTTTTGGTGCATTCTTTAGTTCGCCATGGGCATTTGAACAGCAAGTTATGTTCCTGGAAGCAGATGGAGTGACTATACCAGATAGTCTAAAAGAAAATTTTCGTAGATGGAAAATGTATGAGCAAAATATTGCTGAGAATATAGTAGATGTTCTGGATGAGCCAGAAGAACATACTTCTAGAATAGTGCAGATGATGTATTATCTTGATGAATATGCAAGTGATTCAAAAGTTGTGCTATTTACAAATTATAAAGAAACTTTTGAAATATATGAGGAAATGCTTTCAGACTTTTATACAGAGGATGGATTTAGTTGTTTTAGAAGAGGTATGTCTGCTAATGAGTTAGAGGTTAATGTCTGCAAATTCCAAAATGATAAGAATTGTACAATCATGCTTTGCGATGAATCAGGTGGAGAAGGTAGGAACTTCCAATGTGCGGATTATGTGGTTCATATTGACCTGCCGTGGGACGCAAATGCAATAGAACAGAGAATAGGTCGGCTGGATCGTATGGGAAGAGAAAGTGGAAGACCTATCATATCGGTAGTTCCTTATGCAGAAGAAACGTTTGAAGAAGAACTGTTTAAGTTCTGGGACAATGGGTTGAAGATTTTTAATCACTCACTGAGTGGATTAGAAATCATCATGAATGATATTAATAATGCGATAGTATCAGCTGTTATTAAAGATTTTAGATTTGGGTTAATAAATGAAATACAGAATGTAATTGATCGAGCGGCAAGACTTAAGGAAGAGGTTCGTGAAGAACAGCATTTTGATACAGCGGCTTATATCTATAGACCGATGAATCAGGAATTGATTAGTTTGGTTAAGTATTACAACCGTAATGAGAATAAAATGTTTGCAGATGCGATGCTTCAATGGGCAATGCTTTCTGGATTCAGAGATGTTGAGGAAAAAGATGAAATCATTAGATTTAATGATAATTCGTTTTCAACAAGATCCGCAGAAAACTCGTTGTTGATTCCACCAGATTGGGATTCCTATTTTGCTCAGAAACAAAATCAGTTTGTTAGTAAGATACATGAACTACGACAGGACAAGCAGGATAAAAATACATCTCATTATAGTCGTTCAATAGATGGTACATTTAGCAGAAAGAAAGCAATTGAAAATGACTATATTCACTTCTTTGCACCTGGAGATGACATATTTGATTGTATTGTTGATAATGCCATGAGATCTTGTAGAGGTCAGGCAGCCGCTTTTGCAATGAAGGCAAGTATAAATTGGACTGGCTTTGTTTATACGTGGTCGCTATATCCAAATGAAAGGTGGCTAATTGAAAAAGGAATTCCGCTTTCACACTTAAACGCATTTAGAAATTATCTGGCGATAGAACAGATGCAGGCACCTGTAGGAATTCGTGCTGAGGGTGAGATAGCTGATGATAAGGTTATAAGAGAGTTTAATCTTATGCTGCAACGTGATTTTGAGAATAGCAAAGATGATATTGATCATCTTGGAAGGCGTAGTAAAAATGAGGGATTTTTACATATTTTCTCTCAATATAGAGCGGCTAATATTGACTATTTTAGAAGCATTTATCCTCAGGAAAGATGGGTAGATTTAGTTAAAAAGTCAAGAAAAGTTAGTAAAGATAAAGCATTGAGGGTTCTCAGGGAGAGATCGCATACAGCAGGGGCTAAAGCAGAGATGAACAGAATTCTTACATCAATGATTGCTACTTCTGAATACTATAATCAGGAACTTGAAGACTACGACAAGATGAAAGAAATCTATGACGTTGTATTAGAAAGTCTTACTAAACCGATGGTTAGACTTGAATCAGCGTGCTTTGTTTGGATGGTGAAGAAATAATGGATACGAAGGTTATTGAAACCTATGTTGAAAATTACATAAATGGTAACGCCAATGGTGATATGCCCACATTAATGAGGGAGAACTCCGCAACTGATAGCTTCCGGTATAATACAGCAAAGAGATTGGTTATTAATTTTGATAAATTCAAGTCTGGAGCTGCAAGTAAGGATGTCTTTTTGTGCTCGTTAAGAAACTATTTGTTGGTTTTTCAAAATGAAATATCTATTCCGGATGGAATGATTTCACCAGAGAATGAGTACGGCATTATCAAAAATGCCGAAGGGCTGTATTATGCAAGTATTGAGATGCCAGAATATATTGATTCTTTCTTTGTAGATCAGGCGTTCCAGAGAAAAAAAGTAGGAATTAAAGCGGAAAAGCAGAAAGATGTATTCTATGGTAATAATGCATACATTTATAATATGACGCACTTTAAGGAATTTAAGTCTTTAGAGCAGAAACTGGCAGTGTTTGGAGCATTGTACACACCAGAAGGATATACTACTTTGGTTTCACTTCCGACTGGTGGTGGAAAAAGCTTAATAACACAAACAATGGCATACCAACAAGAGGGATTAACAATCGTTATTGTTCCGACGGTTTCATTAGCAATAGATCAGGTTCGTAATGCTAAGAACAATGTCAAGCATAATACAGATAATGAAATTTTCTGTTATTACAGCGGAATTAATTTGGAACGTAAGAATGCACTTAGAAATGCGATAAAAGCTGAGGCTGCCAGATTGCTGTTTATATCGCCGGAAGCGCTTATTAGAAACACTGAATTCGAGAATATGATAAATGTGGCGAATGCCAAAAAATATCTCAAAAATTTGATTATTGATGAGGCTCATATTGTTATTGCGTGGGGTGTTTTTTTTAGAGTTGATTATCAATGCCTTGAACCTTGGCGTAATGAACTGTTAGTAGTGAACTCGCAGCTACGCACAGTTTTGTTATCTGCGACTTATACAAAAACAGCAGTGCTGAAACTTAAACAAATGTTTGCGACAACAGGAAAGTGGATTGAGGTTAGGTGTGATGCACTTAGACGTGAGCCACGTTATATGCTTGTGAAAGCAAAAAGTTATTCGGATAAAAGACGCAAAATGATTGAGTTGGTAAAGAAATTACCACACCCGATAGTCATTTATATTAATTCACCAAAAGAAGCGGAAGAAATTAAGAAGACTCTTATTTCTGCTGGGCTTAATAGCTTAGAGATTTTTACTGGAAATACAAAGCCTGCTGAAAGAGAAAAAATAATAAAGGACTGGACAGATAATAGAATAGATTTAATTATTGCGACTTCTGCGTTTGGTGTGGGAGTAGATAAGGAAGACGTACGAACTGTAATGCATTTGTACATTCCGGATACACCAAATCAGTATTATCAGGAGCTTGGTCGAGGTGGTCGAGATGGATTGGTGAGTTTGAGTGTAATGTGTATCAATCCCGTCGATGATATAGATTCTGCATATAAGAGGATGAATAAAGTTCTCAGTGCAGATAAGATATGGGGACGTTGGCTTAGCATGTATAAGAGTAAAACATCCCTGTGGTTTAAGGGAATGGTAACGCTAGATACGGCTGTGAAACCTATCTACAATGTTACAAAAGAGGATGACGATGCAAGCGAAATTGATATACAATGGAATGTTTATGTTATTCTTCTTTTGCGTAGATACAACCTGATTTCAATTAAATCAATGATTTATGATTCTAAAAATGAGTGTTATAAGATTCGTGTTGCTATATTGAATGATTCCCTTAGAGATGAGTCTACAACCGTTCCGGAAATTATAAATGAAATAAGGGATATTGAATCAGAAGGTTTTGAAAAGGAGATTAAAAGAATAAAAAATGGAGTAGAATTTAGCGACAGAAGCTGTTGGTCAGAAATGTTTTATTCTACATACGATAAAGTGTCCATGTATTGCGGTGGGTGTTCAAAACACCAGTATCCAGAAATGATGGATGATGGAAAGTTCCCATTGCTATTGCCTGTAAAAGAGCCTAAAAAATCAATCTCACCAGAGTTGAATAAGCTGTGTCAGGGAGAAAATGAGGTTTTGGTTATAGGTGAAGATGATGATTTCTCTTTAATGAATCGTTATTTAAGTGCAGGTGCTAACTTAATTGTTATAGAAGATACGAGTATTGAAAACGATTTTGATTTAATTCTCAATATGAGTAAACAGAGTAATGTAATGGTTATCGGAATCAAAGAATACCGTGAACTATGTGTGCAAGGTTCCGCTTATTATATGTCTGGAGGAGTTGTTGCTCTGTATAATTCCGGGGCTGATAAGGCATATGAATTTTGTTCAACGCTTAGAAAGTATAGAAGCAATGATATTAGATTGATTCATATTGTTAAAGACGATTACTTTATTCAAAAGGTTCAAAAGCCTATATCTGCTATGGTTGAAGGACCAAAGATAGATAGTTATATTTTGGAAAGGATGTAGGATTATGTTTGGAAATAGAATGCAAACATCTGCAATACCTGAAAGAGTATATGCACTATGTAGAGAGGTGGCAAGCAAGCTAATGGATGAAAATTCATTGAAATTATTGCTTGAACCGCAGAATCTTGGAGGAAAAACTCCGTATTTTGGTATTGTAAGAACGGCGGCAGAACAATTGAAACTTATAAATACAAAGGAAAATACAATTTCCTTAGCGGTAGATAAGGATGTCATAAAAAGCATGGATAGCATGAGGCATTATATCAATATGCACCTGGAGCTTGTTTCCGATAGCTTGTTCTATAAGGTTACTCAAGGGTATTTAGACATGGGTACAGAAGTACTTAACCATAATAGCGTTTCTAAAATGAGTGATGTTATGGGGTGTTATATCGGGGAAAAAGTAATTGAGGATGATATGCGAGCATGGAGATTCTGGATGGCATTTCTGGGATTTGGATATATGCATGAACCACAGGCTGGTGCTGTAGGTATTTTACTTCCTAATACAGCCGTTTTTCTTAGAGATATTATTGAGAGTCTTAAATTAAAGATAAAAACAGAATATAGGATAGATGAATTTGTTGATGAAATTATGCCATATGCAAAAATAACTTTGCATAATGCTGTTGATACAAAGACATTTAATTATGGATTTTCTAATGCGATTAGAATGCTCAATGATCTAGGTGTAATAAGGGCTGAACATAGACTGGATGCTCAAGAAATATGGACATTATATCCATGTGAAGGACATGATCTTGAAACTACAGTTACCCATATTACGATAGGGGGTTGAGTATGAATTCAGAAATTGCAAAGCAAAGATTATCAGAAGTAGTAAGAATAGATACGATTACCAGTTCCTATGGTGATTTTATGGCTACGCATGTTCCTTTTAAACAAATTCAGTTACAAAAGGAATATGATGTTAGCTCAGCATCCAAAACATATACGGAAGAACAAATATACAAAAAGGTGGTATTAAATCCAAAAGATCAACACCAGTTTGTTCTTGTAATTGGTTCAAGTGGTGCAGGTAAATCTCACCTAATCAGATGGTTTGATGCAAAAATAGAAAAACAAAAACCAGACAGTGAGGTTGTTCTTTTTGTACGAAGAAGTGACAACACATTGAAAGGAACAATAAAACAGCTTCTTGAAAAGCCCGAGGTTGCATCTATTCAGAATAAGGATTTATATGAAAGGCTGGTTAATGCGACATCAACTATTAGTGAGAGCAAATTGATGAATGCTATTTATCATCAATTCATTGTTGAAATAGAGGATGATAATGGAGAGGACATTGATTACATCAACAATGTCGATAGAAAAAGAATTGTGCCGCTTTTAAATAATGAGTTGTTTAAAGCAAGAATGATAGCGGATGATGGACCTATAGCAAGAATTTATTCCAAGGTAGCAGAAAGTAATGTATCAGATAATCGTGATGTGGTTCCGGAATTTCTTCCGGAAGATTTTCAGGTCGATATTGCATTTTGCGATAAGGTTCAATATGACGGAGGAGATAAAAAAGCAGTACGCTTACTTGAAAAGTTATACATGGAGCCAGAGGGTGCAGATGCTGTAGCTAAATATCTTAATTCAAAGGTAGACACAGTAATTCAAAGTTGTGCAGGATTGGAACCAGGGGACTTTGAACAGGTATTCAAAGAAATACGAAAAGAATTAAAGAAGCAAGGAAAATCATTAACGCTGTTGATAGAAGACATTACTGCTTTTACAGGTGTCAATGAAGCATTATTAAATGTACTCACTACATGGCATACCGGTGATTATGAGCAGGAAGGTATGTGCAGAATTTCTTCAATCATTGGAACTACCAGCGAATACTATAAGAGTAACTTCCGTGATAATTACAAGGATCGAGTTACTCAGTTTATTGTTATTCCAGATGACGTATTTGGTTCAAGCGAAGATGATTTATGCGAATTTGTAGGAAGATATTTAAATGCAATGTCTTTGCCAAAAGATGAAGTAGACACGTGGGCTAATTCAGATGGATCAGGAGATTCTTTACCAGTGCATGAAGTGAAGCAGGGCAATGGATGGGATGTGGCAGTAACTGAAGAAGGAAAATCGTTAAATCTTTTTCCATTTTCAAGAAGATCAATAGTATATTTGTATTATAATTTTTTGCAGGAAAATTACAGAACTCCACGCTACCTGTTAAGAGATATTGTTGAAAAAACTGTCAGAGATGCTTTGTGGAATTTTAATAATTTTCCGGGATTTAAGATTGTTAATACAAATATTAATTCAAACCTTAGAGATGCTATTCAAAAGACTGGTGTTTCAAATGAACAATTTGAAAGAATGTATCTCTTTATGTGTATCTGGGGTGATGCAACAACTGATACCTATCAAGAGGGTGAATATACATATATTTCTGGACTTTCTACACAAGTATATGAGGATATGCGTTTTCCTCTGATAAATGGAAAGAAGGTTTCTGGAAAACCTATACAAACAAAGCCGGTAAGCCAGGCAGATGGACAAGCTTCTATAAGCACGACTGTGGTTAAAACACCGGCTCAGATTGCAGCAGAACAGAAACTTCAAGTGGAGAGGGCACAGTTAAATGAAAGCTTGCAGGTAATAGAGAACTGGATTGCAGGCGGAACCATTAATGTTGGAGCAACGACAGGTAATGTAGTCTTGATTTCAAAAGCAAGAGAAGATATGTGCAGTTACCTTTACTCAGCTATTGATTGGCAAGCTGAGGGTGTATCAATGGATAATATTGATAAGATTAAAAAGGTAAAGGAGCGTTTGGTTGGTTTTGAACGTCAGAAACGTGGAGTTGATCAGATGTTCTATAAACTTCCAGCAGATAGAGAAACACAAGCTGTTATCGAAGCATTTCTTGAGTGGAATGTACTTGGAAAACGCAGTTGGAATTTTGATGGTGCGGATAGTCGCGTATATCGAGTTCAGCTTTGGACAGAGAAAATAAAGAAGCCATTAATTGAAGCAATTACATCATTTGAGAATAGAGAGATAGACTACTTTAAATGTGCAATGATGGCAGAATTTTATAGAATTATTCTTTTGGGTTCATCGAAGGCTACAACAGTTGAAGGTTTAAAGGCAGAACATATTCTTGATAATGGAATAAGAGGTTTAGGGGTTAACTCTCATTCTGATGCGTGGAATTCGTTGCTTAGCATTATTACTAGAAGTGAGAATGATAAAATTAATAGGGAAACTGTCATACAGTATTGCAATGTCATTCAGGGTGAGAGCCATGCACAGGTTTTTTTGGATAGAGAGAAATTTGATGCAATGGTTAGAACTGTTAAAAATGAGAAGTTGACGATTGAATCTTCTATATTGGATTTGATGGATCCAGTGAAGCCTCGTAGGGATGCCAGAGATTATCTTAGAATGATTCTAGAAAGACTTGATAAAGTTCAAGAAGATGAACTCGCTAAGGCTGCTGAAATAATGGCAACTATTAAAGAAAACTTCGGAACAACGGATGTTGATGATGAAGACATTGAGGATATGGTCGAAAAAATTGTTGAGTTTTATAGAACTGCTGAAGATGGTAAATTGCCTGGAAAGTACGATCAGGAATTATTTAATGAAGTTAAAAAATACTCAACATCAACAAGTAAAGCAATTAAGGAAATAGTTGCTGCACAGAAGAAAACTAACGCTTTGGATTGCATATTGGCATTCTCGCAGGATCCAATAAGAAAGGTAGAAAAATTGGATCAGCTTTTAAAGAAAGTGGTTGTTGATATGGCAAAGATACAGGCTGAACTTACCATTAGAAAAGAAAAGCTTGGAGGAGGTAGTAATCCTTCTGGTTCACAGAATATATTTGATAATGAGAAAGTCATTATTAGTGAATGCAACAAGGTATTGGCAAGATTGGAGGGAACAGAATGTTAATTGATACATTAAATGAATGCATAATTGATATGAAAACTGTTCGCGAAATGGAAACAGCATCTGCAGATACTAAGAAGCAAGCAACAGCGGATTATAACTTTAAGCAGCTGATTGTTAGTTTGAAGCAAATGATTGCTGAAGTTGACCTTGCTGTTGAAAATTCGGGATTCCGTCCTTCAGCAAATGTTGTAAGCGCATTGAAGACTTTTCTGGGAGCTTGTGATAAAGTTATCCAGGCTGGAGCGGCTAATAATGCAACAACACAGTATCTTTCATTAGAATCAAAAAAACTATATGTTGCCATTGGTCAAGAGTGGACATTATTTTACACCGAATATACACAAAATACGCTTAGTCTTCTTAATACAATAAAAGGAATTTTGAAGGATGAAAAAAAGGCTATTTATGCTGCAAATAAGATTAAGAAAGCTTCTACATGGAATACTAATATAGAGAACTATAATTACTTGAAACTAGGTATGAATGAAGCAGAAGAACTTTTGAATGAACTTGGACTTGATGAAGACTCTCAAATTTTAGAGTTTCTTAAATTGGTAAGTGCAGGTAAGGCTACTATTTTGAATCTAACTGAAGATATTTTGAAGTGGATAAGAGATGAAAACTTGGCGGGGAAGATGCAAATACGATTATAGGAAATATAAAATAAAGCAGAAAGGATGATGTGATATGGATGAGGCGAGAATAAATCAGAAAATAGAATGGGATAGTGACGAACAGACTGTAGATGCTTCTCCTACTAAGGGATTTTTTATTTTTATGATTACAAGAGATATATATATTAAACCTGCAATAGTTGAACTTATTGATAATGCTATTGATGGTGCCAAACGTGTATGTCCAGATGGAAATTACAAGGGTAAGAAGGTGGAAATTTTATTCGATAGTGAAAAATTTATTATTCGTGACAACTGTGGCGGTATAGGCATTGAAACAGCAACTAAGTATGCTTTTAAGTTTGGAAGACCGGAAGACAGACCAGATGAAGGTGAACAATTATTCACAGGTGTCTTTGGTATAGGAATGAAAAGAGCATTGTTTAAGTTGGGAAGGTATTTTACGGTTAAATCTACTACACATATTGATAGCTTTACGGTTGATGTTGATGTTGATGAATGGATAAAGGATCAAAAAAACTGGACATTTCCTATTACCATAGAGAATAAAGAAGGTTTAGAATGTGGAACAGAAATTGTAGTTGAAAAATTAAACAAGGAAAGCAAATTACGATTTGGTACACAAACTTTTGAAAATGAACTGATTTCATATATCGAGAAATATCGTTCTGTTGAAACAGAAAAAGGATTAGAGATATATGTTAATGAAAAACTTATAACTACGGCTAAAGAAAGTATCATTGAAAATGAGTCGATTATCCCATATAAATCTATAATTGAAGATAAAGATGGTATTATTCGTATTGTAGCTGGAATTACGCATTATGGAAAGCCACAAAATGCTGGATGGTATATATATTGTAATGGAAGATTGGTCTTGTATGCAGATAAAACAGAAACTACCGGATGGGGGAATGATTATAGATTATATCACCCTTCTTTAGCAGCCTTCAGAGGATATGTTTTTTTTGAGTCTAGTAATCTGCTTGCTTTGCCGTGGAACACAACAAAAACAGGAGTTGATAATTTAAATCGTTTATATGTGTTGGCAAGAGAAAAGATGAAAGAAGCGGCTCAGCAAGTGTTTAGGGCTATTGATGACGTAAAAAAGACAATGGATGTTGATACGGAAAGTTTTGAGGAGCAGCCTTTTATGAAGGGGGCTAAAGAAGTTGATATGAGTTATTCTTATTTAACCTCAATAAAAACCACATCAGACTTTAAAATTACTCAACCCGAAGAAAGACCGAGAATAGCAAGAATTAGTTTCACAAAATTGGCAGAAGATGTTGAAAAGGTTCAAAAGCATATTGGTGCTGGTAGCAGAAAAGAGTTAGGTGAGAAACTATTCCAATATTATGTAGAAATGGAGGATATATAAGATGAGGTCAGATAATTCAAATATGACCATAAATTATACTGTTCGACCATGCAAAAGCGTTGAAAGGAAAATGATGTGTGAGATGATTTCTGCTATAGGTGAGATAAGTCCAATTACAGATTCTACGTCAAGATATATAGGGATGGGAGCTAAGTTTTTTACGGATTTTAGTTTGATTCACAGAATGTTTGGACTGACTGAAATGTATAGTATAGAAAAGAGCAGTTCTGAGGAAGATATTAAAAGATTTGAATTCAATAAACCATATAATTGTATCACAATGATCTTTCAGAGGACTACGGACTTTTTAAACTCAACAAAATTCCCACCAAAAGATAAACGTAATATCATTTGGCTAGATTATGATGGTGGATTTAGAAGTGATATGCTTCAGGATGTGCAAATTTCAGTTAAAAAGTCATCTTCCTTTAGTTTGATTTTTGTGAGTTTGAATATTGACTTTGGGAGTAAGTATAAAGCGGCATGTCCATCTGATAAACTTGAAATCTTTAATATTAGAGTAGGAAATGACAATTATACAAAAAATGTAAGACCTAAAGATTTGGCTGGGGATGGTTTGATTCGTTCGATTATTAAGATATTTAATCTAGCTATAGAAGAAGCATTGTTGGATATTAATTCAGGAGAAAGAGGTGAAAATGATTTGCAGTGTAAGCAGATTGCCTGTTTTAAATATGCTGACTCACAAGCACCAATGCTTACTATAGGTTGGATTACATATTACAAGAATGAAATTGATACAGTAAATAATTGCAAAATAAAGAAACTGGATTATTATAATGAAACAGATAGTCCATATGATATTTCAGTTCCACCATTAACTTTGAAAGAAGTAGGAGTGTTAAATAGAAATTTGCCAAATATTCAATTACCAGTACCAGGAGCAGAGTTTCTTACAAAAGATGAAGTGACAAAATATTCAAAAATATATAGATATTACCCTGCTCTAACAGAATCAAATATGGTACTTTAAAAAGACTGGAAGATGAAAGATTTGTAAAGAAGTATTTAGAATAGCTATACTTTAATGCAAAGAGAAAAGAAAGAGATTGAAGAAATCATGGATAACCAAGAAAGATGCGGGATGATGTTTTGACGGAAATAGCACAGGAACTGACTGCATTTTGCGGAGTTCAGTGTCCACGGATGTGTTTTGTAGCAGTCACCTTTTTCGTGCAGGCTATCGCCTGTTGATTATAATTGTGCAATGTTTGGTTGCTCTTTTGACCATGGAGTTTGTCGATATCTCATCGTTCATGATCACTGACTTCCAGTTCTCTGATGTACTCTGAGAATAGATAAGGGTGCTTTTCTGCTTCTCCTACCTTTCTTTCAGCAGCGCAAACAAGATCTTGATCCATGCTTGGCAGAATGTATTATAAAAGGCATAAGGCTTTCCCAACTTAATCCTATCAGGAGGGCGTTCATGAAATTGTTTCTTGTCGGCTTCGACAGTACATTAAAGATTGTAAAAAAATTTATTATGAAGCATTATGCAGATATTCAGTTTGGGATGTACAGCACGATGTTGGATGTTCGTGAGCTGACCGAACAGATTCGGTATGCAGAAAAAGAGTATGACGGGATTTTGTTTACTGGACGAACGCCCTATGATATTGCAATCGCACACATGGTTCCGGAAAAGCCATGGATATTTATCCGCAGGCAGGAGGCACAGCTCCTTCGTATTTTACTTGAAGCTGCGGTAATGAAAAAGCTTGATATAAGAAAAATCAGCATTGATCAGCTTTCCCTGGCTATTTTTGAGCCGAATTTTCTGGAACAGACGCTGCGTCAGATTGGGATTAAGCCTTCTGAGCTGCAGCTGTACTATATTGATGCTGATCCGGCAGAAAATAACCTTATCGACAGCTTTGCCCGAAAACATGAGGAGCTTTACCGCAGCCATTCGGTCAGCTTTTGCTTAACCAGCCTGTCTTCGGTGGAAAAAATCTTACTTCAGCGAAGGGTTCCTGTTCTTCGTATTCCTTTTGATGAGAATTCGATTGACGATGCCATAGCAAAGCTTCGCCTTCTCCATCTGCAGTATACACAGGATGGGCAGACGCAGGTGAGCATGGCAATGATTGAAGTAAAAAATGACGCAGAAACTTTTGAGGGCGTAACACGGCATCGTGCGTCCCTTCTTGCACGTATGGAAATTTTAGATGAAATCTTTGCGATAGGAAACCGGATGGGAGGCGCCCTGATTGAAACTGGCTATAATCAGTTCTGCCTTGTGTTTTACCATAAAAAAGACAACTTTTACTTTGAGGATGTCCCTCATCTCGTAAAGGCTGCCCAACAAAAAGATGTGCGTATTAATATCGGCATGGGGATTCATGAAAACCTCCGCCAGTGCAGACAATATGCTCTCAGGGCGCTTGAAGCCTTCAGACAGGCAAAAACCGGCGCTGCGTTTCTCTGTGATCAGGAAGGCAGATGCCTGGGTCCTCTGCATCCTGCGTCCGTGTATGAACAGCCCACAGGTTCCATCCTTTACTCGGATGAACTTGCCCAAACAATATCGGTTCAGACCGGCATCCATGCCAAGGCGATTGAAAGCATTTTTAAACTGAATATTTCAAAAAAGGACGGTGAATTTTCTTCGCATGATTTTGCCAACATCTTAGGCATTTCAACCCGCAATGCCAACCGCCTCCTGATGCTTCTTGAGGAACAAAACATTATCCAGCTCGTCGGCAAACGAACCTATCCGGGCGGCGGCAGACCTATACGAATATTTCACCTTTGCCTTTGACTGCGATGGTATACCTATACGACAAAAGGTATACCATCACCTGTTTTCTATATCCTTTTAAGCAGTGTTCAGGCAATTTTTCTACATCTTTTAAAGCCGCGTCCGGGCAATTTTTCTACATCCTTTTAAGCAGCGCCCGGACAATTCCCTCTGCGCTTTTTTCTTCCACTGGAAGCGTCAGCCCCGGTTCATGGATGTGTTCTAAGTAATGTGCGTCGGAGTTGCTGATGATTCTGCACTGTTCCAGATAGGGATTGTCCTTTTTTAAGCCATGCAGCTTTTTTAAATCTTTCACCTCTGCCGTGACAAACTGGCTGTCCGGCGGGATAAATCCCAGGTTGGCAATCAGGCTGTTTGCTGTCTTATCCACATGTGCCGGAAACATGATCCCGTCGAAGCTTCGCACCAGTTCCCAAAGCCCGTCAAAGGAAATTTCGGTCGCATTGATCAGCAGG
This sequence comes from Lachnospiraceae bacterium, assembly GCA_009774615.1. Lineage (GTDB taxonomy): Bacteria > Bacillota > Clostridia > Lachnospirales > Lachnospiraceae > Caccovicinus. The sequence goes on from VSOC01000001.1 coordinate 55,862, forward strand.
TGAGGGAAGCTTCCGCAGATGTGATCTTCCAGGTCGTAGATTAGCTGCTGCCCGAAGATTTCCTCTTTATTGGGAAAGGGGATCAGCTTCTTTTCCACCCAGCGATCAAAATCCATTGCTGCTTCCAGGCGGGGAAATAAGCACACGGCATGGACTTCCTCGGAGGTATTAATTTCCATCCCCGGGACTGCCAGTACGCCGTATTCCCTGGCTGCTGCTAAGACAGCCGGGCAGTTTTTGCAGGAATTATGATCGGTCACGGCAATGGCATCCAGCCCCAGCAGCGCTGCCATCCCCACAATGTTTGCCGGCGTCATGTCATTGTCCCCGCAGGGGGAGAGGCAGGAGTGGAGATGGAGATCATAGCTGAGATTGATCATACTCCGAGCCTCTCATGTACTGCCAGGGCTGCTTCAAAGATCGGAAGTTCCGTTTTAAACACGGTAATCCCCTGCATTTTCGCCTTGTTTGCCGCTGTAGCGTCCAACGGAACCCCTTCAGCCATGATAACACATGCCGCATCCGCTAAAGAAGCTACTGCCAGGGTATTCATATTTCCCATCACCGTCACCCAGGCACATCCTGCGGGTGCCTTGCCCATTGCCACACTCAGCAAATCACAGCAAAAGCATTTTGTGATTTCCCGATCCATCTCGTCGCCCTCATTTTCCAGCGCAAATAATCCGCTGTCTGCCAGATTTTGAACCGTCATTTGTCCTCCTCCTATTCCTCGTCATCTTGTCGATCCAATACACTCATTTCACTGGAAATCCTCTGAATATAGTCCTTGAGCAGCCGCAGGGTTTCTTTCCCGTCCGTATCGCCGCTCGCCAAGTCATCTGCCAGGATCGACACTTCCTCTGACAGCTTATGAAGATTTTCCCTGAGATAATATACACAATCCGTTTCCTGTGCATCGCCCCGCACAATATCCTCTGCCAATGCCTTGCAGGTGGGCGCACCGCACGATCCGCAGTCCAGCCCGGGAAGCTTTTTGCACAGCCGTTCGACCTGATTTAAGCGTGAAAAGCTTTCCATCATCGTCGTGCCCAGACGGAACACCGGTTCAAACTGCACGCCGGTCGTCCAGGGGATGACCTGCTCTGCGTCCTGGCTCATATGGGTTCGGGCTACAGGCATGTAGCGGCGCAGGCGTTTTAACTTGACCTCTGCCACATAGGGATTTTCCACGGCAAGGATACCGCCGACACATCCCCCGTTGCAGGCATTTAATTCGACAAATTCCAGGTTGGAAAATTTCTGGTCTTCCAGGTCTTCCAGCACCCGGATTACATTTTCAATCCCGTCGGCAGCAAGGTAGCTTTCGGAGAGCAGACCGCTTGATTCGCCGCCGCTCCTTCCCCAGCTGATGCCGATTTTCCCGGAAGTTCCGATTTCCGGATAGTCATTGCCCACGGCTTTCATCCGGGAGAGGAGCTGCGGGTAGACGTCTTTAATGGCAAGAACGGCATCAACCTCACTGTGTTCATTGCCCAGGGGGGCACGGGCATAAGTAACTTTAGACGGGCAGGGGGAGATAAAGAAGATGCCGATTTTCTCCCTAGGAAGCCCGGTTGTTTTTAATGCCCTCTGTGCGGCGAGCATCGCGGCAATCTCTATCGGCGGGTTTAAGGGAAGCATGTGGGAAATCAGGTTGGGGAAGCGCACGCGGATCAGGCGGACAACGGAGGGGCAGGCAGTGCTGATGATCGGGAACTGGTCTTTGTGCTCCGTCATATAAGCCCTGGTAGCTTCCGAGGCAAGCTCTGCGGCAGCGCTCACTTCAAATACATCGTCAAAGCCCATTAAGAGCAGGGCATTTAAGACAATGTTCACATCTTCCAGGTTATTAAACTGGCTGTACAGACTGGGCGCGGGAAGGGCTACGGTGTAGTCGTATTTTTTCATCTCATCCAGCTTGTCATAAATTGCATATTTGGCATGGTGCGGGCAGACCCGTATGCATTCTCCGCAGTCGATGCAGAATTTGCTGTTAATCAGGGCTTTTTTGTTCCGCACCCGGATTGCCTCCGTCGGGCACCGCTTGATGCAGTTGATGCAGCCCTTGCACAAGTCGGGGTTCAGACGGACAGAATGATAAAATTTATTCATTAAATATTCACCACCATCGTTATTTTTGTACCTACGCCGAGATGGGTTTTCACTTCCATTTCATCGGTGTACTTTTTCATGTTGGGAAGCCCCATGCCTGCGCCAAAGCCTAAGGAACGCACTTCGTCGGGGGCAGTGGAGTAGCCTGCCTGCATTGCCAGATCCACATCGGGGATTCCGGGACCCACGTCGTCTAAGATCATAACGATTTTTTCTGGTGTGATTTCCACGCGGATTTCGCCGCCGTTGGCGTGGATAACCATGTTGATTTCGCCTTCATACATGGCAATGGCAACCTTGCGGATGGCTTCGGGGCTTACGCCCATCTGTTTCAGCTTCTTTTTTACGTCGCTGCTGGCTTCACCGGCACGGGTAAAATCGTCCGGGGAAATGTCATAGGTTAAACAAATTGCTTCCATTTTAAATGGCACCCCCTCTCAGCCCGGCAGAGTAGAGCATGCCGCAGGCGGAAAACATGCGGTGCCCCGTTGCCAGAACGACGAGATCGCGATCCTTTGCCATTTCGATAATGGAATCATCCGGTTTTTTTCCGCGGACGAAGATCAGGCATACGATGTCCAGCATTTCCGCGGTTCGGATAACCTGGGGATTACACAGCCCGGTAAGCAGTACCGAGTGATCTTTGGAAAATGCAAGGACGTCGCTCATCATATCGGAACCGCAGGCAGAGCGAACCTCCTGATCTAATAAATCTTCTCCAGTAAGCACACGGGCTTTTAATACATCCTTAACATCCTTTACGGTCATAACTCGTTCTCCTTCCTCAATTAAAGCATTGTATAACTATAAGATACCATTGAAATTGTAAATATTCAACAAGATTTTTGCGTTAGTTTTTTCACAAATAGCCAAATTCAATAAAAAATTCTGGAAGCCGGAAAAAAACGGTAAAAATGGATATTTCGGGAAGCTTGTTCATAATCTGGTAAAAATAGTTTTTATTTTTTGTGCAAATTTTGAAAATCAGTAGCTTTTTTTGACGTTCCATGTTAGAATGTAGATACATTGCACAAAGAATAGCCGCCGACGGCTTTTTTCTAATGTCAATTCATTTAAGGAGGTTTTATTAATGGCTTGCAAAAAACAAACAGTTCCGTTTTCCGGGACGAAGGAGCAGGAGGAGGCTTTAAAAAAAGTTATTCTTGAGCTCAAGGACACACAGGGCGCCCTGATGCCGATTATGCAGAAAGCCCAGGATATTTACGGGTATCTGCCGATAGAGGTGCAGACCATGATTTCTGACGAAACAGGGATTCCCCTGGAGAAAATCTATGGTGTTGCAACCTTTTATGCACAGTTTGCCCTTCAGCCAAAAGGAAAGTATAAGATTTCCGTCTGTCTGGGTACAGCCTGCTATGTTAAGGGTTCTGGAAATATTTTCTCTAAGCTGGAAGAAATGCTGGGAATTACAAACGGGGAATGTACACCGGATGGTAAGTTTTCCCTGGATTCCTGCCGGTGTGTGGGCGCCTGCGGGCTTGCTCCGGTTATGATGATTAACGGAGAAGTGTATGGTCGTCTTGTGCCGGAAGATATTCCCGGAATTCTGGCAAAGTATAATTAGGGATGATGCCGGAGCTTTCCCTGAATGTATTGGATGTAACGGAAAATTCCACGCGGGCAAAGGCAACGCTGGTACATATCCGGGTCATTGCTGACCACAGCGCCGATACCCTGACGATTCAGATAGAAGACAATGGGTGCGGGATGACAAAGGAGCAGGTCGAGCAGGTGACCGATCCGTTTTTTACCACAAGGACGACAAGAAAGGTCGGTCTGGGAATTCCCTTCTACAAATATGCAGCGGAGAGTACAGGGGGAAGTTTCTCCATTATCTCTAAGGTGGGGGAGGGAACGACGGTGACGGCAGTGTTTGGGCTGTCCCACATTGACCGGATGCCTTTAGGGGATATGAGCAGCACCGTACATACTTTGGTTGTTTATCATCCGGAAACTGATTTTGTGTATACTTACCGGGTGGATGACCGGGAATTTATATTGGATACCAGGGAATTAAAGGAAATACTCGAGGGGGTTCCTTTTTCGGAGCCGGAGGTTTCCCGCTATATTATGGAATATTTGACTGAAAATAAAAGTGAAGTGGATCAGGGCGTGGTGCTGTGACTTTTTGGGTCTGCCCTGCGGGTTTGGCAGCGGCAGGAAAGGGCACAGGCATACATGCAGAGCATGGAAGGAATGGGTGAAAAAAGAATTTACCCAAACCTGGATGTGCGGTAGAGCACGCACAGATTGGAGGAAAAAATGAAAAGTCTTGCTGAATTAAAGGCAATTCGTGAAAAGATGCAGAACCAGGTTGGTCTGCGGGCAGAGGATCATAATCATACCAGAGTTGTTGTGGGTATGGCTACCTGTGGAATCGCAGCGGGTGCAAGACCGGTTCTGACAAAGCTTTCACAGGAGGTACAGGAAAGAGGTCTGACCGATAAGGTGGCAGTTACCCAGACCGGATGCATCGGCTTATGCCAGTTTGAGCCGATTGTTGAGGTTATGGTTCCGGGCGAGCCTAAGGTAACCTATATCCGTATGGACGCGGAGAAGGCTGTTGAGGTCGTAAACCGTCATCTGATCGGCGGACACGTGGTAGAAGAATATACGCTGAGTTCTACCGATATGAAATAAGGAGGAAGACTATTATGTATCGTTCACATGTATTGGTCTGCGGCGGAACCGGATGTACTTCCTCTGGAAGCCCACAGATTATTGAAAGATTAAATGATGAGATTGTAAAGCAGGGCTTACAGGACGAGGTAGCGGTTATCCAGACCGGATGCCACGGACTTTGTGCGCTTGGTCCGATTATGATTGTTTACCCGGATGCAAGCTTTTACTCCATGGTTAAGGTGGAGGACATTCCGGAGATTGTTTCTGAGCATCTGTTAAAGGGGCGTGTGGTTACCCGTCTGCTGTATGATGAAACGGTTACCAGCGGCGGCGTAAAGGCGCTGATTGATACGGATTTCTATAAGAAGCAGCACCGTGTAGCGTTAAGAAACTGCGGTGTGATTAACCCGGAAGTGATTGACGAGTACATAGGAACCGGCGGCTACGAGGCTCTGGGTAAGGTTTTAACCGAGATGACCCCGGACGATGTTATTCAGATTCTTCTGGATTCCGGCCTGCGCGGAAGAGGGGGCGGCGGCTTCCCGACCGGCTTAAAGTGGAAGCTGGCAAAGCAGAACGACGCGGATCAGAAGTATGTCTGCTGTAATGCCGACGAGGGCGACCCGGGTGCATTTATGGACCGTTCCGTACTGGAAGGCGATCCCCACGTTGTGCTGGAAGCGATGGCGATTGCCGGCTATGCGATTGGCGCAAACCAGGGTTATATCTACGTTCGTGCAGAGTACCCGATTGCCGTTGACCGCTTAAAGATTGCGATTGAGCAGGCAAGAGAGTATAACTTATTAGGAAAAGATATTTTCGGAACCGGTTTTGATTTTGATATTGACCTGCGTCTTGGTGCCGGTGCGTTTGTGTGCGGTGAGGAAACAGCGCTGATGACCTCCATCGAAGGCAAGAGAGGCGAGCCTCGTCCCCGTCCGCCGTTCCCGGCACAGAAAGGTCTGTTCGGCAAGCCGACGATCTTAAATAACGTAGAAACCTATGCAAATATTCCGCAGATTATTTTAAACGGAGCAGAGTGGTTTGCTTCGATGGGAACCGAAAAGTCAAAGGGAACCAAGGTATTTGCCTTAGGCGGCAAGATTCATAATACCGGTCTGGTAGAGATTCCGATGGGAACCACCCTGCGCGAAGTTATCGAAGAGATCGGCGGCGGCATCCCCAACGGCAAGAAGTTTAAAGCGGCACAGACGGGCGGCCCGTCCGGCGGATGTATCCCGGCAGAGCATTTTGATATCCCGATTGACTATGATAACCTGATTGCCATCGGTTCCATGATGGGTTCCGGCGGTCTGATTGTTATGGACGAAGATGACTGTATGGTTGATATCGCCAAGTTCTTCTTGGAGTTTACGGTGGAAGAGTCCTGCGGCAAGTGTACGCCATGTCGTGTCGGCACGCGCCGTATGCTGGAGATTTTAACGAAGATCACCAAGGGTCAGGCGACGATGGAAGATTTGGATAAGCTGGAAGAGCTTTGCTACTATATTAAGAACAATTCCCTCTGCGGTCTTGGCCAGACAGCGCCGAACCCCGTGCTTTCCACGCTTCGCTATTTCCGCGACGAGTATGAGGCACATATTAAAGAGAAGAGATGTCCGGCTGGTGTTTGTAAGTCCCTTCTTTCTTATGTTATTGATCGGGATAAGTGCCGCGGCTGTACATTGTGTGCAAGGAATTGTCCGGCAGGCGCAATTATCGGTTCAGTGAAGAACCCGCATATTATCGATGCTGAGAAGTGCGTGAAGTGCGGCGCTTGTATGGAAAAATGTAAGTTTGGCGCTATCGTGAAGAAATAAGGGAGGAAAGAACAAATGGAAAATGTTACATTAAAAATCAACGGCATGGAAGTTTCTGCGCCGAAGGGTTCTACGATCCTCGAAGCAGCAAGACTTGCCCACATTGAAATTCCTACCCTGTGCTTTTTAAAGGAAATCAATGAAATCGGTGCCTGCCGTATCTGTGTAGTTGAGGTTAAGGGGGCAAGAAGCCTGGTGGCCTCCTGCGTATACCCGGTTGCTGAGGGTATGGAAGTCTGGACGAATACACCAAAGGTACTCGATTCCCGTAAGAAAACCCTTCAGCTTTTACTGTCAAATCATGATCGGAAATGTTTATCCTGCGTAAGAAGCGGAAACTGTGAACTGCAGCAGCTTGCAAAAGAACTGGGTGTGGAGGATGAAAGCTATTACGACGGCGATAAGACCCCGTCCTGTATCGACGATTCCGCGGCACACATGCTGCGCGACAACTCCAAGTGTATCCTCTGCCGCCGCTGCGTAGCGGTTTGTGAGAACGTACAGGGCATCGGTGTTATCGGGGCAAACGAGCGCGGATTCCATACGAATATCGGTTCTGCGTTTGAGATGGGTCTGGGTGAAACCTCCTGCGTATCCTGCGGACAGTGTATCGCTGTATGTCCTACCGGGGCATTGACCGAAAAATCCTGCATCGATGATGTACTGGCAGCCATCCACGATCCGTCTAAGCATGTGATCGTACAGACGGCACCGGCAGTTCGTGCAGGCTTAGGCGAAGAGTTTGGCTATCCGATCGGAACGGATGTCGAGGGCAAGATGGCAGCCGCCCTGCGCCGGATTGGATTTGATAAGGTATTTGACACGGATTTCAGTGCAGACCTCACCATTATGGAAGAGGCACATGAGTTTATCCACCGTGTACAGAATAACGGCGTACTTCCGCTGATTACCTCCTGTTCTCCGGGCTGGGTAAAATACTGTGAGCATTACTTCCCGGATATGACCGAAAACCTTTCTTCCTGCAAGTCGCCGCAGCAGATGTTCGGCGCGATTGCAAAGAGCTATTATGCGGAGAAGGCCGGCATTGACCCGAAGGATATCGTATCCGTATCGGTAATGCCGTGTACGGCGAAGAAGTTTGAGATTGGTCGTGCAGACGAGGACGGCGCAGGCTATCCCGACGTGGATTATTCCATGACGACCAGAGAACTGGCGCGGATGATTAAGAAGGTTGGCCTTAAGTTCAGAGAACTGCCGGAAGAGAAGTTTGACGAGCCGTTAGGACTGGCAACGGGCGCCGGCGTAATCTTTGGCGCAACGGGCGGCGTTATGGAAGCAGCGCTTAGAACCGCAGTGGAAACGCTGACCGGTGAAGAACTTGCCGATGTTGATTTTGTCGATGTCAGAGGTACAGAAGGAATTAAGGAGGCAACCTACAAGGTAGCGGGAATGGACGTTAAGGTTGCCGTAGCTTCCGGTCTTGGCAATGCGAGAAAGCTTTTGAATATGGTGAAGAACGGGGAAGCCGATTATCACTTTATTGAAATTATGGGATGTCCGGGCGGATGTGTCAACGGCGGCGGGCAGCCGCAGCAGCCAGGGCATGTAAGAAATACCGAAGATATCCGTGCACTGCGGGCAAAAGTGCTTTACGATCTGGATAAGAATAACCCGATCCGTAAATCGCATGAGAACCCGGCGATCAAGGAACTGTATGCAACCTACCTGGGCGAGCCGGGAAGCAAGAAGGCACATCATCTGCTGCATACGACGTATGTGAAGAGAAGTGTGAACTAAACATTTTCCTGGATAACAGGGGAATAGCTGAATAAAGAATACAGGCTTTCCATGCATGGTTTGGAAAGCCTGTATTTATGTGGATTATTAACAATAAAATTTTTACCTTTCCTCACAAACCTGGAAAATATAAAATTTCAAATAATAAGAAGATTCCTCCCTTGACCATAAAATCGGATGATCGGCGGCCTGGGTGCGGTATTCGACCTGGCGCAGGCGTTTATGTACCCCGGATGCCGCTTCCTGGATGGTTTTGGCAAAGAGTTCGGGATTCATAAAATGGCTGCATGAGCAGGTTGCCAGAAATCCGCCGTCCTTCACCAGCTTCATTCCGCGCAGGTTGATTTCCCGGTAGCCCTTTACGGCATTTTTAATGGAATTTCTGGATTTGGTAAAAGCGGGCGGATCGAGGATCACCAGGTCGAATCTTTCTTTCGCGGCTTCTAACTGGGGAAGGAGTTCAAAGACATCTGCGCACTGAAAATGCACCCGGTCGGAAAGCCCGTTTAATTCGGCATTTTCCCTTGCCTGGTTGATAGCAAGAGCGGAGGCGTCCACGCCCAGAACCGAGGCCGCCCCGGCAATCCCTGCATTTAAGGCAAAAGAACCGGTGTGGGTAAAGCAGTCCAGCACCCGCTTTCCCGGACATAGGCGGTGAATCGCTAGGCGGTTGTATTTCTGATCCAGGAAAAACCCGGTTTTCTGTCCATCTTCTACATCCACCAGGTAGCGAACCCCGTTTTCCGTGATTTCTACCTTGGTATCGAAGGGGGCACCGATAAATCCCTTATGGCGTTTTAACCCTTCCTGAAGACGGACTTTGGCATCGCTTCGCTCATAAATTCCGCGGATGGAGATGCCATCCTCGTTAAGTACAGCCTGAAGCTTTTCCAAAATAACCATCTTCCAGCGCTCAATGCCAAGAGCCAGGGACTCCACCACTAAAACATCCGAAAACTTATCGATGACAATTCCGGGGAGAAAGTCGGCCTCCCCAAAGATAATGCGGCAGCTTGATGTATCCACCACCGCTTTCCGGTATTCCCAGGCGTTGCGCACGCGCTGTTCAATCAGGCTGTCATCGACCAAAACCCCCTTTTTTCGGGTCATCATGCGGATGGTGATGGTGGAGTTTGTATTGATAAAGCCCTGTCCTAAAGGATAGCCGTCAAAATCCTCCACATAGACCATATCTCCGTTTTGATAGCTGCCGGAAATACTGTCAATTTCATTATCATAAATCCAGGCCCCGCCGGCTTTTAATGAGCGCCCGGTGCCTTTTTTAAGTTGAACCGTTGCCATATGCACTGTATTTTCCTTTCTTCAGGTCGGTATGTTTTTCAAAGTACATCCATTCCTGTAAGTTTTTATATTTTTTAAATTACATCCATTATAACCCATAGGTACAGAAGTTTACAAGATAAAGCTGGAAAAGAATAATATATTTCCATTTTTGCTTTTCCTGTGTTATAATTTTCACCAGGGGATGAGTAATGCATAAACCACAAGGATGCATGTGCAGATGAAGGCTGTTTTCATAGATACAGATTTAAATATGGGGGAAAGCTTACATGATGAAAACGGATATAACAGGTAAACCGGAAAGAAAGCTTTTTTGCTGTCTTTTTCTGCTGCTGGCAGTTATTTTTGCGTGTGGGGCATGCAGTAATCCAAGGGGTTCAGCGGAACCGGGGAAGCGACCATTGAACGGGTGACCATGGTGGGAAATGAACTCCGATATACTACGGAGTGGGAGGGCCATATGGATGAGCTTGAAGGTCTGGAAGAATATGATACTAAAATGATTGAATGGCACGATATTGACAGCCTGGAATGGATGGACAGCTGGAAATTTGATACCGATCCTTATGACGGGGGCACAGATTCCCGTGAAACAGATGTGCCGCAGACGTGGGAAGACCCCACTTACAGCCCCGGAAATTGGCCTTATACAACGGAGGAAGAAACAACAGCTTTGCAAACTGCGGAAGAATCTTCATCTTCTCCGGCGCTTCCTGTAAACGGAAATGAGAGTGCATTTTCGGGAACTTTTAATAAATAGGAGGAAAAAGAAGTGGAAGAAAAAACGAATGTTATGCGGATTCTGGAACAGAAAAAAGTTCCTTATCAGGCGCATTTCTATGGAGGTACGCAGGCTGTAAGCGGAACAGAAGTAGCGGCAATTCTTGGAGAAAATCCGGCGCAGGTGTTTAAGACGTTGGTGACGGTGGGAAAGACCGGGCAGCATTATGTCTTTGTGATTCCTGTAGAAAAGGAACTGGATTTAAAGAAGGGGGCAAAGGCAGTGGGCGAAAAGTCCATTGCCATGATTAAAGAAAAGGAACTTCTTCCCCTTACCGGCTATGTCCATGGGGGATGCTCGCCCATTGGGATGAAGAAGTTTTTTAGGACAACGATTGATGAAACGGTGAGCGGCTGGGACAGTTTTTTATTCAGTGCAGGGAAAATCGGTTATCAGATTGAGATGTCGCCGGAGGATTTGCGCAAGGTGATTGTGTACCAGACGGCGGATCTGACGGCAGAGTAAGATGCTGGAAAATTAGAGATAAGGTTTGATGGAAAATGCAGGTGAAGGGAAATCATGGTGATTTTGGGACGGAAATTATCCGGACAGTCCTGCGTCTACCAGGATGATTTCCGTGCGGCAAAGGAGATGGCAGGACGGCTTTTGCAGTATTGCCGCTTTACAAAAAACAGATAGTAGAATATCATATGGATATGAGAACGATACCATATTAGCAATGAGTATAGAGAGCAGTTTGGAAAAGCTAAAGGATACCTGCATACCGTTTGGCAGTGTTAAGGTAAAGAAGGAGGAAAAGATGGGAAAGAAGCTTATCTTTTTGGATATTGACGGCACATTGACCAGGGCCGGAAGCAATGAGCCGCCGGCGTCTGCATTAGAAGCGGTTCGCCGTGCACAGAAGAAGGGGCATTATGTTTTTTTGTGTACAGGAAGAAATTATGCTATGCTGTCGCCCCTCTTGCAGTTTGGATTTGATGGGGCAATCGCAAGTTCCGGCGGGTATATTTTCTGTGGGGATAAGGTGATTTACGACTGCCCGATGACCGAAGCCCAGAGAAAAGCGGTTATGGAAGTTTTCCATAAAAACGGGGTGTTTCGGACGATTGAGTGTAAAGACGGCTCTTATACTGATGAAGGATTTAAGATATTTCTGCGGGAAAATGCAAAGCAGGGAGCAAACAGTGAGCTGCTGCGCTGGCGTGAGCAGATAGAGCATGACTTAAATATCCTGCCCATGAAGCAGTATCGGGGACAGGATGTCTATAAGCTGGTGTTTATGAGTTCTTCCCTAGAGCAGCTGGAAGAACCAAAACGGGTATTGCAGGGAAATTTTGATTTTTGTATCCAGGATGCAGACGGATATGGAATGATTAACGGAGAACTTGTGAACCGGAAATTTAATAAGGGAAAAGGAATCGAGAGAGTCTGCGAATATCTGAATTTATCTGTGAACGATACCATAGGGTTTGGGGACAGTATGAATGACTGGGAGATGTTGGAAACCGTAGGTTTAAGTTTCTGTATGGAAAACGGGAGCAAGAAGTTAAAAGAACTTGCGGATGAGATTTGTCCTTCCGTGGAAAATGATGGCTTGTATCAGGGATTTTTAAAATATGGGCTGGCATAGAGGGAAAAAATCAAGGCAGCAGGCTACAGCACTACCACAGTTGTTCTTGTGGCAAACAGCTTTATGTTCCCGGAGTTTATCATGCTGAAAACAGGGAAAAGTGAGTTGATGGAGAAGCTTATTGCGGCAGGGAAGCAGGGAGAATAATATTGCCATATGAACAGTAACGTAAAAACGCAGCAGGGGAGTGTTTTTTATAAAGAAATTAGTGATACCGGGTTCTATGGCAGTGAATAGAAAGACTGAAAAGTCAGCAGGTGAATCGTTTGCCTGCTGACTTTTCATGCTGCTTTTTTGATGATTTTCCTATGTCCGAAAAAAACATTGGTTATCCCAAAAAGTTAAACAACATAATCGCCGCTCCCAAAATCACCAACACAATACCGGTTGCCTGGTTTAAGGTTTTGGGTTCTGCTTTATTGGCAAAGAGGGCGGCGATTCTTGCCCAGATAAAGGTGAAGATTATGCACAGGGCAAAAATCCCCCAGTCCGGCGCTCCGCCGATGGTAAAGTGGGAAACCGCTCCGGTCAGCGCTGTAAAGGTCATAATAAATACGCTTGTGCCAACCGCCGTTTTTAATTCATAGCCAAGGACAGAAGTGAGAATAAGAAGCATCATCATTCCGCCGCCGGCACCGATAAAACCGCAGATAAAGCCAATTATTGCGCCGCAGATAACCGACTGTACGGCACGTTTTTTTGCGGAAACACCAGCCATGGTTTCTTTTGTGGTCATTACCGGCTTAACGATGAATTTAATGCCGAGCAAAAAGGTCATAAAGACTGAAAAATTTCCCATGGCTGCCGGGGGAACTAATGCAGCAATAAAGCTTCCAACCACGGTAAAGACCAGGACGCTGCCCATCATAATGATTCCGTTTTTAATATCTAAGTTCTTATTTTTTCCGTAAATATAGGCAGACAGGGCGCTCGCCAAAACATCCGAGGAGAGGGCAATGCCGACGGCCATGTAAGGTTCCATGTTCAGGAAGGTAATCAGCATCGGGCTTATCACAGCCGCGGCACTCATCCCTGCAAATCCGGTCCCAAGTCCGGCACCCATTCCGGCGAAAAAGGTTACGATGATAACAAGAAAAATATTCATGAAAACATTCCTTCTTTCTATTATGATATGATAAAAGCGTCAAAAGGTCTTTTGCCGCTATTTTTCAATAGTTTTTGCCGACGCAGGTTTCATCATCTTATCCAGATTTTTATCAATCGCACAGAAAACACGGTGAAAGGTATTCAGCTCGTCCGGATCAATCGTCTGAAGCAGTTCCTGAAAAAATACAGCCTGGATTTTGTGTCCCCTTTCGATGAGCGGGGATGCTTTTTTCGTGCAGGTAAGATAGGTTTTCCTGCGGTCGCCGGGAACGGCAGCTCTTTCGATGTAGCCTTCATGGACCAGCTTATCGACATTAACGGATACCAGATTGGCTTTAATTCCGCGGATTTCTACGATATCCCTGGCTGTGTTGTGCGCAGGGTTATTGGCAAGGAACATCAGGATATCAAAGGCCGTCTGCGGCAATTTTATCTCCTGGCAGAGCGGGCGGCAGTAGGCGGTATAAGCCTGGAGCAGTTTGTAAGGGAATTGAAGATTCATCTGCATCATGTCTTTCCTCCTTGTTCAAAAAAGAATAGTTCAAAAATGAACTAATCAAATATGAAATATATTTTACCGCGAAAAATAATAAATGTCAACCGTTTTTTTTGTATCTGCGATGTGATTTTCATGGAATTTTGCCCGTTGCTGTGAACCTGTGAAATAACGCTTTTTTGAATCCATTGGGTAAGTTTACAAATCGGGTTGAAGCCGGTAACAGCCTGTGATACAATCAAGTGGAAAATAGAAAGCAGAGGGTATAGTAAGCGGCAACAGAGATAAGGAGATAAGGGAAATTATGGAAAACAAGCAGGATAAAATGAAATACCGCCTGGCGGATTCCATAAAGGAGTGTATGAAAACAATTCCTGTAGATAAGATTACCGTTAAAAATATCGTTGAAGGCTGCGGCACGACCAGGCAGACTTTTTACCGGCATTTTCTGGATAAATATGATTTAATTAACTGGTATTTTGATAAACTGGTACTGGCATCGTTTGCGCAGATGGGGCAGGGGACTACGGTGTATGAAGGGTTAGTGAAGAAGTTTCATTTTATCCGGCAGGAGAGGGTGTTTTTTGCCGAGGCATTTCGATCTGACGACAGAAATTCATTAAAGGAACATGATTTTGATCTGATTTTGCAGTTTTACCTGGATAAGATGATGGAAAAAACCGGATATCTGCCCGATGAGGAGATCCGTTTCCTGTTGGAGATGTATTGCCGGGGATCGGTGTATATGACGGTGAAATGGGTATTAACCGGGATGAAATCGACGCCGGAGGAGATAGCAAAGTCCCTGGTGGATGCCATGCCCGAGAAGCTGGGACGGGAATTTCGGGTGTTGGGGCTGATTGGGGTATAGCCATTTTTTCTGGAAGAGTTACAAATCCTGGGATCTGTAACTTCCTTTTCCTGGAAGAGTTTGTTATACTATTAACAGATGGAATTTGGTGGTTTATGGTGGTTTAAAACTGTCGGAACAGTAAAAGAAAAAAGGCCAAGACGGTAAAAGAAAAATTACCAAAACCGTAAAAGAAAAAATAACCAAATAACAAAATAACAAAACAAGAAAAGGAGAAAAACGATGGCAAACCGAATTGTATTGAATGAAACTTCTTATCATGGCGCGGGGGCGATTAAGGAGATTGCCGCAGAGGCAAAGGCAAGGGGGTTTAAGAAAGCCTTTGTCTGCTCGGACCCGGATTTAATTAAGTTCAATATGACGAAAAAGGTAACGGATGTGCTGGATGAGGCAGGTCTGGTTTATGAGATATATTCCAATATCAAGGCAAATCCTACGATTGAGAATGTACAGACCGGTGTTGCAGCATTTAAAGCATCGGGAGCGGACTATCTTATCGCTATCGGCGGCGGATCTTCCATGGATACGGCGAAGGCGATTGGTGTTATTATTGCCAATCCGGAATTTGAAGATGTAAGAAGCTTAGAAGGCGTGGCACCGACGAAGAATAAGTGCGTGCCGATTATTGCTGTTCCAACGACGGCAGGTACAGCGGCAGAGGTTACCATTAATTATGTAATTACCGATGCAGAGAAAAACCGCAAGATGGTCTGTGTGGACGTTCATGATATTCCGGTCGTAGCCGTAGTTGACCCGGAGATGATGGCTTCTATGCCCAAGGGACTGACCGCGGCAACCGGTATGGATGCCTTGACCCATGCCATTGAAGGCTATATCACCAAGGGCGCGTGGGAGATGACGGATATGTTCCACTTAAAGGCAATTGAAATCATCAGCAAATATCTGCGCGATGCGGTGAATAATACCCCCGAAGGGCGCACACAGATGGCACTGGGCCAGTACATTGCCGGCATGGGCTTTTCCAATGTAGGGCTTGGCATTGTTCATTCCATGGCACATCCGCTGGGCGCTTTATACGATACCCCGCACGGCGTGGCCAATGCAATTATCCTTCCTACGGTTATGGAGTATAATGCTTCGGCTACCGGCGACAAATATAAATATATTGCACAGGCTATGGGTGTAGAAGGAACGGAGAAGATGAGTCAGGAAGAATACCGAAAGGCGGCTGTTGACGCGGTGAAGAAGCTGTCGGAGGATGTGGGAATTCCTGCGGATTTGAAAGAGATTGTGAAGCCGGAGGATGTACAGTTCTTAGCAGAGTCTGCATTTGCTGACGCCTGCCGCCCCGGAAATCCAAGAGATACGTCCGTGGAAGAAATTAAGGCGCTGTATGAATCGCTGATGTAAAAGCGATTTGCCTGCAATTCACCTTGACACACTTTCGTATCTATGCTATTCTATAGGCAAAAGAAGTAACAGTTGCGGCTAGGATTTCTTTTTTATCTGACCGATAAGTTAAAAAAATTGATGGGCGTATACGAACACGTAAGTCAGCGTATAGCAGATCAGTACAAGATTTTCTTTGTATTGATCTGCTTTTTTATTGCACAGAAGCTAAAGGATAATCATGAAAAGGAGGCTCATGGGATGAAAAAAAAGATGTGGATAAGCATTACTCTGTTTGCGCTTATGGGAAGTTCAGTTCTTTCAGGATGCGGGACAAATGCAACCGTTCAGACATCAGGTGCTGTGGATGCAAGCGTGGTCGTTCAGACTTCCGATGATGCGGGTGCAAAGAAAGTAGCAGAGAAAGAGTCCGAATCATCAAAGGTACAGCCCGATGCAGAATCTTTGCAGGATTCAGCAAGGAACTCTGCTTTAGAAACTGCAGATTCTGTCTGGAAAAATGGTAAGATCCATACAGTTGATGCGAATAACTTGATTGTCGAGGCAATAGCGGTTAAAGATGGAAAAATTCTGTTTACAGGTTCAGATGCCGATGTAGAGGCTTATATTGGTGAGGAAACCAATGTGACTGATTTGGAGGGCAAAACAGTAATTCCGGGGTTGATAGATGCCCACACGCATGCTCCGGGAACGCTGATGTCAGAAATGTATGCAATTCCTGTTCCTAATACATCCGATTTGGATGAGGTGCTTAGGGTGGTAAAGGAGTTTGTGGACAGCCATCCGGAGATGGACGCTTATTTTGGACGCGGTTATTCCAGTGCCATGGGAGATAGCACCAGAGGACCAAAGAAGGAGTGGCTGGATGAAATAAGTCCCGATAAGCCGATTATTTTGCAGGAAACAGGAGGGCATAACTGGTGGATGAACAGCGCAGGATTTGCCTTGGCTGGTATTACAAAGGATACGGTTCCCCAAGCCGGAAATATTTTTAAAGATCCGGAAACCGGGGAACTGTGGGGAAGTGTTGCAAATATTAAGGGGATTGAAATTCCCAAAGCAGAGTATACGGTTGAGCAATGGGAAACGGCAGTGGAAGTTTACCAGAATCAGCTTCACGAAATGGGCTATACCACGATTGCTTCGATGTCGGGAGAAGTGACACCCAATCCGATTGAAGCTATTCACGCTTTGGATCAGGAAGGAAGGTTAAAGCTGCGGGTTAATGCCTCCCTGACCATTTTTCCCGATAAGCCGATTGAAGAACAGTTGGATTATCTTGTGAAAAAGCGGGAAGAATATAAGTCACCATTGTTTGATGTAAGCTTTGCAAAGTTTTTTGCTGATGGTGCAGTAGAGGGCGCTACGGCAAATGTCAGTGAACCATATGTGGAAAAAACAGAGGATGGCAGGGATAATTATGGAAGTTTTTACTGGGATTTGGAAACACTTCCGTCAGTATTTGAAGAAACGATGAAAAGAGGGCTTCAGGTTCATGTACATTCTATTGGTGATGAGGCGACTACACAGACATTGAATGCTCTGGAGAAGGCACAAAAAGCACTTGGCGGACAGGATTACCGAAACGGAATTACCCATCTGCAGATTGTAAAGACAGAGGATTATGCAAGGTTTAATAAACTGGGAGTCACTGCAGTGACAAATCCTTTCTGGCATTTGAAAGAACCAGACTGGTGGGAACCTGTGGAAAAAGCAGTTCTTGGTGATGAACGGGCAAACCAGGAATACCCGGCAAAATCCCTTTATGAAGCGAAAGCGGTTATTGCCTGTGCTTCGGACGGCGTTTCCACTCCCGATCCATGGCCTATGCGTGCGATTGAAGCAGGGGTTACACGGAATTTAAATGATCCGGATTATTATGGTGTTGAGGATATTCATGATATGGATGATCCGACCTGTCTTTTAAATGCCGGGGAACGCCTTTCCGTTGAAGAAATGGTTCGCTGTTTTACGATTAACGGAGCATATTCAATGTTCAGAGAAAAGGAAACGGGTTCACTTGAAACCGGAAAATATGCTGATTTTTTGATTTTGGATCAGGATATTTTTACCATTGACCCGCTGCAAATCAATGAAACAACTGTACTTTATACGATTTTTAACGGAGAAGTAGTTTTTTCCAGGGAATAGTGGTATAATCCTGAAATACGTCCTTTTTTGCAGCTGTGCAGACAAAGGAAAAGATAAAATCAAATAAAGCATTTACTGGGGGAATCAACAATGCGAAAGGTATTTTTTACAGCGCTTCTTTCCATTATTCTTTGTTCTGGTGCAGCTGCCCTGATTACTGGAAGTGTACTTTTTTTCATGGGATTCCATATTTATGAGCAGGAAGCGAAGGAACGTTTGATAGGATTGGTGAATACAAAGGCAAGAGAAGTGAACCTTCTTCTGGCCGATGCAGAGAGCGTGGTCGATACATTGGCAGGTGAAGTATCTCAGATGTTTACCTATCAGGAATTCCCCCAGTCTTCTCCGGAATATCTGCTGCAAAAGGAAATACTGGATCGCACGATCTTGGTGGTTCTTGAGGAAAATGAACATCTTGCCGGACTGTTTTTTTCATTTAATCCCAGACTTTATAATGGACGGGAAGAAATCTGGTATATCTGGGAGGACGGTCAGGTGGAAAAGCTGGATGTGGCAGAAGAAGCAGGAAGCTGGTTTTTAGAGGGAAATCCTAGTGTAGATTATTACTATAAAGCGATTGCCAATGACTCCTATTGGACAGGCTATACATGGGAGCCGGATTTAAAAAATAATACCGGAGCATATACGGCAACCTATGGCAGAGCTGTTTATGATCGGGATGGGATGCTCCTTGGGGTTGCAGGGGCAGATATTTATGTGGACGATCTGATGGATATTTTAAAGGGAATTTCCCTGAAAGGTTCAGGCATTGTTGCTTTGTATGACAGTAATGTACAGTATGTTGCCGGAAATATAGAAAATGCTTCCCTGCCGTTCCATCCGGAAAATTTACAGAAGGAAATTCAGATAAGCCAGGAGGGAGCAGCAGCATTTGATTATACGGATGCAGAGGGAAAGGAATATCTTGGAGCGTATTCTTTTTTTGACAATGGCTGGCTCCCTTTGATTCTCCAACCCCGTTCTGTGGTGTTGGAACCGTTTTTTAATTTGAAAAATATTTTTATTATTACCCTTGTATTTACGGCTACCGCAATAATAATTTATATAATTATTTTTTCTGTAACCAGTGTACGAACAGCATTAAAAGCAGATGAAGCAAAGACGATTATGCTGATCAGCCAATCCCGGCAGGCTAAGGTCGGGGAGATGGTGGGCAATATTTCCCATCAGTTTAAGCAGCCGCTGAATTTAATGAATATAACGCTTTCCAATATGAAATATCTGCTGCACGATGTTGAAGGGCAGGAAAAAGGTGACAGTGCAGAGGAGCTTTTTTCTGAGGTGGAAAAATTACAGACCTGTATACGCACGCTGTCAGAAACGATTGATGATTTTGCAGGTTTTCTCCGCCCGGACAGAAGCCCTGTTTTATTTTCACTGAAAAAGGAGATTTTAAAGGCTGCTGGTTTTATGGAGGATATTATCCGTATTCACTGCATTTCGCTTGTGATTGACCTTGCAGATGAATTGACCATGACTGGTTTTCGTAATGAATTCTGCCAGTGCATGATTAATTTGTTAAATAATGCCTGCGACAGCATCCGTACCCTGCCTTTAGATGAACGGAAAATTCGGATTACCGGGTGGAACGAGGATAAAGGGAATATTTTGCATCTTACAATCATCAATGGCGGGGGACCGCTGCCCGATTCCGTCCTGCAGCAGATTGCAACACCTTATTTTACGACAAAAGCGGAAATGGGGGGAACAGGGCTGGGGGTTTATCTGACGAAACAAATGCTGGAGCACCATTTTCACGGAACGATCACATATAAAAATCATGGGAGCGATATTGTCTGTCACCTGACTTTTTTGCTCCCTTCTTCTGCAGACGAAAGGAAGAATGGATGATGAATGCTTTAAAACAAATGAAACTTCTTTATGTCGAGGATGATGAGGATACCCGTATGGCATTGACACAACTCCTCAAACGGATGGGAGCAAAGGTTTTTGCCGCAGGAAACGGGGAAGAAGGACTGGAAATTTTTCATAAGGTTTCTCCGGATATTTTAATTGTCGATTTGATTTTACCGCAGATTAGCGGCGTGGAGATGCTGCGTCAGATTCGGAAAGCGGATCAGGAAATAAAAGTTATTGTGACCTCTACCGTAAGCATGGTGGATACCATTATCAATGTGGTTGATTTAAAAATTGCGCACTATATGTTAAAACCTATTGATGTGGAAGGGCTGGAAGAACGGCTGAAAACGCTTGCTGAAGAAATTGTACAGAAACGGGGACAGCAGCTTTCGGATACACAAGTAGAATTATTAAAAAATAAGCGGTTAATTGAAGCAGATCTCAGGAAAGAATTTTTTCGTATTATAAAAACTTGTCAGGGGAGAGGGGCTAAAGATATACTTGTTTTTTTTCAGGGCAATACATTGGATATTACCATCCAGGACAGCCTTACTCCAATGGAAAAGGTTTTGCTGTCCCAATCCCGCAATGCCAGTTTTGTTGAGCATTTCCGCCAGAATTTTTATCACTGTATTGAGAATCAGTTTACTGAAGTGATTCAAAACGTAACGAAAACCCGTCCGTCACTTAGTTTGGTTAAAGTTAATGTGTGGAAGGGCGTGGATAAACTGTGCTTTGTGCTGCAATAACTGTCTTTTAACCTATTTCAAGCTGCAACAGCAGCATAGGATGACGGAAAAGTAACAAAATGGATTCCGAGTTTCCTTTGACCAGTATACTTCCGAACTATTTTCATCTTTTTAACTTGCAGTCCCCATCAATCGGGTTTATAATGGAAGCGATATACAGGGGATGTTTTATCATTTGCAAAGTTAGGAGGATCTGTGCCCATGTTTTTTCTGTTTTTTTTTGTATGGATCATTCTCAATGGCAGGATAACTGTGGAAATTGTTATCTTTGGTCTGATCTTATCGGCAGTTTTATTTTATTTTATCTGCCGTTTTATGGATTACAGCATGAAAAAAGAATTGATGCTGTTCCATCTTATTCCTCTTTTTTTCCAGTATTTTTATGTTTTAATTCAAGAAATTGTTAAGGCCAATCTTTGTGTCCTGAAAATAATTATTTCGCCGGAGATTCAGCCGGAGCCTGCTCTGGTGTATTTCGGTACAGATCTTCAAAGTGAACTGTCCAAGGTGATTCTGGCAAATTCCATCACACTTACGCCGGGAACCATTACGGTTTCCCTGGAAGATAACCGTTTCTGCGTACATTGCCTGGATCGTGAACTGGCAGAGGGCATGGAGAACTCGGTATTTGTGGAACTGTTAAAGAAAATGGAGGCAGAGGAAAGAAAATGGAGATAATCGGACAGGCTTACCAGGGGCTTTTTGTGGCAGCGATCCTGCTTTTGGCGTTTCTTATCCTAATCAGTATCCTTCGCTCAGTGATAGGGCCAAGGATTGCCGATCGGATTATTGCTATCAATATGATTGGAACGATGATTATTATGATCATCGCTGTACTGTCCGTAATGCTTGACCAGAATTATTTAGTGGATATTTGTCTGATTTATGCGATGATAAGCTTCCTTGGCGTTGTTGTGCTCTGTAAAATTTATACCGGTGTTTATCTGCAGAAAAAGGGCAGGAAGGCAACCCTGGAGGCTGTTATGGAAAATATTCGTATCCAGCAGCAAAATAACTGTGCCTGTCAGCATGACGATAATACCAGGCAGCATGACGATAATACCAGGCAGCAGGGCAGTTCAGACAGTTCTGCTATTGCTGCTTCAACACAAAATCAAAGCGAAAAGGAGGGCGAATAGGGATGTTTTTTGCATGGTGTAAATTTGCGGCTGCGGCGCTCTGCCTTTGCATGGGCCTTATCTTTATGGTACTGGCGGTGTTTGGTGTAAACCGTTTTCACCAGGCATTAAACCGGATGCACGCGGCGGCTATGGGGGATACACTGGGAATTTTATTTATCTTTGCCGGGTTAATGATTATCCGCGGCTTTTCTTTGGACTCTCTAAAGCTTTTTCTGGTCATTCTCTTTTTCTGGATGGCAAGCCCCGTTTCCGGTCATATGATTAGCCGCTTAGAGGCAATGACGGATGAGCATTTAGGAGAAATACAGATTATTGACGGCATGGACAGAGAAAATGAAAAAGCGCAGAATGAGGCAGCAGAGGGGGATGGTAAAGGATGAAAATTTTTGAAGTGATTTTGCTGTTAGGCTTGATTGCCTGTTCGGTTGCCGTTGGGCTGACGAAGGATTTGCTGACTTCGATTGTTATTTTTATGTCCTACAGTCTGATCATGTGCGTGATCTGGGTGCTTCTGCAGTCGCCGGATCTTGCCATCACCGAGGCAGCGGTGGGTGCGGGAGTGACCAGTATTTTGTTTTTTATTACACTGAAAAAAATCAGGGCAATCCAGAAGGAGGGTCAGGATGAGCAGAACTAAGGATAACTATAACCGCAGCCGCTGGCTGAAATTTAAGCGCTGGGTCGGCGGTGAGATTGACCCTTTGGCGCACGGGATGGAAACGGTCAAGCCGGATCCGGTATTTTTGGAGAAGGAAGCAAAAAGGGAGGCTGTAAGGCAGGAACAGGAAGCCAAGGCAGCGAAGGAGCAGAAGATTCAGGATTTGCGTCTGGTGCTGGAAAAGCAGGAGCTTTCCCAGTACCAGAAATTTTACCGGATACTCTCAATTATCTTATGCCTTTCAATCAGCCTGGTTCTGCTCTGGACGATCACCTATCTTCCGGAAATCGGTGATGCGGGGAATCCGGATAATAATGAGGTTTCTGCCCGCTATATTGAACAGGGCTTAAAAGAAACCGGGGCAGTAAACATCGTAACCGGGATGATTTTGGACTATCGGGCATTTGACACGTTCGGGGAGTCCTGTGTGCTGTTTATTGCGTCCTGCTGTGTGCTGGTGCTTCTGCGGATTGACCAGGGCAGGGACGTTGCCGGAACGGTTCAGGACAGGAATAATGCCAAAACAGACAAGCACAGGGACATTGCCGTAAAGGACCCGCACAGCCTGGAGAACCTAAAACGCCTGGAAGCGGCAAATGATCGTCTGTACGAGCCGAAAAATGATGTGATCCTCCAGAAATGCTCCTGTGTGCTGGTTCCGCTGATTTTTGTCTTCGGCGTGTACATTGTTCTTAACGGGCATCTTTCGCCGGGCGGAGGGTTTTCTGGCGGTGCGGTGCTGGGGTCGGGGCTGATTTTATACTTAAATGCTTTTGGATTCCAGAAAATGGAAAAGATTTTTAATGAAAAAAGTTACCGTCGGGTGACGTTAAGTGCCCTGACGTTTTACTGTCTTGCCAAGAGCTATTCCTTCTTTACCGGGGCAAATCATTTGGAAAGCGGGATTCCTCTGGGTACGCCGGGGGCGATTTTAAGCAGCGGGCTGATCCTGCCCTTAAATATCTGTGTGGGGCTGGTGGTGGCCTGCACCATGTATGCGTTTTATGCCCTGTTCAGAAAGGGGGGAATGTAGGATGGAGCATTTGTTTTTCCATCTGGAAGAGGCAGCAGCCATGATTTTATTCGGCATTGGATTTACCATGCTCTTGCTTCACCGGAACCTGATAAAAAAGATAATGGGAATGAATATCATGGATACGGCAGTCTACCTGTTTTTAGCGGTAAAGGGCTATATCCGGGGGCGTATGGTGCCCATCGTAACCGACGGGATTTTGGACGCCTCGGCCTATATCAATCCCGTGCCCAGCGGCCTGGTGCTGACCGGAATCGTCGTGTCCGTCAGCACCACAGCACTGATGCTGGCATTGACCATACGGCTTTATGAGCGCTATCATTCCCTGGATTTAGACGAAATTTTAATGGGTGTAAAAAGGGAGGAACACGTATGAGTCTGGTACAGAATTTCCCTTTTTTTTCGATTATTATTGCTATGTTTTCCGGGATTTTATCTTCGGTGCTGACCGGAAAACAGGCAAGGAATGTAAGCTTAACGGCAATCTCTGTCACTACGGCCATGTCCGCAGCCGTGCTTTTTTTCTGTTTAAAGACGGGGGAAAGCTATACCTATATGATGGGGCATTTTCCTGCGCCCTGGGGCAATGAGATCCGCGCCGGGGTTTTGGAGGGATTAACAGCCCTGATGTTCGGTCTGGTTATGCTGTTCTCGGTTATCGGTGGTATGGAGCACACCTTTTTGGATGTGGAGGAGTCAAAGACCAATTTGTTTTTTATTATGATTGACTTAATGCTCAGTTCCCTTCTGGCGCTGATTTATACCAACGATTTATTTACTGCCTATGTTTTTGTGGAGATTAACACGATTGCCGGCTGCGGTCTGATTATGATTCGTCAGGTGGGAAGGAGTTTTACTTCGGCGATCTGGTACATGGTGATGAGTCAGCTTGGCTCCGGTCTGTTTTTAATCGGTCTGACACTTTTGTACGATGTGACCGGGCATCTTCTGATGACTCCGGCAAAGGAAGCCGTGGCTGTTCTTGAGGCAGCAGGCAGCTATGAGATTCCTCTTCTGGTTATCTTGGCGGTGATCAGTGTGGGGCTGGCGATTAAAAGCGGACTTTTCCCTTTCCACTCCTGGATTCCCTACACTTACGGTTATGCCACGCCCACGGCAAGCGCCGTGCTCTCGGGTTTGGTATCCAAAGGCTATATCTTCCTGCTGATTAAGATTTTTTACCGGGTACTGGGTCGGGAAAATGTTATTGCCACCCGCATGGTGAATGTCCTGTTTATTTTTGGTCTGGCGGGAATGATTATGGGTTCGGTTCTGGCAATTCTTGAAAAGGATACCCGGCGGATGATTGCCTATTCTTCCGTGGCGCAGATTGGCTATATCTATATGGGTATCGGCCTGGGAACCGGCGGCGGGATGATTGCAGCGGTATTTCATATGTTCACCCACTCGGCGACCAAGGCGCTTTTATTTATCAGCGCCGTAGGGCTTTATGAAGTTTCCGGGGATAAAAAGGATTTTGCAAGTCTTCGGGGTGCAGGCTACCGTAATCCCCTGGCCGGAATCGGCTTTACCGTGGGAGCGCTTTCCATGGTCGGCTTTCCCATGCTCTCCGGATTTATCTCCAAGCTGCTGTTTGCAACCTCGGCTCTTGACAGCCCGCATAAGATGATGCCTACGCTGATTGGCCTGGCTGTAAGTACAGTGTTAAATGCTATTTATTTCCTGCGGCTGGTGATTACGCTCTACCGTGGAGGAGAGGAAACTGAAAAAACCGATCAGGGAAGAGAAACGGCACTTTTGTATCATCCGGGTATGCTTCGCCTGGCAATCTGCGGTTTTATTATGCTGAATCTATTTTTAGGACTGAACTCTCAGCCAATCGTCGGCAGTATTGCCGCAGGACTGGCGATGTTTGATTAGAGGATAAACTGGGCTGTGCAAACAGTAACGATAAACTTTTTATACAAGGAGAATGGCAATGGTGGGAAATATACAATTACTTCTTCCCGTGCTCTTTCCTATTATCATGGGGATTGTGGTACTGACCGGGAAAGTTTTTCGCAAAAACCGAAAGCAGCTTTGCCTGATGGTGGCTGCAGGGTTGATTGGAAGCTGGATTTTTACGCTTTGGGCATTAGTTCAGGGCAAAGCGGGGCTTAAGCTGTGGCAGTTCACCGATGTGGTGGAAATTGCATTCAAGGTGGATGAAATCAGTTGTCTGTTTGCCGGGCTGACGGCAACGGTCTGGCTTTTGGTGGGAATTTATTCCTTTTCCTATATGACCCACGAGGAGCGGGAACATGAGTTTTTCGGATGTTATCTGATCGTCCTTGGCGTGCTGATTGGGCTTGACTTTTCGGCAAATTTAATTAGCTTTTATCTGTTTTATGAGGCAATGACGCTGACCTCCCTTCCCCTGGTTCTTCATGAGCGGACGAAGGAAGCGGTGATGGCGGGCTTAAAGTATTTATTTTATTCGGTAGCCGGAGCCTTTCTTGCTCTGTTTGGGATCTTTTTCCTTACCGTGACAGCCGGGGATTTAAGCTTTGTCCCGGGCGGTGTTTTAACTGCTGAAAGCCTTGCCGGAAGGGAAGCGGTGTTTCGGGCGGCGCTCTTTTGTATGCTTATTGGTTTTGGGACAAAAGCAGGTATGTTTCCGCTGCATGGATGGCTTCCCACAGCTCATCCGGTGGCCCCTGCGCCTGCCAGCGCCGTGCTCTCCGGTGTGATTACCAAGTCCGGCGTACTGGGAATTATCCGTGTTGTTTATTATATTGTGGGACCCGAACTTATCCGCGGAAGCTGGGTACAGACTGTGTGGATGGTTTTAACCCTGCTGACCGTGTTTATGGGCTCCATGCTGGCCTATAAGGAACCTGTGCTGAAAAAGCGTCTGGCCTATTCTACCGTAAGCCAGGTTTCCTATATCTTATTTGGATTAAGCCTCTTAGAACCTCTGGGGTTTGTGGGTGCCCTGTCCCATGTGATTTTCCATTCTCTGGTGAAAAATGCCCTGTTCTTATCCGCCGGGGCCGTGATCTTTACTACTGGCTGGACAAGGGTGGAAAAGATGAAAGGACTGGGACAGATCATGCCCCAAATGCTTGTCTGCTACACCCTGGTATCGCTGACTTTGGTGGGCATACCGCCGACCAGCGGCTTTATCAGCAAATGGTTTCTGGCGCAGGGAGCATTAGCTTCCGGCTGCGGGGTATTTAGCTGGCTGGGTCCTGTAGTACTGTTAGTAAGTGCGCTGCTCACGGCAGGCTATCTGCTTCCCTTAACCATTCAGGGCTTTTTTCCGGGGGCAGATGCAAAAAAACAGGAAAACCATGAACCGTCCAGGCTCATGCTTTTTCCCGTGCTGCTTCTGACCTTCGGGGCTGTAGTTTTTGGGTGCTTTCCCACGCCTCTGCTTTCGTTTCTGCAGAATGTGGCAAAGTCTGTGATTGGCTGAAGAAGGGAGAAACAGAAAATGTATGGATTATATATTATACCGGCGCTTCTTCCTATTTTTGGAGGTCTGGTGCTGCTCTGTGTAAACCACTTCAGTTCGGCGGGAAAAGATTTCGGCAAAAAAAAGAGTCTGGGGCTGGAAGCCTATGTTCTGGGCTTTACCCTGATAAACAGTTTGGTGCTGGCCTGGCTGATCCTGCACTTCGGTCATGGGCAGCGCCTGGTTTTGTTCCGGCTCTTCGGCAACCTTACGGTAATGTTCTGTCTGGACGGGATGGGAAAGGTTTTTGGCGGAATTATCGCCTTCCTCTGGCCGCTGGCTCTCCTTTATTCTTTTGAATATATGAGGAATGAAACCCGAAAAGCAACCTTTTTTTCCTATTATTTAATGACCTATGGGGTGACGGCAGGCATTGCCATGGCAGGGAATATGACCACCCTGTATTTATTCTATGAACTCCTTACCCTGGTTACCTTCCCTCTGGTGCTTTATCCTATGACCAGAGAAGCGGCACAGGCCAGCCGCAGATACCTGTATTATTCTATCGGTGGTGCAGCCTTTGCCTTTATCGGTCTGGT
The DNA here is from genome assembly GCA_009774615.1 of Lachnospiraceae bacterium. Classification (GTDB taxonomy): domain Bacteria; phylum Bacillota; class Clostridia; order Lachnospirales; family Lachnospiraceae; genus Caccovicinus. The sequence continues at coordinate 83,324 of VSOC01000001.1, forward strand.
CTTTATTATGAGTTTTTCCCGCAGCAAAACCACAGAGTTTATCGCAGGCGGTGCCTTAGACCTTACCCGGGCTTTAGCGCAGAAGAATGTGCTGCTCTTTGTCTATGTGCTGGCCTTCTTCGGTTTTGGCGTAAAAGCCGCCCTGTTTCCCTGCCATGGGTGGCTTCCCAGGGCAACCGTAGCCCCCACCCCGGTAACCGCCCTTCTCCATGCGGTAGCCGTGGTAAAATCCGGGGCCTTTGCCATCCTGCGCCTGACCTATTTCAGCTTTGGAACCACCTTCCTTCGGGGAACCTGGGCGCAGTGGGTGGTTCTGTGTGCGGCAATGCTTACCATTGTCTACGGCTCGACCATGGCCGTAAAGGAAGCGCACTGGAAGCGCAGGCTTGCCTACTCCACCATCAGCAATCTTTCCTATATTCTGATGGGCGCGGTGATGATGAGTCCCCTGGGTCTGGCTGCTGCCTTAAGCCATATGGTCTTCCATGCCCTGATGAAGATCTGTTCCTTCTTCTGCGCAGGTGCAGTAATGCACCAGACCGGAAAAACCCATATTTACGAGCTGGACGGTCTGGCCAAACAGATGCCCTTAACCTTTGTCTGTCTTACCGCGGCAAGCCTGTCCTTAGTGGGAATCCCCGGTTTTGCCGGATTTATCAGCAAGTGGAACATTGCCCGGGCAGCCTTTGGACTGGGACTGGATAAAGCGCTTGCCAAAGGAGAAAAAAACCTGTCCTGGCTCGGCTTTATCGCTGTGGCGGTGCTGCTGTATTCGGCGCTGATGACTGCCGTCTATATGCTCACCGTGGTTGTCCGTGCCTGTTTCCCGCAGATCTGCCCGGAAAACGAGAATCTGTCAAAAAAGGAAAAGCTGCAAAAAAATGAATATCTGTCCCAAAACAATAATTTATCCAAAAAAGAAACACGTTCCGCGAAAAAATCCTTAGACCCCAACCTATTTATGCTTGCCCCGCTGGTCATTTTTGCGGTGCTGATTCTTGCCTTTGGCATACATTCGCAGCCATTGATGAAACTGCTGCTTGAGATAGGAGGTGAAGCCGGATGATGGAAGGATGGGAAATGATGATTCCTGGAGTGTGCGGCTTTGGACTGCACTTTGTACTTGACGGTTTTCGTCTGATCTACACCCTGATTGCCGTGCTGATGTGGACGGTCAGTGCGGTCTTTTCGCATGAATACATGGTACACTATAAAAACCGGCGCAGATACTATAGCTTCCTCTGGATTACCTTTTTTGCTACCGTCGGCGTATTTTTATCCGCCGATCTTATGACCACCTTTATCTTCTTTGAGATCATGTCGCTGACCTCCTATGTATGGGTGGCCTTCGACGAAAAAAAGGAATCCCTCCGGGCTGCCGAAACCTATCTGGCTGTAGCCGTTATCGGCGGCATGGTTATGCTTATGGGTCTTTTCCTGTTGGCATCCTGTCTGGAAACCCTGGAAATCGCCAAACTTTCTTCCGCAGTAAAAGCAGCGGCAGAAAGAGGAGAAAAGGGAAGACTTTATGTGGCAGGTCTGCTTCTGCTCTTTGGTTTTGGGGCCAAAGCAGGTGCATTTCCCCTGCATATCTGGCTGCCCAAGGCCCATCCGGTAGCCCCTGCTCCTGCCAGTGCCCTGCTCTCCGGAATACTGACCAAAACAGGAATCTTCGGGATTATCATTATCTCCCTGCGAATCTTTGCCGCAGATGGTCTGTGGGTCATCCTTATCGTGGCACTCGGGCTGATAACCATGTTTCTGGGTGCTTTTTTAGCCCTGTTTTCAGTAAACCTAAAGCGAACCCTGGCCTGCTCCTCCGTTTCCCAGATTGGCTTCATCCTGGTAGGCGTAGGCATGGCCTGTGCCCTTTCCTTTGCGGGAGAAAACCCGGCAATAGCCGTGAGAGGAACATTCCTGCACATGATCAACCACTCTCTGTTCAAGCTGGTTCTCTTTTTGTGTGCCGGAGCCGTATACATGAAGCTTCACCAGCTCGACTTAAACGAAATCCGCGGCTACGGCCGAAATAAACCCGTACTTTGTTTTTGCTTTCTTATGGGAGCAATGGGAATCAGCGGTATCCCCGCCTTCAGCGGTTATATCAGCAAAACCCTTCTCCATGAAAGCATCGTCGAGTACCAGAAACTCCTGGCAGAAGGAGAAGTCCTTGTGCATTCTCTGACCAAAGACGCCCCCTCCTTATCCGCCATAGAACCCTTTATCACCCAGTGCCTAAAAAGCCCCGGATTCTGGAAAGGAGCAGAGTGGATATTTATCATTACCGGCGGAATGACTTTTGCCTATATGCTGAAGCTTTTTATCGCAATCTTCATCGAAAAACACCCCACACGTCAGGAAGAATTTGACCTCCTGGGAAAAACCGCGATGAAGCCATCCAGCAAAGCCGTACTCCTGGTTCCGGCAATTTTTCTCCCCCTGATGGGCCTGTTCCCTGCTCTTACCATGGATAAACTTGCCGATCTTGGGCAGGGCTTCTTCACTGAAGAAAGTTTAGCCCACGCTGTCCATTACTTCTCCTGGGAAAACCTAAAAGGCGGTCTGATGTCATTAGCCATAGGATTATTCCTATACGTTATCATTATCCGCCATCTGCTCATGGCCTTACCCCAGGAAACCACACCAAACGCAAGTACCCAGAAAACCTACATCAATCGCTGGCCTAACCAACTGGATCTGGAAAACCTTCTCTACCGTCCGCTTTTGCAAAAAGCACTCCCGGGAATCTTCGGCGCAGTGTGCAGCTTTATTGACCGCTGCGTCATTGACATCCCCCTAATTATTTTCCTGACCCTCTCCTCTGTTATCTGCCGAGGCATGGATCACCTGGCGGATGCAGCTATCCTGCTGGCCAGAAAAACCAGCCACCGGCAGCTAAGCGAAAAAATCATTGTATCCGAAAGATACTGGCTTGCCCGGAAACTTGGTGCCCTGTCGGATTTCCGGACAAATTTAAAACACCGTACTTCTAAAGAAAAAGAAAAACACACAGCAGAAACGCAGCCCCAGGTATCCACAAAGGTACTGGAACTTATCGAATGGGAAGCGAGCTGGAAAAAAACCGGCCGTCTGATTCAGGAAAGCTTCTCCTTTGGCCTGATGCTTTTCTGTATAGGACTCTGTCTGACCCTGGCTTATCTTTTCTATGTATTTTTGCGCTAAAATGCAGACAAACTAAACAAAGAAGGCTATCCGCAATAATAACCAAAAAAGAAAGAAGCCCCCGCCGGATACCTGCTCCCAAAAACATCAAAATTAAAATCGGAACAAACCCTTTCACCCGATTTTAGTAGAAAAAAATTTTCTTTTATGATACACTAAGTAAACACAATACTTTATCCCCACAAAACGCAGTAAAAAACAACGCAGTGAAAAACAAGAATTCAAAAAAAGGAAGAAAAAGAAAGAAAAAGAAAGGCCCGCCCTCATGAAAACAACCCAACTCCTGAAACGCTTTACTCCCTATTATAAAAAATACACCGCCATCATGATCATGGATCTATTCTGCGCCGCGCTGACGACAATCTGCGAGATGATCCTCCCCCTCATCCTCCGCTACCTGACCAACACCGGTATGACCAACCTCTCCGCCCTGACCATCCGCACTGTCCTGAGCATAGGCACCCTCTATTTCGTCCTGCGCATTATTGACGGCCTGGCCAGCTACTACATGGCCTACACCGGTCACGTTATGGGTGCCGCCATAGAAACCGATATGCGTGAAGATGCCTTCGCCCACCTGCAAAAACTCTCCGACAACTATTTCAACAACACAAAAGTCGGACAAATCATGGCGCGGATCACCAGCGACTTATTCGATGTCACCGAATTTGCCCACCATTGTCCGGAAGAGTTTTTCATCGCCTTTTTAAAAGCCGTGGTATCCTTCATCATCCTTTCCCGGATTAACCTTCTGCTGACGGTCATTATCTTCGTCCTGATCCCCATAATGGCCATATCCTGCACCTATTTTAACCTGCAGGTCAGAAAAGCCTTCAAGCGCCAGAGAAACCATATCGGTGAATTAAACGCCCGGATAGAGGACAGTCTTCTAGGAAACAAGGTCGTCCGCGCCTTTGCCAATGAACAGGTAGAGATTGATAAATTCAACCAGAACAACCAGGAATTTTTTGCCATCAAGCGTCACACCTACCGCTATATGGCGGCCTTTCAGAACACCATCCGCATGTTCGACGGCCTGATGTACGTGGTAGTTATTGTTGCCGGAGGTTGCTTTATGATTAAAGGTCTGGTTGCCCCCGCCGATTTGGTTGCCTACACCCTTTACGTAACGACCCTTCTTGCCACTATCCGCCGGATTATCGAATTTGCCGAACAGTTCCAGCGGGGAATGACCGGCGTGGAACGCTTTATGGAACTGATGGATGCCAACATAGATATCTTTAATGAAGAAGGAGCGGCACCCATTAAGGAAGTTCAGGGAGAAATCACCTTCAACGATGTTTCCTTTGCATATCCGGACGATCACACCCCCGTTCTTGCCCATATCAACCTGACGATAAAACCGGGTGAAAAAGTAGCCCTGGTCGGCCCTTCCGGCGGCGGAAAGACGACCATGTGCAACCTGATTCCCCGTTTCTATGACCCCACGGAGGGAGAAATCCTCCTGGACGGAAAAAATATCCGCCATCTTACCTTGCAGAGCCTGCGCAGCAGCATCGGTGTGGTACAGCAGGATGTGTATCTGTTTTCCGGCACGGTGTATGAAAATATTGCCTACGGAAAACCCGGAGCCGATCGCGAAGAAGTTATCCGGGCGGCAAAGCTTGCAGGGGCACATGAATTTATCGAGGAACTTAAAGACGGCTACGATACCTATGTGGGCGAGCGCGGCGTGAAGCTTTCGGGCGGGCAGAAGCAGAGGATCAGCATTGCCCGGGTATTCTTAAAAGCGCCCAGGGTGCTTCTTTTGGACGAGGCCACGGCCGCCTTAGATAATGAAAGCGAACACCTGGTATCGGAATCCTTAGATAAGCTGGCAGCAGGCAGGACGACCTTAACCATTGCCCACCGTCTTACCACGATCCACGGAGCTGACCGGATTCTGGTTCTCTCCGGCAATCAGATTGTGGAGGAAGGAAACCATCGGGAGTTAATGGCGAAAAAAGGAATCTATTACCAGTTATATACCTCGGCAAATGGTATGGAAGAAACCGGGAAATAAAACGAGAAGCGGCAAAAGATTTATGGATGTCGCCTATGGCGATGGACTTTTAAAGTATTTAGAGGAGAAAAGGAAATGAGCATTGCATTTGTTACCGACAGCAACAGCGGTATTACCCAGAAGGAAGGAGAAAAACTTGGGATTTCGGTGATTCCCATGCCTTTTATGGTTGATGGGAAAACCTATCTGGAGGATATTGATTTAACCCAGGCACAGTTCTATGAAATGCTGGCTTCGGGAGCAGATATTTCGACCTCCCAGCCTTCGCCGGAAACCGTGACGGATCTTTGGGATGAGTTATTAAAGGAGCATGAGAGCATTGTCCACATCCCCATGTCCAGCGGTTTAAGCGGTTCCTGTCAGACGGCGGCGATGCTGGCACAGGATTATGAGGGAAGGGTTTTTGTGGTCAATAACCAGCGGATCTCCGTTACCCAGAGGCTGTCTGTACTGGAAGGGATGAAACTTGCGCAGGAGGGAATGCGTGCCGGGCAGATTAAGGACGAACTGGAACGGACGAGGTTTGACAGCATTATTTATATCTGCGTGGATACCCTGAAATATCTGAAAAAGGGCGGGCGGATTACACCGGCAGCGGCGGCACTGGGAACGCTTCTGCGCATTAAGCCGGTGCTGATTATCGAAGGGGAAAAGCTGGACGCCTTTTCCAAGGCGCGGACGATGAAGCAGGCAAAGGCGACGATGCTTGCTGCCGTGCAGAAAGATATGGAAGTTCGTTTTCACCATCTTGCGCCGGAAGATGCACACATCCATTTTGCCCATACACAGAATGAAGAGGCGGCAAAGGAGTGGATGGAGGAGGTGCGGATGATGTTTCCGGGGGCGTCATTCCATGCCGATCCATTGTCCCTGAGCATTGCCTGCCATATCGGGCCGGGAGCACTGGCGATTACCTGTACGAAGAAGCTTTGACCATCGCCTGTTCCTATAGATTTAGAACAGCGGATAAATAAAAAAGGTGACAGGGGGAAGAGCCATGGCAGTGCTTTGGAAAAAAATACAGGGCTTTTTAAGGCAGGAGAAGCCTTTGACAATCCGGGTCCCGCTGGTTCTTCTTTTATTTGTGGTGGGCCTGGTTCCGGTTGGGATCTACAGTCAGATTTTTCTGGCTTCTGCAGAAAACAGCCAGGTGAGCAGCCGCCAGGTGGATGTGCAGAACCAGTGCCTGATCTTAAGCAGCAAGATGACAAGGGCCGGATTTATCTCCGATGCGGTAAAGGATGCTTCCTTTATTACAGAGATGAATGTCACGGCAGATTTATTCCACGGACGGATTATGATTGTGGATAAAAATTATCGGATTATCAAGGATACCTTTGGTCTGGCCGAGGGAAAAATCGTTGTTTCGGAGGAGGTTATCCGCTGCTTTCAGGGAGAGAACAGCAACATGAACAACAGCGATAAAAACTATTTTGTCCAGACCATTCCTATCTATGAAAATACGCCGGACAAGGCCATCCAGGGTGTTTTGGTGGCGGCGGCATCTACGGAATACATCCGTCGTCTGTCAGCTTCCGGTGAAGACGAATCCCGGTTCTTTTTAATGATTATGGCGATTTTGCTTCTGCTCTTATCGGTCAGCGCCGCCGAACTGTTAATCCGCCCGTTTATCCGCCTGGAACGTATGCTGACCCAGGCAGCGGACGGGAACCTTTCCAGCGATATTCATGAATTTACTTACCGGGAAACAAAGGAAATTTCCGAAACGGTCAGCAGTATGCTTTCTAAGCTTAAAGAGGTGGATCAGTCCCGTCAGGAGTTTGTTTCCAATGTATCCCATGAACTGAAAACACCGATTACTTCGATAAGAGTTCTGGCGGATTCTCTGATGAGTATGGAGGGGGTTTCCGTGGAACTTTACCAGGAATTTATGCGGGATATTTCGGATGAAATTGACCGGGAGAGCAAGATTATCGACGATCTTTTGTCGCTGGTGAAGATGGATAAGGCAGGAGAGGCTCAGATGAAGGTCAGTCCGATTTCCATTAATCAACTGATGGAAATGATCTTAAAGCGCCTTCGCCCCATTGCCGGAAAGCGCAATGTAGAACTGATTTATGAGAGTATCCGGGAGGTAAGTGCGGATGTGGATGAGGTAAAACTCTCCCTGGCATTTAATAATCTCGTGGAAAATGCCATTAAGTATAATGTGGATGACGGCTGGGTCAAGGTAAAACTCGATGCCGATCACAAAGCGTTTTATGTCACGGTTGCCGACTCCGGCATAGGTATCCCGGAGGAATTCCAGCGCTATATCTTTGAACGTTTTTACCGTGTAGATAAGGCCAGATCCCGGGAAACCGGAGGAACCGGCCTGGGTCTTGCTATCACAAAAAGCGTTATCCTGATGCACCATGGAACCGTAAAAGTGGAGAGCATGGAAGGTGAAGGAACCGTATTTACCGTGCGTATTCCGCTGAATTATGTACCTTCCGGAGCCGGAAAAAACGGTGCAAATCCTGCCGGGACAGTGAAGAATTCCCCGGCACTCAAGAGCTTTTGGATAGGCTATCCCAAAAAGGAAAAGGACAGCAAAAAGCAGAAGAATACACGGGGAGAAACTCCCAGACCAAAGGAGGCAGGGGATGGAAAAAGGTAGAACAAAGACAGGCTTTTTTCGGACGATAACCTTCCTTTTATTCCTGGTTTTCCTGCTGCTTTGCGGCTGTCAGCGGGGAAACGGCGGGGAGGATGCATCCAGCGAGGCAAAGGAAAATACCTATACGATATATTATCTGAATACGAATATGACAAAGATGTCCGAGGTTTCCTATGAGGCTTTGGGGGAGGATCTGAGCAGCCTGGTCTGGGAATTATACGATCAGCTTCTTAATGTCCCGACGGATGTGGATGTAAAATCACCGCTTCCGGCAAGGTCGGAACTTCAGCGGATTCAGTGGGAATCTAATGTTTTATACCTGTATTTTGATATCAATTATACGATGATGAATTCCAGCCATGAGATCCTGTGCAGGGCTGCGCTGACCAAGACATTGACACAGATTAGCGGGGTGGAGTACATCAATATTTATACCGGGGATCAGCCGCTGATGGACAGCCAGGGAAATCCGGTGGGTATGCTGAGTGCGGGGGATTTTGTGGACAGTATCAGCGATGTTAATGCGTTTGAGAAATCGGAATTAACCTTGTATTTTGCCGATGAAACCGGGGAATATCTGGTGGAAGAGCGCCGGGAAGTGATGCACAGCATGAATACCTCGATGGAACGGCTTGTTGTGGAACAGCTTTTAGAAGGACCGGAATATGCGGGCTATAAGGCCACGCTTCCCGCAGAAGCAAAGCTTCTTAATATTTCCGTGACCGATAATGTCTGTTACCTGAATTTTGATTCGGCATTCTTGTACAGCGGACTGGATGTCAAGGAGGAAATCTCCCTGTATTCGGTGATTGACTCTTTAACCCAGTTAACCACCGTAAACCGGGTGCAGTTTTCCGTCAACGGATCGCCGGCAGTGATGTTTCGGGATACTATTTCGTTAAATACCTTGTTTGAACAAAATATGGATTATGTGAGAGGAGAATAAATTGAATCGACGACCGCTTTTTGTCGCGGCAACAGGCTTCGTACTTGGAGAGGTATGCGCTTTGCTGGCAGAGGGCGGAATGAATGATTTAAGGGCAGAGTCTGTCCGATATTTGCTTTTAGGTGTTCTGGCATCGGGTGCTTTGCTTTTTGGCGTTTTGGATTTTTTTGCAAAAAATAAAAAAAGGGGCAGAAGTATGCATGGAAAACGGTGGATACTTCTGCTTTTATGCGTTTTTTTCGTCGGTTATGGACGGATGGCATGGGAAATCCGGGAATGGGAGAGAATCGAAGAAAGGATTTGGGAAGATGAAGAAGTTGTTTACCTGACCGGAAAGGTGGTTAAAATCCGGGAAAAGGAGAAAAACACCGTGCTTACCATAAACACCGGAGAGTTTGGGAAGGTTTTGGTTTACCTAGAAAAGGAAGATATGGAAAAGAAAGAAGAACATCCCGCAGAAAAACTGCGTATAGGAGGCACGGTAAAGGTAAAGGGAGAAGTCAGCCGTTTCCAAAAAGCAGGAAATCCGGGAGAGTTTGATCTTAAAGCATACTATACTTCTCTGGGGATATCGGCGGCAGTATTTGCCTGGGAGGTGCGGTGGGAGGAGGAAAAAGGCTATTCGCCCTATCTGGATGCCCTGTACCGCTTTCGGTGTTTTTGCGGCGGGGTATTTGAAAGGATTTGTACACCGGAGGATGAGGGGATTTTTCGGGCGGCAATCCTTGGGGATAAGGATAAAATGGAGCAGGAAATCAAGGATTTATACCAGAAAAACGGCATTGCCCATCTTCTGGCCATCAGTGGGCTGCATCTGTCCCTGATTGGTGCGGGTCTGCACAGGATTTTGCGCAGATGCGGTCTGGGCTACGGCCTTTCGGGGCTTCTTGCGGCTGCTGTGATCGTCAGCTACGGAATACTCACCGGCGCTTCCGGTTCTGCTCTGCGTGCGGTAATTATGCTGGCTGTGTCGTTTCTTGCCGCCTTTCTTGGACGAACCTATGATTTGCTGTCGGCCCTTTCCTTTGCTTTACTGCTTTTGAGCGGGGCAAGTCCGTTTTCTATTACCCAGAGCGGGTTTCAGCTATCCTTTGGGGCCGTGCTTGGAATTGGTATTTTGGGTAAGGCTTTGGAGAACTGCCCGGAAATTCTGAAGGATAGCTGTACGCTATGCGGCAGGAATAAAAAAACAGAAAGAAGGTGGATGCAGGGCTTGAAAATCAGTGCAGCCGTTCAGATGGCAACTGCGCCGATCGTGCTCTGGCATTATTTTCAGATTCCGGTTTACGGTGTGGTTTTAAACCTTTTTGTGGTTCCCCTGATGGGTTATGTGGTGATTTCAGGGCTTTTGGGACTTTTGACCGGAGCATTTTTTTACGATGCAGGGGTGATGGCTGTGGGAAGCGGACATTATATTCTGCAGTTTTATCAGTATTTATGTGAATGGACCTCCCGGCTTCCCGCCAGCCTTCTTATCTGGGGAAGGCCGAAAGGGTTTCAGATTTTTTTGTATTACCTGTTTCTTGGGGGAATGATTCTGGGGCTGCATGGGTTAAAGAGGAAAGAAAAGGAGTGGACAGAGGGTGAAGGGGTAAAAAAGATAAGGATGCAGCGATGGGGGATTATTTTTACAGGAAGTCTGCTGTGTATATTATGTATGAAGCCGCGGCCGCAGTCCGGGCTGGATATTGCCGTGCTGGATGTCGGTCAGGGGGACGGAATCGTTTTGCAGTGTGAGGGAGGAAGAACAGAAACCAGGGGAATATTGTGGCAGGGAGAAAGGGAAGGGAATAAGGAGGGTGCAGAGGAGGTTTTGCAGCAGGCCGTGATCTTAATCGACGGGGGAAGTTCAAGCGAGAAGCGGCTGGGGGAAAACCGCCTGGAACCCTATTTGAAATCCGAAGGGATCTCCCGGATTGATTTTGCCGTGGTCAGCCATGGCGATGCCGATCATACCAGCGGGCTTTTGTATCTGCTTAAAGAATGTCCGGAGATAGAGATAGGGTGTCTGATTCTGCCGGAGGCGGGGAGAGAAGATTCGGGCTATGAAAAACTTATTTATGCGGCTAAGAAGCGGGGGATTGGCGTGGGCTGCATGGATGCCGGCGATAAAATCCAGGCAGGAAGCTGTATTCTTACCTGTTTTTATCCGGGAGAGGGGATGGATATTGATTTTTCGGACAGGAATCAGCAGTCTTTGGTTATCCGGGTTGATTATCAGGATTTTCACATGCTCTTTACCGGAGATGTAGGACAGGAAGGGGAGAAGATGGCTTTGGACTACGCGGGAGAGGAGGCGCTTTCGATGGTTCAGGTATTAAAGGCAGCACACCACGGATCGCGGTTTTCCAATGGAGAAGATTTTTTGGCAGCTGTTCATCCGGCCTGGACGGTGATATCCTATGGCGAGGGAAATTCCTATGGACATCCCCATGAAGAAACTATTGAGCGGCTGGGAAAAGAAGGGAGTACCGTGCTGGAAACCGGAAAAATGGGGGCGGTTCTTCTGCATGTCGAAGAGGGAATGGTCAGATGCCGCGGCTATAAAACATATGAGGCGAATGCCAAACCGCAACGATGAACACGAACCTTCCGCCGCCGGGTTCTTGATGAAAATAAGGGGATTTGGTTGCTTTTTCGCCGGAAATTGGATATAGTAAACAGGGAAATGCATGGAGTGCAGGCAGTAATCATCAATGCTTAAAAGGGGAAAAAGAATGCAGACATTAAATCAGCACATCAAAGAGAGAAATTTTAAACGGGCTTATCTAATCTTTGGCGAGGAAAATTTTCTAAAACGCAGTTATAAAAACAGACTCCGTGCGTCCATTCTCGGGGATGATACCATGAACTACCATTATTTTGAAGGGAAGGGGATTAATCTTTCGGAGGTCATCAGTCTGGCGGATACGATGCCCTTTTTTGCCGATCACCGCTTAATCCTTATTGAAGGAAGCGGCTTGTTTAAGGGAAATGCGGATGAACTGGTGGAATACCTTCCGAACCTTCCGGAAACCACCTGTATGGTTTTTGTCGAGGATGAGGTGGATAAGAGAAGCCGGATGTATAAGGCAGTGAAAAAGTACGGTTATGCCGCAGAGATGGAAAGGCAGTCTTCGGGGCAGCTGGCAAAATGGGCAGCCGGGCTTTTGGCAAAGGAAGGAAAAAAAATCACAGCTTCGACCATGGAGGTTTTTCTGGGAAGAGTGGGAGAGGATATGGAAAATATCCATTCAGAACTGGATAAACTGATAAGCTATACCCTGGGCAGGGATGTGATTACGGTGCAGGATGTGGAGGCAGTCTGCACGATACAGGTGACGAACCAGATTTTTGAGATGGTGGGGGCGATTTCCGGAAGAATGCCGGCAAAGGCGATGAAGCTCTATGAGGATCTCTTAATCTTAAAAGAACCGCCGATGCGGATTTTGTTTTTAATTGCCCGGCAGTTTAACCAGCTTCTTCAGGTGCGGGAGATGAGCAAAAAGGGGCTTAGCCGTGCAGAGATAGCCTCAAAGCTTAAGATTCCCCCCTTTGCCGTGGGAAAACTCACGACCCAGGCCAGGGCATTTTCCAGAGAACAGATTTTTTCCTATGTGCAGGAATGTGCGGACATGGAGGAAGCCGTAAAGCAGGGACGTCTTTCGGACAGGATGGCTGTGGAACTTTTAATTTGCAGAAATTATTCCTGAAAACCTTTATGCGCCCGCAAGTGCGTGCACTATCCTAATTGAAAGAAAAAAATAATATAAAAAACACCCGGATCGCCACACCTGCGGTTCGGGAGTTTTCTTTTGGGTTAATTTGTAATGGATTAATGTCAATCCATAATTCTTGTTGTTATCTATAAATTAAGCAATTGCATTTACAGCTTTGGCTAAACGGGATACTTTGCGGGAAGCCGTATTCTTGTGGTATACGCCTTTGCTGGTAGCCTTGTCAATTTCCGTTGTAGCAGCTAATAATGCAGCCTGTGCAGCAGCCTTGTCACCGGCAGCAATAGCAGCGTCTACCTTCTTAATTGAAGTTTTAACCTTGGAGCGAATTGCTTTGTTTCTCGCAGCCTTTGTCTGGTTTACTAAGATTCTCTTCTTAGCGGACTTAATATTTGCCATTTCGTGCACCTCCATTCCTATCTTAATCTTTGTGTTTTCCATCAAAGTCTGGACACGGACAGTTCAATGTGAAACATACATCTACCATAATACTCAAAAGAAGGGAAGATGTCAATACATAATTCAAGGTTTTTTGCGAAAAATAGGGATGAATGTTATTGGTTACTGTTCACGTAGGTCTGCGCACTTGCTGCGCTGACCGTAGGTTAAACGGAGCCATAAAATGAATGATGCCGGAAAGGGATGAATGAAGCGATGGAAGGAATAAGATGTATTTTTGCGGGAAAGAAGCGCAGAGGAAGGCGGATAAGATTTAGAAAATCGAATTTCAGAAAAATGAAATCAGGACGAAAAAATATCCTGCAAAGGGGAAGAAGTCGGGAAGGGCTAGAACTGCGGACGGACCTGGCTCTGGAAGAGAAGGAGAGATTTCAGGGAAATGGCGGGGAGGTCAGGGGAGTTTCCCTGCGGGAATGGGATTATTCGGAAGAAAAAATCAAGGTTACGGAGGTAAAGGTTCTCAATGAACAGGGGGCAAAGGCTATGGGCAAGGAGATGGGAACCTACCTTACCATTGAAGCCCGGGGACTGGAAGAACAGGAAAAGGAGTTTGATGAGGTGCTGGCAAAAAAGACAGCAGGTCAGCTTAAGAAGCTGGTTTGCGGGCTTAAAGAGGGCGGGAAGAGCGGAATGGAAACGAAAAGATTAAAAGTTTTGGTGGTGGGTCTTGGAAACCTCTATGTGACGCCGGATTCCCTTGGCCCAAGGGTTTTGCAGCATCTTCCCATGACCAGACATTTTGATGTGCAGTACGGCAGAGGGTTTTTAAAGGAGCACCAGATGGCATCCGTCAGCGGGATTGCGCCGGGAGTGATGGCACAGACGGGGATGGAAACGGCGGAAATTTTAAAGGGTGTGGTCGAAGAAACCAAGCCGGAACTGGTTATTGCCATCGATGCATTGGCAGCCAGGAGCGTACATCGCCTGGGCTGTACCATTCAGCTTACGGATACGGGAATCCGCCCGGGTTCCGGTGTCGGCAATCACCGGAGCGGACTGACAAAAGAGAGTCTGGGTGTGCCGGTTCTGGCAGTGGGCGTTCCTACCGTGGTCGGTGCGGCGGCTATCGTGCAGGATACGATTGGGGCGCTGGTAAAAGCGCTGGAAGGCGGAAACGGCACCAGGGGAGCGGGACAGTATCTGGGCAGTCTGGAGCCGGAAGAACAGTATGCCCTGATTCGTGAACTGCTGGAGCCGGAGTTTGGCCCGATGTTTGTGACGCCGCCGGATATTGAGGAGCGGGTGGAGAAACTGGGAGAGGTGATTTCCCGGGCGATTGAGCTTGCACTGATGTGAATGTATATTGTCTGCACAGGAAAGCAAGATTATGGTTCAGGGACAGGATTTTTTGCATAGGATAGTAAATAGAAAAATGGTTGCTGTGAATATGTGAACAGCAGCGAAAAAGGAAACAGGGCAGGTGACGGCAGGCGGATGAGGTGGAATAAAAGGATGGTTTTTAGGCGAGGATTACGGGATAAAGGCGTAAAGAAGCTGTGGAGGATGATCGCTGCCCTGGGGATTTTTTTGGTGCTGGGAAAGGCTTTGACCATGGCATCGGCGTTAAAGGCTGAAGGAGAATGGTTTGGAAAAGAGCAGGAGAGGGCATTGTTTTCTTATTTATGGAATCATTTTTATCCGACACCGGCCTGGGAGGGGGAATCCGGGAAGGAGGATTATC
>VSOC01000010.1 GCA_009774615.1 Lachnospiraceae bacterium
AACGGAGAAACGGCATAGCCAACGCTACGCCGTTTCCAAAAAACAAATCTAATACTGTCTTACGAGTATCTAACTTACAGCAGAGGTATTTTCACACGCCTATTCATACACGGCGGCTTTTGAGAGATCAAAGCCGCCGTTTCTTTTTTATCTTCTCAAGGAATGACGCGGTTTCACTGTTAAAAGCGGCGGCTAAAGGAGGTTACCCAAAGTAATGACACCCCACACCCTGCGCCATACGTTCTGCACCAACTTAGCCAATGCGGGCATGAACCCGAAAGCGTTACAGTATATCATGGGACATTCCAACATTACCATGACGCTGAACTATTACGCACACGCAACATTCGCTTCCGCAAGGGCTGAAATGGAAAGGCTGATTGCAGCATAGCCACAGAACAATTTACTACTTCTTTTACTACCATTGAGAGGGAAAACCTAAAAGGTTATGAGGGTATATAAGAACTTCTCCCCATATCTAAAATGCCGGGAAAGCCCGAAAATACGGGCTATACCGACATATAAGAACTTCTAAAGAGATAATCTAAATTCACCAATAATTTTAATATAAAAAATCATAAACTATGTTGAAAATCAACGTTTTTTGGGAGATGAAAAGAGAAAGAGTGTTTCTCCAAAATGTCGAAAAAACACTCTTGATACATACCAATTTACGACAATACACAATTCATTTGACAGTCCCGAACTCTACATTCATATCATGTTCAATATAATTATATACTTCGTTAGGGCCATTTCCACTGACCCAGACAGGAATTTCATTCGAGTTTAAATGAAGGCCATTGGCTTTTATGGCAGAATTAAAAAATTTGCCATCCCAGCTAACAAGGCTAAAAGATTCACATGATATATTGGAATTTTCACAAGTGAAGAGATATGATCTCCACCAATCGTCTGCATTTTTAAGTTTGCCGCCATAACCTGGCTCCACCTGAAATGCTGGGGTATTAATTTCGGAGTTTTGTATTTTCCCAAATCCTGCATTAATATGTTTTTTTGCTGTGATGTTGCTGTTAATTGCAACAAGATTTTGTATTAATATCTCATCTGTATAAACTTTACAATTTTCAAAAATATTTACATTGTAGATTTTTTCCGAATGTATAATTAGATTAGAAACTTTTCCTTCAAAAATCAAATTGCCAAGAGTTTGGCAGTGAAGAATGGCATCATCTCCAATTCCTTGTATTTTTGAGAAGCTTGATATTGTGCCATCTAAAGAAACTTCACCAATAATGCTTAATGTTCCTTCTTTTCCAATATCCCAATAATTTAGGGAACCTCCATTAACATTATCTAACCAGATATTGCTGCCATCGTGGATTTCGATTTTTTGCTTAGATGTATCAATATCTTTTTCAGATACGGTAATATAATAGCCTTTTTCATTTGCTTCTGTGATTAAATTTCCATCTTTATCATATCCCTGTACTTTACTGGGTCTTTCTTCTTTTATGTTAGGTTCTATACGAATCGACCCCTTATCCAGATAAAAAATTGTCTGTCCATCTTCTGTATATTCAATGTTTGCATTTTCTGCAGTTTCCTCTGCGAGTGCAACGGCTGTGTTCCGTTCATCTTTTTCAGCAGCTCCCTCCTTATTATCTAAGACATCTCCTATTACCGAAGAATTACTTGGAGAACTTATCTGGCTTTTTAGGGAAGAAGTGTTGGATTCGGCAGCCCATGTCCATAACATACTGGATAGCTGAAAATTACACAACATGGCTGTCAGTGTGACAATAGCCAGCTTTTGTCGTCCTGTTCGTTTTTTCATTACTCAAAACCTCCTTAGTTTTATGCTTGTTTCTACCATAAAAAATGATTTTGTCATAGCTGTGGCAATATCTGTGACATAATCCTTCTTTTAGTAGATAAATCTATTATAAATTCATAAAATTCGTATGTCAAATAGATTATCCTACTAATAAACTGTTTTATTTTCCCTTACCTTGTATATCATAAACAGCAGGAGGGAAATCTATGGAGATCGATTACAAGGAAATTGGACGAAGAATTGCCTTTCGCAGGCATGAATTGGGAATGAAGCAGACAGAAGTGTGTGAACTCTGTTCTCTGAATGAAAAATATCTTTCTAATATAGAGCGGGCAAAATCCATTCCCAGTATAGATGTAATTTTAAGAATTTGTGATGCATTGAATACAACTCCGGATGAAATTCTTCTGGGAATCCGAAATTCTAATGATGAACGCTTAAAAGAAGAAGTAATTGCAAGGGTTAAGGGCCTTAATTATCGGCAATTATCTCTGACAAACAGTTTTTTACAATGGCTTGCGGCAGAAGTGGTGGATTGAGATGTTTGAAAGAAAGTGAACGTTCTAGTTAGAGTGAGTAAAGATTATCTGCGATTGTCTTTTTTGGAAATGAAAAAGGTTATGGGCTATAGCATAGATAATATTTTCGATATATAGTTTGTGTTATGAGCAGCATACCAGATATGGTACTTGACAGTATATGATACAATTTAGCCAGAATGCATATTGCATCAAAGATAAAAAATTTTAGAAAAAGGAAGGATTGACCATGGAAAAAATTACCAGTTTTACAATTAACCATCTGACGCTTCTTCCCGGCATCTATGTATCGCGGAAAGACTCTGCCGGGAATTGCGTTGTCACAACATTCGATATCCGCATGACCCGTCCTAATGCTGAGCCGGTAATGAACACGGCAGAGGTGCACACCATCGAACATCTTGGCGCAACCTTTTTGCGCAACCATCCCGATTACGCCTCCAAAACCCTGTACTTCGGCCCCATGGGATGTCGCACCGGATTTTATCTTTTGTTAAGCGGTGATTATTCCTCAAAGGATATCGTTCCATTAATGCAGGAAATGTTTGCTTTTATCCGTGATTTTGAGGGAGATGTTCCCGGCGCTGCAGCCAGGGACTGCGGAAATTATCTGGATATGAACCTCCCCATGGCAAAGTATCTGGCAAAGCGTTTTCTGGAAGAGGTTTTAGAAAATATAACGGAAGAACATCTGATTTACCCGGAATAAGGATTCTTTCCCGTAAAACACTTAAGGCACATAAAATACTTAAAGCATGTAAAAAGCCGCTGCATTACCCGTCAGCGGCTTTTCATGGTCAGGATATCTTTTTCCCTGCTCTTTATCTGTTTATCACCTTTTATCTGCTCCTTACCTCTTCTTTATCTCCTATTCTTCCCCTGCCTCACCACACAGCTTCTTCCCGATATTTTCCTCCGTCTTACTGCACAATTTCTTCCCGATAAACACCACAATCGAGCGCGGCTGCACCATAAAAAACTTTTGTTTTTCCAACAGTTTTTCCTCTCCTTCGGGGTAAAATCCCTGGACTTCTTTTGCATCCGTGTTAAAAACAATGTGCCACTTCATCCCTTTCGGAAGGTTCGGAAGCGAAAATTCATGTGGTTCCCAGTGCATGTTATAGGCGGCAAAAAAGCAGTCGTCCTCTTCTCCCCCATCCTGCGCGGCATAGGTTCCGCAGTATAAAATTCCAAGCTGCCTGCGGAAGCTTTCAAACTCCGGAAACCAGGCTTTTGTCCCGTGATAAGATATATCCGGCATACCGCAGGAGAGGTAATCCAGCCCCTTAGGTTCCTGCTTTAAATGGAACATTGGGTGTTTTTTCCGGAATCGGATTACCTCTTTGGCAAACCCTAAGATATCGGCATTTGTCTTTACCTGGTTCCAGTTCAGCCAGGAAATCTCGTTATCCTGACACCAGGCATTATTGTTTCCGTTCTGCGTATTTCCAAATTCGTCGCCGGCAAGCAAAAGCGGCGTTCCCTGGCTTAAAAAGGTTAAAAGAAAGGAATTACGGATTTGTTTGCGGCGCATTTCCATAACTTTTTTCTTTCTGCACGGCCCTTCCACTCCGCAGTTCCAGGAGGCATTGGCATCTGTGCCGTCCTGATTATTTTCCCCGTTTGCCTCATTATGCTTCGTGTCATAGGATACATTATCCATCATGGTAAAGCCGTTGCTGTTTGCCATATAGTTAATTACGCCACAGTCGGCAGGGTTTCTGCGGTTGTGAAAAATCAGGCTGTTTAAAAGGTTTTCATCCCCCTTTAAAAAGCGGCGCATTTCGTTTTGGAAGTAGTCGTTATAGATGGCCAGATGACGGTATTTTCCCCGCGAAACTCCATCCCAGGAGGGGTAAAAAAGCTTTACCCGGCTTAGATATGGGTCGCTTCCCAGCAGGGAAACCGGCGCAAATCCCACCAGATGAAAGCCGTCCACATGGTATTCCTGTACCCAGTAGCGAAGCACATCCACCACCTGCATCTGAGGTTCCTGGCCCGAAAAAAATATATCCATAATCACTTCCATTCCGGCGCGGTGGAAGGCTTTGACCATATCTTTAAACTCCCAGCCCGGATATTTTTCCTTTTTGGAACAGTAAGAAGCTTTCGGCGCAAAGGAAAGTCCCGGAATAAAACCCCAGTAATTGACGTTAATCTTTTCTTCTTCCGCTTTCTTCTCCAACCGCTTTTGGTCCTGCTTTTCCGACGATTTCTCCGGCTTTTTTCTCAGAAATTTTTCAAATTTTTTATCCAGCTTCCAGATGGTTTTATCCTCCGGAATCACTTCATTAAACTCAATGCAGGGAAGGAGTTCCACCGTAGTTATCCCAAGTTCCTGCAGGTAGGGAATCTTTTCGGTAATCCCTGCAAATGTTCCTCTGGACTTTACTTTTGAGGACGAATGACGGGTGAATCCCCGCGGATGAAGGCGGTAAATCACGCTGTTTTCATAGCTTAACTGCGGATGCACATCCCCCTCCCAGTCATATTCTTTTTCAGAAAACAGCGCATGGAGCACCCTGTTTTCCTCGTATTTTTCTCCCCAGTTTTCCCTTCCGGAAAAATGCCTTCCATAAGGGTCTTCACACAGAACACCATCGAAAAGATAAGCATAGGCAAGCCCCCGAAAATCTCCTTCCAGGGTAATATTCCATACATCGCCAATCTTATCTTCCGGCAGCAGGGGAATGGTCTGTACAGGTTCTGTTTTTCCTTGTTCAAAGAAAACCAGACTGCAGCTTTCTTTCACCGAAGCAATGGAAAAATGCATACCGTTTTCTGTTTTCACTGCTCCCATAGGGTAGATCTGCGGTTCTTCCTTCCTCTTTCTCAATCGCTCCATGTATTCTCCCTTCCAGATTATTTCTGAGCAGCGATCTGTTCCGCCAGATTGCTTAAATACATCCAGCGTTCCATCTTCTCCTCCAGAATCCTTTCCGTTTTCTCTTTTTCTTCCATCAATTCCTGAAGTCTGCTGTAACTGCTGGAAGCGTCCTCCATTGCCTTATCCAACTGGCTTAATGTTTCTTCCAGTTCGGCAATCTCGTCTTCAATATGTTCCCAATCTTTCTGTTCCTTATAAGTAAATTTCAGCTTTTGCGGGAGATTTTTCGTTTCTTTCCAGTTAGCTTTTTCGGCTTTCTCTGTCCTGGCAGGCAATACTGCCCCTTCCGATACCATTTCTGCTTCTTTTTTCAGCTTTGCTGCCTGATAATCGGTAAAACCGCCCTCGTACTGCTGCATTTTGCCTTCACCTTCGAAGGCAAAGATCCTCCTCACCACGCGATCCAGAAAATACCGGTCGTGAGAAACCGTAATCACAATTCCCTGAAAGCTGTCTAAGTAGTCTTCCAAGATGGTCAGGGTCTGGATATCCAGATCATTCGTCGGCTCATCCAGCATCAGCACATTGGGCGCATCCATCAGCACCCGCAAAAGATACAGCCTTCTCCGTTCTCCGCCGGAAAGCTTCCCCACCGCAGTATACTGCATGGAGGACGGAAAAAGAAAACGCTCCAGCATCTGACTTGCACTGATGCTGCCGTCCTTCGTCTTTACATACTCCCCGGCCTGACGGATATAGTCAATAACCCGACCAGAAAGATCCATCGGCTCATTTTCCTGGGAAAAATAGCCCAGCTTCACGGTCTGCCCGATATCCACGCTTCCTTTATCCGGTTTTACCCACCCGGCAATCATCTTTAACAGGGTGGATTTTCCCGCACCATTGGGCCCGATAATACCGATACGATCATCCTTTAAGAAAATATAGCTGAAGTCCTCTAAAAGCTTCTTTTCTCCATAGGACTTGCAAAGCCCGGACAATTCTACCGTGCTCCGCCCCAGTCGGGTTGAAACCGATTCCATCTCAACCTGCTGTTCGGCCTGCGGCCCCTGCTTGTCCCGCAATGCTTCATAGCGCTGGATATGGGCTTTTTGCTTCGTCGCTCTGGCTCTGGCCCCCCTCTGCATCCACTCCAGTTCCACCCGCAGGATCGACTGGCGCTTGCGCTCGGAAGCCTGTTCCATGTTAAGCCTCTGGGCCTTTCCCTCTAAAAACTCCTCATAATTCCCGGCATAGCGGTAAAGCTTTCCCTTGTCAAGTTCCACAATCCGGTTTGTCACACTGTCTAAAAAATACCGGTCATGCGTTACCATAAACAGAGCACCTTTAAATTTTTTCAGATACTCTTCCAGCCAGTCCGCCATTTCGCTGTCTAAATGGTTCGTCGGCTCATCTAAGATCAGGATATCGGCCTGGGAGAGCAGCACCGAAGCTAAGGCAACCCTTTTTTTCTGTCCGCCGGAGAGGTTTTCAACCAGGGCGAGATGTTCGGGAATACCCAGTCGGTTTAACATGGCTTTGGCCTGTGCTTCCAGATCCCAGACCTGAGCCTGCCCTTTGTTTTCCCGGAGCACGGCTTCCAGAACCGTTTCCCCCTCCTGAAATACGGGGTTCTGGGACAGAAAACGGATGGTCAGATTATTTCCCCGAACCACATAGCCCTCGTCGGCTTCTTCCAGACCGGCCGCAATGCGCAGTAAGGTGGATTTTCCCGTCCCGTTTATCCCAATCAGCCCGACCTTGTCCCCTTCTTCCAGGTAAAAACCGGTATCATCAAAGAGCAGACGTTCGGTATAGGATTTTTTCAGATGTTCAATGGTAATAAGATTCATGTCTTATCCTTCTCTCCCTCTTCCCAAAGCGTAAGTTCCACCGGACAGTGATCCGAACCGAGTACCTCCGTGTGGATCACCGCCCCGGCAAGCCGGTCTTCAAGGGCCTTCGATACGCCAAAATAGTCAATCCGCCAGCCGTTATTCTTTGCCCTGGAAGAAAAACGGTAAGACCACCAGGAATAAATCCCTTCTTTATCCGGGTAAAAATAGCGGAAGCTGTCGATGTAGCCCGCGGCCAGAAGTTCGGTAAATTTCCCCCGCTCTTCGTCGGTAAAGCCGGGATTCTGACGGTTTCCCTTAGGGTTTTTTAAGTCTATCGCCTGATGAGCCACGTTTAAATCTCCGCAGAAAATCACCGGTTTCTTTTTCTCCAGTTTCTGAAGATAAGCCCGAAAAGCGTCCTCCCAGCGCAGCCGGTAATCCAGGCGGGCAAGCTTTTCCTGGGTATTGGGCGTATAGCAGGTCACAACATAATAATCCTTAAATTCCGCGGCAATCACCCGCCCCTCATGGTCGTGTTCCTCCACACCGATTCCATAATCCACGGAAACCGGTTTCTCTTTCGTAAACATCGCCGTTCCCGAATACCCCTTCTTCTCGGCATAATTCCAGTACTGATAATAGCCCGGCAAATCCAGTTCAATCTGCCCTTCCTGGAGTTTGCTTTCCTGGATGCAGAAAACATCGGCATCCGCTTCTTTCATATACGTTAAAAATCCTTTCCCCACACAGGCCCGCAGGCCATTGACATTCCAGGATATCAATTTCTTCATGGTCTTTCCTCCATTCGGTGCATGTTTTATGGCATGAACTTCGTAACTGTGAACGTGTGAACAGTAACTGAACCTCTCTCCATAAATTCTGTACACCCTATTTGTTCGATATTTCACCCACACAGCTAAATTATATCATCTCCAACCCTAAAAGAAAAGAAAAACTTCCCACAAATCAATATGCGGAAAGTTTTTCCTTTTTTACTATCTTTTATTCCTGATACTAATCTAAATACTTCTTCAGTTCCTCCACCCGGTCAAGTTTTTCCCAGGGCAGATCCAAATCATTTCTTCCAAAATGTCCGTAAGCCGCGGTCTGCTTATAAATCGGCCTGCGCAGATCAAGCATCTTGATAATCCCTGCCGGACGAAGGTCAAAGTTTTCGCGGATAATCTCTACCAGCTTCTCATCGGAAACCTTTCCTGTTCCGTAGGTATTTACCATAACCGAGGTAGGATAGGCTACACCAATGGCATAAGAAAGCTGAATCTCACACTTGTCTGCAAGCTGTGCCGCCACAAGGTTCTTTGCCACATAACGCGCTGCATAGGCCGCGGAACGGTCAACCTTTGTGCAGTCCTTTCCGGAGAATGCACCGCCGCCGTGACTTGCATAGCCGCCGTAAGTGTCTACGATAATCTTTCGTCCCGTAACCCCGCTGTCACCGTGCGGCCCGCCGATAACAAAGCGCCCCGTCGGATTGATAAAGAATTTCGTATCCTTGTCCACCAAAGCTTTTGGAAGAACCTCATCAAACACATATTTCTTAATATCTTTATGAATCTGTTCCTGGCTTACCTCGGCATCATGCTGCGTGGAAAGAACCACGGCTTCTAAACGCACTGGTTTTCCGGTTTTATCATACTCTACCGTTACCTGGCTCTTTCCGTCGGGTCGAAGATAGGGCAGGGTTTTGTCCTTGCGAACCTGGGTAAGTCTTCTTGTCAGCTTATGCGCCAGAGCAATCGGATAGGGCATGTACTCCTCGGTTTCATTGGAGGCAAAGCCAAACATCATTCCCTGATCGCCTGCCCCGATAGCATCCAGTTCTTCCTCCGACATCCGGTTCTCCTTCGCCTCAAGCGCCCGGTTCACACCCATGGCAATATCCGCAGACTGTTCGTCTAAAGCGACAAGCACCCCGCAGGTATCACAGTCAAACCCGTAGTCTGCACAGTCATAGCCGATTTCACGCACGGTTTCACGTACAGTCTTCTGAATATCCACATAGGCAGTGGTCGTAATTTCCCCCATCACCAAAACCAGTCCCGTAGTAATTGCCGTTTCACAGGCAACCCGGCTCATCGGGTCCTTCGCCATCAATGCGTCTAAAATCGCATCCGAAATCTGGTCGCACATTTTGTCCGGATGTCCTTCGGTCACGGACTCTGAAGTAAATAATCGTTTTTCCATCTTTTCCTCCTTGTAATCCCGGCAGTTTCCTGCCGTGCAAAAACCGGCCTGCAGGCCAACAAAAGATACAGGGAAAAAAGAAAAGCCCGCATTTGAGCGGACTTGAAAGAACTTGGCATTCAAATCCACTTATTGCTCGACGTGCAAAACTGCCGGAAAATCCGGTCAAGTCCTGCCCTTTCGCTCAGGTTGGCACCTTCCGTTTACTGTCAGGGATGATCTTCCTGACCCTGCCGGGGTTGCCGTGACTTCACAGATCCTTTGTATCTCCATCACTCTGAATAAGGGAATCTTTACGAACTTTTCAATTTTCTAACACCATGATCGTATAACATTTACCTTAAAATGTCAAGCTTTTTTATGTAAAATTCATGATAAAACACGACCTTGCAATTCATGATAAAATACGGCCATACGCTGCTGTTCACACGTTCACAGCAACGGCCGTACCGCCGGCCTTAACACAGGCACATTCAGCCCCACCCGGCCTGCAGGCGAAACTTCTGTGCTCCTTTTTCGGAATCTACCTTCTTAATCACCGCCCCCAGTAAACGGAGTTTTTCATCAAAGCTTTCATAGCCCCGCTGTATGTAGCCGATTTCTTCTACCACCGTGTAGCCGTCCGCCGCCAGCCCGGCAATCACAAGTGCTGCCCCGGCGCGGAGATCCGGCGCATTGACCGAGGCTCCGGAAAAGCCCTTTACACCGTCAATCACGGCTACATTGCCCTCAACCTTGATGTTCCCGCCCATACGGGTCAGCTCGTCCACATATTTAAAACGGTTTTCAAAAATACTTTCCGTAACAATGCTCGTCCCCTTCGCCAGCGCCAGGGTTACGGCAATCTGCGGCTGCATATCCGTGGGAAAACCGGGATAGGGCAGCGTATTAATATTCGTATGATGCTGTACGGGCTTTCCCACCACCCGCACGGCGTCGTCAAACTCCGTCACCTCACAGCCGATTTCATTCAGCTTTGCCGTTATGGCTTCCAGGTGTTTGGGAATCACATTTTTTACCATCACATCGCCCCGGGTAATGGCGGCGGCGCACATAAACGTCCCTGCTTCAATCTGATCGGGAATAATGGAATATTCTGCGCCGTGAAATTTCTTTACACCTCGGATACGGATAATATCCGTTCCGGCTCCCTTGATATTGGCCCCCATGCGGTTTAAAAAGTTTGCCACGTCAACCACATGCGGCTCCTTCGCCGAGTTTTCAATAATCGTCTGCCCCTCGGCCAGAGCAGCCGTCATCATAATATTAATGGTCGCCCCCACGGAAACCTTATCCAGATAAATATGAGCCCCCCTAAGGTGCTCCGCCTTTGCGATAACCGCACCTCTCTCCACCGTAATCTCCGCTCCCAGGGCGCGGAAGCCCTTTAAATGCAGATCAATGGGTCTGCTTCCGATATTGCAGCCCCCGGGAAGCGGAACCTGCGCCTCCTTATACTTGCCTAATAATGCACCGATAAAATAATACGATGCCCGGATTCTTCGTATATACTCATCCTCCACCGAAACCTCACCGATCCCGGAGGCATTAATCTTAACAGTATGCCGTTCCAGACGTGTTACCTGACCGCCGATTTCCTCTATCGCTTCCAGCATGACATTAATATCCCACACATCCGGAAGATTCTCAATAATCACATCTTCATCCGTCATTATGGCAGCAGCAAGGATTCCCAGAGCAGCGTTTTTTGCGCCGCTGATATCAACCTCACCCACCAACGGATTTCCGCCCTTCATGATATATTGTTCCATCTTACACCTCTATAATAATGATAGAAAATTCTATCGAAAACGTTAAATGTAGTATTCAGTAAAACTGTCTTTGCAAGCCATTATATACCAAACAACTGCATTTTGTAAAGGTTACAATGTGAATCCGTTTATTTTTATCCCTTATTTCGGACGAAAAAAGACCGTGCAGGCTATTTTGGCGGAAAAATTACACATAAAAAATCATTTCCCAGCTGTTCAAAATAGGCATTGGCATCGTTTAAGCCCATCTTGCTGCTCTCTCCGGAAACCGGCTGATAAATAGTTACATTATACTGATCATAACCTACAAGGTAACAGGAAAGTCCGTCCTCGGTATAAGCCCGCACAGGATAGCCCTGTCCCAGAAAATACAGAACCTGGTTTAAGCTGCAGCCCCGGGCATTGAAAAGAAGAACACCGTCGGCAAAGCGGCGGTTTCCCGTAGCTTCTCCCATATAGTTGGTAAAACGGCTGATGGATTCTATATGATTTTCCACGGCTGCCGTGGTCGGACGATCTACCCTGCACCAGTAAACCTCCTGGCTGCTTCCGGTGACTATCCCCATCTTCTCATAAGCCAGTTCTACCGCTTTGGCAAAATCCTGGGTAATTCCCAGAAGATGACCGCCCCCATAGGCGTAAAAATCTATCCCCGGCGCGGTGATCGCCGTTCCCAGGTTTAATATTTCCGATGAACCGTAAGTGATTTTTTCCGGAGCCGAGCGGTGCACATAATGCCCCCGTTCAATTTCCGAGCCAAGCTGGACAAAATACAGCTTCTGACGTTTCGCATCGGCATACCAGCCAATTCCGGCCAGTTTATCATCGGCAATTTCTTCGTTGCAGACAATGGTATCTTCATCTACGACCCGGTAAGTATCTCCCGCCACGGACACAATTCTCTGCAGATGAATCCGGCTGTCCCCTACGGAAACCCCGGAGATAAAATAGCCGTTCTTTTCATAGCGGGTTAAAACGTCCATCGTTTCATCCAGGATTTCAATGGCATACATGGGAAGTTCTTCCAGATATCCGTTAATCATCCACTGTGTATTTTCCCGTGCAAGACCATAGATAAAATCATTGCCCACAAAACCGAGAAGGCGGAGGCTGTCCCCCGAAGTGCTGGTCACATCAGTCTTTTCTTCGGTTTCCAGATTCATCAGATGAATCTGGTGGGACTGGTAGAGCAAAGAACCCTCCTGCCAGGCCAGGCGCTGTCCGTTCTGGCTGATGGCGTAACCGCCCTCGGGAAGTCCTTCCGCCACCACCATGGATTCATTGCTGCTTAAATCCACGGCATAAATTCCGGAATTTACTTTAAGATACAAGGTTCCTCCCGTACTTAAGTAAGAAAGTTCCTCCACATCCAGTTTTAATTTTTCATAGCCGTCCGCCGCAGGGATGAAGAAGCGCTCTTCTAACGCATCCTGTTCCGCATTATAATGGTACAGGGTTACTCCGACACAGCCCTCATGGCGTCCCCGGTTCATATAGCCGTAAACCAGAAAATCCACATCTCCCGTGTCCATCGCCCGGAGAATCTTAATCGAATGTTCCCGAAAGGACGGTGATTCCCCCTCCTCGCTGCTGCTGCGGAAAGAAAATATCCGGATCGCTTTAAGCTCTTCACCGCCCTCATCGTAACTCCAGAGATCGCCGTTGCTCACAAAGGCGTGGACTTTTCCGCTCTCACTGCTCCTTGCCTGTACCTGGTCGTCATTGGTAATGCCCAGCATAATCCGGCTTCCGGTAAAAGACTCCGGCGTTCCCATAAAGATCTGATTGGTTCGGCGCTCAAAATCCATCATATAAATGCGCTGCTCCCCCATACGCATGGTGAAATTATCTTCGACCTCGTACATTTCCCGGCGGCTTCCCTCACCTTCGCAGACAGCCAGATACCTCGTCGTCACCTGCGTCATGGAACCCCTGCGCTCTTTTAAAGTCACCTGGATTTCCCCCGCCAGTTCCATAGAAAGACCTGCCCAGGTAATCTGCGAAAAGCTGGAATGGATATCCACACTCCCCAGATTCGTATTATCTCCCGTTGCATCGCTTTCCAGATAAGTAACCAGTTCCGTTGCCTGGTCATAGGAAAAGGTTTTGGCCGAAAAATCAGCCGCCAGATCCACCATCTGCTTTACCGGCGCATTATCCCCCCATACCACACGGGAATAATAGCGGACAGCGCCGTGATCTGCCGTATCGATGGTCAGGATCAGCGCATATTCCTGGTCTTTCACAAGAAGGTTCTGCACGGGAAGCACAGCTTTTACACCGTCCTGCACGGTTTCCCAGTTATCCACGCGGGTACGCTCAATTAAACTGGTCATATCCAAGGAGCGGATCTCATAGTAGATGCCGACAACCTGACTCTGACAGCGGCGGATATGGATGGGCAATGCCCGATCCTCAGGAAGAAAGGCGAGGCTGTCGCGCAGAACCGAAGTATTCATCTCCTGCACATAGCCGTGAAGGCTGTCCATCTCCCTGCCCAAAATATCCAGATAAACTACAGGAAGTTCTGGTTCTTCCATGGAAATATACACGGATTCCTTTCCCGTAGCCCGGACTCTCATCCAGTAAAAATATCCGCTCCCTGCTGCAATAAAAATCACAAACAGGATAACTAACCGCTGCAGCACATGCTTCATTCATCTACCTGCCTTTAATTCCTATTTCGTTACGGTTCACACATTCGCAGATCTATGTGAACAATAACCTTATTTCCTGTTTCGGTATGCGTCCAGACAGCGATTGATTCTCTTTGTCGGATTCAGCAAATCGCTTAAGGAGGCATCATGGTTTAAGTTATCAATAATCAGGGCAATGTACTTGCTCATATCCACATCAATATAGTAGGGCCGGGAAAGAAGTTCCGGCGTCTGGTACACCAGATTGGTGGTAAGAATCCGGTCAATTAAACCATGTTCATAATATTCGTCAAACTTTTCCAGTCCATTCGTAAACAGACCAAAGGTTGCACAGATAAAGACCTTCCTTGCCTTTCGGTTCTTTAATTCCGCGGCCACATCCAGCATACTTTCCCCGGAGGAAATCATATCGTCGATAATTAAGACATCCTTCCCCTCCACATCCGAACCCAAAAACTCATGGGCTACAATGGGATTTCTCCCGCCGACAATCTTTGTGTAATCACGGCGCTTGTAAAACATTCCCATATCCAGCCCCAGGACATTGGCAAAATACACGGCACGGCTCATCGCGCCTTCATCCGGGCTAATCACCATCATATGGTTGCTGTCAATATCCAGTTCCGTTTCATGCTTTAACAGATGCTTGATAAACTGATAGATCGGCTGCACCGTTTCAAAGCCTTTTAAGGGAATGGCATTCTGAACCCTGGGGTCGTGCGCGTCAAAGGTAATAATATTCTCCACGCCCATGCGCACCAGTTCTTCTAAGGCCAGACCGCAGTCTAAGGATTCCCTTCCCGAACGCTTATGCTGACGGCTTTCATAGAGGAAGGGCATAATTACGTTAATTCTCCTGGCCTTTCCCGCCGCCGCGGCAATCAGCCGTTTTAAATCCTGAAAATGGTCATCCGGCGACATATGGTTTTCCATACCGCACAGATGGTAGGTCAGACTGTAATTGCAGACATCCACCATAAAATATAAATCATCTCCGCGCACGGATTCTTCCAGCATCCCTTTTCCTTCCCCTGACCCAAAACGAGGGGTTTTTGCACCGATAATGTAGCTGTCCCTCTGATATCCGGAAAATGCTATGGTTGATTTATGTTCACTTTCTCTTTCCTTTCTCCAGGCAACCAGATACTTGTCCACCTTCTGGCCAAGAGCAGCGCAGCTTTGTAAAGGAATCAGTCCAAGGGGTCCTACAGGTATGGTTTCTATGATCTTTTCTTCGTACAGCATACGTTCCTCCATGAATTAAGATTGTGTAACTTAAATTTCTCATTTGCTGATTTCTTATGGTATTCACTATCTTTATCATTTCTTACCTTTTCTTTTATATCATCTGGCGGGTAGATTCGTCAAGATATGTCCCTTACATTTTCAGGCGGATATCCTCTCCATACAGGGGAATCACCGTATAATTGCTCATCATCCGCGAGGCAACCCTGTCCGTGTACTCGTCCCGCAGGCGGTCTAAGGAAAGGTTGGTGGAAATAATCGTAGACTTCTGGCTCAATAATCTCTGGTTAATACAGAAAAAAAGCTGAGAAGAGGTAAAGCTGTTGTTCAGTTCCGTTCCCAGATCGTCAATAATCAGCAGATCGCAGTCCAGAATAAAAAGATACATATCTTTCATCTCTTCCTCGGTCTGATGCGTAAAGCGGTATTTGGAAAACACCTCAAATAAATCATGGGCGGACAGATAAATTACCGAGTGGTAGCGGTCAATCAGCTCCTTGGCAATGCAGTTGGTCAGAAAGGTTTTCCCGCGTCCGGTCGTCCCGGTAAACAGAAGGTTTCCCCCTTTTTGATCAAAGTCTTCGACAAAATCCATACACCACTGGCGAACCTTTTTCATATACTGGGCCACGGTTGTCCCTATCGCCGGTTCGATCGCCTTATCGTCAAAATAATCCTCATTAAAGGCCGTAAAATTTTCTTTTTCCAGCACATGCTCTATATTGGACTGGGCATAGAGAAGGCGGATCTGACGGCGCAGAAAGCAATGGCATTTCTTCCCCTCCTTTGTATAGCCGGTATCCTCACAGTCCGCACATCGGTAGTGCATCTCCATATAGTCCGCGGGATAACCCCGGGAGGCAAGAAGGATGGCTTTCTGTTCCCGCAGATCGGCAATCTCCTCCCGCAGCCGTCCCTGTGCCGACGCATCGCCGCCAAGAAGTTCCCTGCCACGCAAAAGCGCCCTGGTGCTCACTTCCTGATCCAGTTCCCAAACTGCCGGAAGCTTTTCATAGATTTCCTTAATCCTGGCATCCTGGGCATGTTTATTTTTCAGCTGCTGTGCCTGATACTCCCGCATAATCTCCTGATACTGCGAATTGCTCAATGCCATAACTTACTCTCCCTACTTTTCCATCCTGGCTCTTACCTTTTCCATCATCAGCGAATCATAGCTTGTACTGCTCTGTTCAAAATTGTGAAAGTGATTGACGGCTTTTGACTTTTTCTTTTTCTCCTCGCCCTTTTCCTTCTCCTGCTTCTGTCTTATCATGTCCAGATCTTCCACATCCGAAAGATTTTTCACCCCTGCCTTTTTCCACACGCTTAAAATCTTATTGGCATAGGCAAAGCTTGGGGTGTGCGTCGCCTCAATCGTCCGGTTGCAGGCTTCTAACACCACTTCCCGGCTAAATCCGTAAGCCCCGAACCAGGTTTCAATAAATCGCTTTTCCGTATCTGCCGGGCGGCGGTTATTTAAGCCAAAAGCCTTCATCACGGCAAAAGAATCCTTGTTAAAGCTTGCGCTGTAAGCCTTGGCTTCCTCAACCGTAACCAGACGCTTCTGGTGCCAGTTTAAAGCCACCGTTTCCATATAGCGGATACTGACATGGCCGTTCTGGACACAGTATTCCACCAGATACTCCAGAAGCTCAGCCGGAAGCCCCAGTTCCCCGTAAAGATAGGCAAAGATCTGACACTCCCTCTGCGTAAAAACCTTATTCATATACTTTTGGGCAATGTAAATCAACTGGGTAAAATCCTCATCCTCCGAAAGACGGCTGACCAGTTCTTTTGAGTAAACCGGCTTTACCGGGTTTTGTGCCGATTCTGCGGAAGGCTCGGACACAGGTTCTTCTTTTTTTAAGGTTTCCCTTTCCATTTCTTTCCCTGCCAAAACCCCCTCTTTCTTCCAGTAAGCAATCGCCCGCTTTACATCACCCTCGGTGTAGTGAAGCGCCTCGGCAATCTCCCCCAGAGAAAGGGATTTTCCTGCATGGCGCAGAAGGTAGAGATAGACTTTAACATACTCCCCGTTCGCCCCTGCCATGTACTGATCGATAAACTGGTTCGCTACCAGTGTGGCATTCACCTGAAAACCTTCATTAAACTCCCACGTCATCCTCTTCATCTCCATTGACTTCTTTTGCTGCTGTTTGTACAGGCCCACGGTAATGCTACGGTTCACATATGTGAACAATAACTTATTTTCTGTTTTCCTGCTTCTGATAAAAGCATCTTACCACAAGGTCGAAAAAAAGGAAATAGCCCCTTTATCCACTGCGGATGCTGCATAAAATTGTGGATATTGTGGATAATTTGGTGGATTTCTTTTCTTTTTGTCGGTCGAATCCTGTCGAAATTAAGGGAATTCAAGGGTTTTTTAAATGGTCAGCTTATTTTTTATGTAAATAGAAACATCCACATAGCTTCTTTACATAAAATGTTGAAAACTATGTGGATATTGTGGATAACTTACTTCCCTAGCAGCTTTTCTCCCACTTTTACAATATCTCCAGCCCCCATAGTTATCAACAAATCCCCGGGAACACAATTTTCTAAAATAAATGTTTCAATTTCATCAAAGGAGGGCAGATAATGCACATGTTTTCCATATTCTTCCATTTTTAAAGCAATATCATTCGCGCTTACCCCCAGTTTATTCACTTCCCTTGCCGCATAGATATCCGCAAGAATCACTTCATCCGCCGCAAGAAGTACCCGGGCAAAGTCATCCAGAAGAGCGGCTGTCCGGCTGTAGGTGTGGGGCTGGAAGACACACCAGATTTTTTTGTGGGGGTAATTTTTTGCCGCAGCCAGCGTCGCTGCAATCTCCTGCGGATGATGGGCGTAATCGTCGATAATGGTCAGTCCGCCCACTTCCCCCTTCACTTCAAACCTGCGGTTCGTCCCGTGGAAATGGCCAAGCCCGCGTTTAATCGCTTCCATAGGAATATCCAGCACTCTTGCCGCGGCAATCGCCGAGAGCGCATTATACACATTATGCTCTCCGGGAACACCAAGACTTATCGTTCCTTCCGGCTTTTTATCCACAAGAAGCGTAAACGACGGCCTTGCCCATGCATCGTAGGTGATATCCGCAGCACTGTAATCACTCTTTTGGGGATCGCTTCCGAAAGTAATTACCTTACAGGAAAGTCCGGCAAGAAACTCATCCAGACGGTTAATATCGCTGTTGATAATTAAGCTTCCCTTCTCATCCAGCTTTTCGGCAAACAGGCGGAAGGAATGGCGGATATCCTCGATATCCTTAAAGAAATCCAGATGATCTGCCTCAATATTTAAGATAATTTCCATCGTCGGAAAAAACGATAAAAAGCTGTTGGTATACTCGCAGGCTTCTGTAACAAAAAGTTCTGATCCGCCCACCCGGATATTTCCACCGATGGTTTCCAAAATCCCGCCCACGGTAACGGTCGGATCGGTTTCGGCCGCCAGAAGAATTTCCGTAAGCATGGAGGTTGTCGTCGTCTTTCCATGAGTTCCGGAAATATTAATGGCATGACGGTAGTTCTGCATCATCTCCCCCAAAAGTTCTGCCCGGGTCAGCAGGGGAATTCCTTTTTCCTTTGCTGCTGCAAATTCCGGGTTATCCGGGTGAATCGCCGCCGTATAGACCACAACGTCAATGCCGTCGCGGATATTCGACGCCCTCTGCCCGTAGTCAATCCGTGCCCCCTGCTTTTCCAGGATTTCCGTTAATTCTGTTTTATGTGCGTCAGAGCCGGACACGCAAAATCCCTCCCGAAGAAGAATCTGCGCCAGCCCGCTCATGCTGATTCCTCCAATCCCAATAAAATGAACTGCTTCCGGTTTGCTGAAATTGATTTGATACATGGCTTCCTCCACTATGATTTTTAGTTTCGTGATGTAATTAAGTATACAACAAACAGGGAGGAAAATCTATACTTAAACAAAAAAGCCCTGCCGCTTCCCGGATACCAGAAAGCGCAGGGTCTGTCCTAAGATTTAAGTCAAATTTCGATGAAAGATAAGATTGCGATAACGATCTAATGTAAGTAAAAGCATATTTCCCAGTACACCTATCGCAAGGACTTCACCGATTCCCACGGTAACCATCGCAACGGGAATCAAATCGGGTGAACCATAGGCATAACGGAGAACCCATGGAATAATGATCGTATTGGCCAGAATCGGCGGGAGGCACACCAGCCATTTATTCACCTTTCCAAGATAAAGCGAACCTGCTGCACCGATAAGTGTTGCCAGACTCCCAAAGATGATATCAAGTCCGGCTGCACCGCAGAGGAGGTTGGAAAGAAGGCATCCCACAAACAGTCCGGGAACGGCGGCCGGGGTAAAGAAGGGCAGGACGCACAGGATTTCCGAAATCCGAAACTGTACCGGGCCAAAAGAAATCGGTGCAAAAACTATCGTCAGGACGATATAAACCGCCGCAATTGCTGCACCATAGGTTACATAGTGAATTGGTTTGTTTCTTGTTTGCTCCATTGTTTTATTCTCCTTTAGTTTTGTTTTTCGTCAGGAAGGTTTCGAACTGACGTTGTTTTTACATCCGCTTAACGGTTTCTTCCTCAGCCGTGCGGACAGTACATTAGTATACGATCATTTCCGGAAATTTGCAATACTCATACGAAAAATAATTCCAGCAAAAAGACAATCCCGCATGCCCCCACAGCCACTTTAAGAAGACCTGCACCGCAAAAAGCCAGAACCAGGGCAGCAAGAAATCCGGCAGCCCCGGAGTATATGCTTGATGTTGCTGTAATAATACTGGGAAAGGTCATTACGGATAAGGTCACATAGGGCACATAATACAAAAAAGAGCGGATAAATTTATTTTTAATCGGCTTGCGGATCAGGGTCAGCGGCAATACACGGATTAAATAGGTGGTCACTGCCATCACCAGAATATAGGCATATACATTATTTTTCATCTTCTTCCCCCTCCTCATGAATCGGGAACAGCACGGCCCCGGCTCCGGCAATCAGTACCGTTAAAAGGATGATCCTCATTCCGGAGGACAGGCTGCCAGTTCCCGGCAGATACGTAAAAAACAGGCTTGCCCCCATGGAAACGGCAATCATTCCTGCCAGAATTTTATCCTTCCTTGCCGGAGGAACAACCACGGCGATAAACATGCCGTAGAGGGCAACATTCAGGGCGGAGAGCACCCGGGCGGGCAGGATATTCCCGGATACCACGCCCAGCCATGTTCCAAGAGTCCATCCGGGAACGGCAACACTGATTGCCCCGTAAACATAATAAGGGCTTAAAGCCTGTCCTGCCCCCGCGCCTATGGCAATCCCGAAAATCTCATCCGTGATTCCATAAGCCATCAAAAAACGGTGGAAAAAAGGCATTTTCGGCGAAAGCTTCTGGGAAAGGGCACAGGACATCAGGCAGTAACGCAGATTAATAATAAACTGCGTCCCCGCCATCTCCATATAGGCAGCCCCCGCAGCCATCAGCGAAAGCCCGGCAAACTCCCCGGCAGAAGTGACGTTCGTAAAGGACATCAGTGCAGCCGAAAAAGCCTTCATCCCCATATTCCCCGCGGCAATCCCAAGGCTGAAGGACACGGCAAGATAGCCCAGAGCAATGGGGATTCCGTCACGAATCCCCCGTATGTACCAGGTACGATGATTAATTTCCATGACCAGTTACTCCTTTTCTTTCACCAGGGACAGGGCTTTCTTTTTCCAGTTCCCCAGTCGGTAAAATACTATAGTGATTACAGCGCCAAGCACCCAGGAAAAAAGAAGGGAAATCCAGATACACTCATACCTTCCCTTTGGAAATTCGGGCGTTCTTGTCAGCCAGGCAATTCCGTAAGCCAGAGGAATTCGGATAGCAACCGTAGTCACCATGGAAATCCACATCGGTGTCATGGTATCTCCGGCCCCGCGCATAATCCCGGATAAACTCTGGGTTACTGCCATGGCTATGTACCCGGCGGATAAAATCGCCATCATCCTTGCACTCACATTCACCAGTTTCTCTGTGCTGGTAAAAATCGCCATCAGATGGTGCCCGAAAAGAAGAATCAACGCGGTAATCGACGCAGAGATCCCTACGGCAAGAAGAGTTCCCTGTTTTGCCCCCTGCTGTACGCGCTCATACTCCCGCGCACCTACATTCTGCCCGGAATAGGTCGTCATCGCGGTTCCAAAGGAGAAATTCGGCATCATGGCAAAGCCGTCCACACGCATAATAATAACATTGGCGGCAATGATCATCTCGCCAAAGCTGTTGGTCAAAGACTGCACGACAACCATAGCCAGGGAAAAGATCGCCTGGGTAATTCCGGAGGGAAGTCCCAGACGCAGAACCGTAAAAATATTCTCCCGATCCGGTTTTAAATACGAAGGATGCATATCGAACAAATGTCCCATCCTCCGAAGCTTGACCAGACATAAAAACGCCGATGCAAGCTGGGCAATCACGGTAGCCAGAGCCACCCCGGCCACCCCCATCTTCAACCCGGCAACAAACCAGAGATCAAGAATAATATTCAGCACCGTAGCCACCAAAAGATAGACCAGCGCCGAAAGGGAGTCCCCCAGTCCCCGCAAAATCCCGCAGAAAATATTATAGTAAGCCACCCCGGCGATGCCCATCAAAAGGATGAACAGATAGGAAGCACACCAGTCCATAATGCTTTCCGGCGTGTCTAACATCCTAAGTACCGGTCGGATCAGCGCGGCACAGCAGACCATTAAAAGCAGAGAGGAAAGCGCGGTTAAAGTGATGGAACTGCCGATGGTTTTTGATAAATTTTCCCGGTCATGGGAGCCGAAATACTGGGAAACCATAATACTTACCCCCATGGAAATTCCCACAAACAGCACCAGGAGCAGGTTTAAAATCGGGCTTGCGCTTCCCACAGCCGCCAGTGCGTTATCCCCAACATACCGGCCCACGACAATGCTGTCCACCGTATTATAGAGCTGCTGGGCAATGTTTCCAATCAGCATGGGCACCGTAAAAAGCACAATTTTTTCCCAGGGCCGTCCGGAAGTCATATCTACCTGCGCAAATAATTGTTTAACATTCATTCGTCCATGTACTCCTTTCTCATTTGCTTAATTTTTTATAAAACCTCCTAACGCAGATCGGCAAATAACCTCCTCTGCGTCAGGCTGTTGACTTCCAGCTTATCCAGAATCTGGTGGGCGTCTGCCTGCGGATGGGTAACACAGATCCGGTATACGGTTTCCACAAATACAGGCTCTACCCGCAGGTTTTTTGCCACCCATTCGATGGCTTCCCCACGCTTCATCAGCCGCATAATTTTTGCAATAACAAAGAGCTGATCTCTCTGCCCTGACCGTTCGGCAATGCGCTCCTGCAGCCTTTTTTTCATGCCGGTTTTCTCCTGCCAAACTTCTTTTTCCCCTGTTTTCTCTGCTTCTTTTGTTTCCTTCGCGTACTCTGCCTGCGCTTCTCTTTTTGCCTGCACTTCTTTTATATCTTCTTTTGCCGATGGATTTTTTGTGCACGCCATCAAGCCAAACGCTTCGGTTTCCTTTTCTACCGCAATCTGTTCGCCTTCTTCTCTAAAAAACAAGGTTTCCAGCTGGCATCCGTCTTCTTTTAGCGTAAGTACCGCCATCGACAGCGGCAGGGTAAAGCGTCGGAAACCGCAGCTTCCGGGATTCAGCCAGAGCTGCCCGTTCTGCAGCTTTTTAAAATACATATGGGAATGTCCGAAGATAATCACCTGTGCATCCCCCACATCCCCGGGGATATCCGCCTGATCATGCACCAGAAGAAACCGATAATCCCCCAGCTTAAAGCGTCGGATCAGCGGAAGCTGCTCTGCCCAGTCATGATCATTATTTCCCCGGACGGCGTATAAAGGCTGCTTAATTTTCAGCTTATGAAACACCATCTGATTATCAAAATCGCCTGCATGAATCACCACATCGCAGGACTGAAGAATCCTTTCCACCTCTGGGCGCAGCAGTCCGTGGGTATCGGAAATCACTGCTGCGCGGATTGGTTCATTTATCATAGCCGTTTCTCCTGTTCATCATCTTTTTTGCTGTCTGTAACCCACCGTTTGCTGCTGTTCATACGCTCACAGCAGTCCATAGCCTTTCATTAATACCTTTAATTCCCCTTTTCTTTCCGGTGCCAAAGGGACAAGAGGAAGGCGGCAGTCCTCCCTGCACATCCCCATAAGCGACAGCGCTGCCTTCACCGGAATGGGGTTGACGTCCCAGAACATGGCATTCATCAGCGGCAAAAGCTTTAACTGCAGCGCCGTGCTTTCCAAAACCTTCCCCTCACGAAAAAGCCGGCAGAGCTCTGCCGTTTCTTTCGGCATAATATTGCCCAGAACCGAAATCACACCCTGTCCGCCCAAAGACAATACCGGAAGGATCTGATCATCATTTCCCGAATAGATATCCAGGCTGTCCCCGCACAGGGCCGCCGTTCCTGCCACCTGAGAGATGTTCCCGCTGGCTTCCTTTAATCCGCAGATATTCGGATGCTTTGCCAGCCGACGGCAGGTTTCGGGGCAGATATTCACCCCGGTTCTTGTCGGAACATTATAAAGAATTACGGGAATGCTAACCTGATCGGCAATGGTTTCAAAATGCCGGATTAGCCCTTCCTGCGAGGTTTTATTATAATAGGGCGTTACCAGCAAAATCCCGTCGGCCCCGGCAAGCTCTGCCTCACGCGAAAGCGCGGCGGCCTTTCGTGTATCATTGCTCCCTGTCCCAAGAATTACGGGAATCCGCTTATCCACCCTGCGGATCACAAATGCCGCAAGTTCGTTCTTCTCCTTATCGGTGAGCGTCGATGCCTCCCCTGTCGTTCCCATAACGACCAGAGCATCCGCCCCATGTTCTATCTGAAATTCCAAAAGCCCGTAAAGGGCCGGATAATCAATCCCTCCGCTGCCATCCATCGGCGTAACCAAAGCGGTTGCCATACCGGTAAATATTCTGCGTTTCATAGTACAGTCCCATCCATAGGGTTCTCTGTTTACCATATGCCAAAAACGGACAGCAGGTTCCTGAAACGGACAGCAGAATTCAGTATAGAAATAAGGCATCCCGTCCGCCCGAATCGCGTGTAAAACAGCCAGGAACGAAAATACTGACTTCCGCATACCTTACAGGGTGAACCAAAATGTTTTTCCTATACAAAAAACAACAAAAATCATCCCCAAATTATGGAGGTTTTTATGTGCGCAAGTTCCGAACATGTCACTGACCATATCTGCGTTATCCTTGGGGACTCCCGCCAGGAATATCTGGCCGGACTCCTTCGCCGGGAATACCTTCCGGTTTCCTTTCTTCAGGAGCCGGATAAAGAAAGCCTTGCAGGCTGCAGCATGATCATTGCTCCTACACCGTTTACAAAGGATCAGAAGACCGTCTTTTCACATCCAAAACTTACTATCGACGATTTTCTCTCTTTCCTTCGCCCCGGACAGATGCTTTTTGGTGCAAACCTGCCCCAGAAGGTCAGAGATTACTGCAGCAAACATTTTGTCGGCTTTTTTGATTTTATGGACGACGAAGAGATTGCCGCAAAAAACGCTGTTGCCACTGCCGAAGGCGCAGTCTGCGAAGCCATCGCACACAGCCCGGTAAACTTGGAAGGCAGTTCCTGCCTATTAGCCGGATATGGGCGCTGCGGGCGTGTTCTTGCCAAAAAGCTTAAGGCACTGGGTGCCGAAATCATCATTCTTGAATCGGATCCTGCGCGGCAGAATCTTGCAAAAAAAGAAGGCTTTTTCTGTATACAAAGCCATGCACTTTCCCGGTTCCTGGAAGAAAATCCGGTTCTTTTTTTCTTTAATACGGCACCCTGCCCTATTTTCGGAGAGAAGATTCTGGAAAAAACACACCCCGATATTACCATTATCGATATTGCTTCTGCTCCTGGAGGAACGGATTTTGATTACTGCCATAAGACCGGAAAAACAGCCCTTTTATGCCCCGGCCTTCCCGGAAAATACGCGCCAAAAACCTCTGCACAGATTCTCTGCAGCGCTGTTTTGGCTTATCGTTCCTCTTTAGAGAAACAAAAATGAAATCTAAAACATCCAAAGGAGGTTTTCTTATGACATTAGCCGGAAAAACCATCGGTTTTGCCTTTACCGGTTCCTTCTGCACCTTCAGCGCAGCCGAAAAACAGGCGGCCTCGCTCCTTGACCTGGGTGCCAATATACAGCCTGTTTTTTCTGCAAATGTGCAGACCATGGACTCCCGCTTCGGCAGCACCAGCGAATATATCAAACACATCACTTC
Source organism: Lachnospiraceae bacterium (assembly GCA_009774615.1). Taxonomy (GTDB): domain Bacteria; phylum Bacillota; class Clostridia; order Lachnospirales; family Lachnospiraceae; genus Caccovicinus. Next base: position 25,160 of record VSOC01000010.1, read on the forward strand.
CCTTACCGGGAACAAGCCCATCCTTACCATGGAGGAAGCCGAACCTATCGGCCCGTCCGCCTGCTTAGATATCCTGCTCATCGCACCCTGCACCGGAAACACTTTAGCAAAGCTTGCCAACGGCATTACGGATACCTCGGTGCTGATGGCCGCCAAAGCCCATCTCCGCAATCAAAAACCCCTGGTCATCTCCATCTCCACCAACGATGCCCTGGGCATGAATTTTAAAAATATCGGTCTGCTCTACAACACAAAAAACATTTATTTTGTTCCCTTTGGACAGGACAATCCGGAGAAAAAACCAAATTCTTTAATTGCCCGGACAGAACTGACGGCAAAGACCTTAGAACTTGCCCTGGAAGGAAAACAAATCCAACCGGTTATCGTCTAGACTGCATCTATCGTTGAATTACCTCAGCAGGTTCAGCATTGCATCCAGTTCCCTGCGCTCCGCCGCCAGTTTTTTCTCCATCAGGAGGCGGAGCCTGTCCACGGTCTGCCCGGGCTGGAAACAGCCCTCCTCGCTGACTACGATATCCGCATAGCGCTCGTAAAGCGGCACACGCTCATCATATAAGTCCCGCAGAGTAAACCCCGGTTTTAAGGCCACGCCGCGGTCAACGATATTTCCCACCCGGCGTTCAAGTTCCTCAAAACTCATCTTTAAATAAACGATTTCACTGATTTCCTTTAAATGCTGCATGGCCTTCTCGCCGTAAATCACGGAACCGCCCGGCGCAATCACGGATTTTTTTGCTTCCAGTTCTGCGTTTACCCGCTCTTCCACCTGTAAAAATCCCGAAAGCCCTTCCTCGGCGATAATCTCTTTTAGCAGCCGCCCTTCCTTCTCCTGGATTAAGATATCCACATCCACGAAGGAATAGCCCAGGCGCTTGGCTAAAAGTACACCTATGGTGCTTTTCCCGGAAGACGGCATACCGATTAAGGTAATATTTGGCTTCATTTTTTGCACCAAGCCTCAAGCGAAAATGCTTGCATTTTCATTTGAGGCGCAAACACAAAGGGTGAAAGATTTGTGTTTGCATTTTATCCTTTCTTCTTTTTTTCTTTCACCCTTTCCTTCCCTTCTCTACAGAATATCCAAATTTCCCCAATCGCTCACCCAAACCAAAATACTCTCCGTGCGAATAAGCCACCAGCCCTGTCGAATTCAGATGAAACTTCCCCTTTTCATCCATAAAATCCGTATCCACCGCCACCCCTGTTACTTCAGCCACAAACATATCATGGCTTCCCAGAGGAATGACCCGGCACACCTTACACGCTAAATTCACCGGGCTTTCTGCAATTCCCGGCACCATACTGTGTTCCATCTTTTGTTCCGTCAGGCTGCACGCCTTGAATTTATCCTCATCCCGCCCGGACTTTACCCCGCACCAGTCCGCAGCAAAAGCCAGATCCTTCGTCACCAGATTAATCACAAACTCCCCGGTTTCCTGGATAATTGCATAAGAATACCGCTCTTTGCGCACCGAAATCGATACCATGGCCGGAGAGGAACAGACCGTCCCCGCCCAGGCAATGGTGATGATGTTGGGTTTCTCCCCCGGCCGCTGACAGCTTACCAGGACAGCCGGAAGCGGATAAAGGAGATTTCCCGGCTTCCAGAATTCTTTTTTTACCTGTTTTTTCATCTATTCCTCCACAATCATAATTCCCGGCACAAGCTGTTTTTTTCGGGAAACAACCCCGGGAAGACTGACGATCTGTTCATTTTCGGTATCATTATCATTCTCCGTATCCAGATGGAAGGCTTTCACGATAAGCTGTTTTGCTCCTGTTCCTTCACATAACAACTCGGTCGATTCGGTCAGGATATTGGTCAGCATGAAAAACAGCATATCCATGCCGTGGGCTTTTATGGCTTCTTTAAGGTAGGGAAGCATACGTTCCTTTAATTCCTCAAGTTCTTCCACATTCACCGAACTGATCTGACCTACGCCAAAGGTCAGCTTGCCCGCCTCAAACTGTTTAAAGTCCTGATAAAAAATTTCTTTATTGCTCTTGCCCTTAAGGTTGCTTGCCGCGGCAAACATCTTATTGGCATAGCTTTCCACTTCAATTTCGGCAATGGCCGCAAGTTCTAAGGCGGTCTGCTTATCTACGGCTGTACAGGTGGGTGAACGGAACAGCAAAGTATCGGAGATAATGGCGCTGCACAAAAGTCCGGCAATCTCCGGCTTCACCTCCACACCGGCCTCCTTATACATCTGATAGACAATCGTCGCCGTACAGCCCAGCGGCTGGTTGCGGAAATACACCGGAGAGATCGTTTCCACCGCCCCAATCCGGTGATGATCGATAATTTCCTGAATATCCGCACCTTCAATACCGTCCACCGCCTGGCTCTTTTCGTTGTGATCCACAAGGATAACCCCTTTGCCGCGGGCCCCCAGAAGGTTTCTGCGGGAAATCATCCCCTTATAATGACCGTTTTTATTCAGAATGGGGAAGTCCCTGTGACGCTTGCTGGTCATCACCTCTTTGACATCATCAATAAAATCATCTTCATCAAAGGTGGTCAGATGCTCGGTTTTCATAAAATAGCTGATGGGCATACTCTGGTTAATCAGACGGGCAGCCGTATAGGTATCGTAGGGCGTGGTGATAATTACGCAGCCCCGCTCCTGTGCCATCTTGCGGATGGTTTTGGAAACCCCTGCCCCCTCGCAGACAATAATACAGCCTGCTTCCATCTCAATGGCACAAAGCTGGGATTCATAGCGGTTTCCTAAAATTACCAGATCATGAGGTTCTATATAAAACTCCATCATATCCGGGTTTGCCGCGGCGATTAACACCTTTCCCTCGGAAAAATAGTCTTCTTCATCGCCCAGAAGCATCACACCCTCTAAGGTTTCCACAATATTGGAATACTGGGTGTGCGCCTTGGAGAGAATACTGCTGTCGTAGACATTCATATAAGATTTTGTCAGATCCCCGACCGTAATCAGCCCTTCCAGAAGGCCGCTGTCCGTCACCGCAGCCAGGGTAACGACATTATCCTTCTGCATCAGGTTCCAGGCTTTTTTCAGGGAGATATTCTTCCACACCCCCGGCGTTTCCCGGATCTCGATATCCTTTACCTGGGTCTGTACGGTCTGTACCAGATCCGGCTTTTTCATATGAAAATAATCCAGCACAAACTGGGTTTCCGAATTCACTTTCCCAGCCCGGGCCGGCTCATAGATATTTCCTGTAGTCTTTTGTTTTAAATTGGCATAGCAAATCGCTGAACAGATAGAATCTGTATCCGGATTTTTATGACCAATAACCAGTGTCTTTCTCTTGTTCTTATCTGCCATAAACTCCTCCCTGTCCGGCAGCGGTTATACTCCTGTTCACATGTTCTCAGCAGCAACCTTTCCACCGTATTGCTCTTCATTTGTTTACATATTATTCATAATTTATCTATGCACTGTTCATATTTATTTTTTATACTAATTGTATAGAAAGTTATAAAAAACTTTCTTTTAATTAGATAATTTGCACATAGATTTTTCATAATTACCCCGGTTGAACAGCAGCCGGGGCTCCTCATTTTTATCGGGAAGATTTCTCGTTGCTGTAAACATGCAAACAGTAACGATTTCTCTTCCCGATGTTTCATTTTAAGCACATCTCCTATACGGCTCAGAACAGCTTCTCCGGATAAACCCCGTCCTGAACCAGTTGGCGGATGGACTCGATAACGGCTGCTTTATCCTCCTGATAGGTCACGCCAAACCACTTATCTTTCGTATCAAGCACCTGTACAACCGCTTTTTTCTCCTGTACCATCTTATCGATAACCTTGGGCAGAAGATATTCGGCTTTAAGATTCCCCTCCGGAATCTGGCGCAGGAACTCAGGGAAGCCTTTTTCCAGTTCCTCTAAAAATACAGGAGGAAGTCCCCACATATTCATCGAAACCATCTGTCCTTCATGAATTTCTACCGGAACGCCGTCCTCATTCTCCGCATAAAAACCGTCGGCCTTCCTCTCAATGGCAAACGTTTCTTCCACCTTCTTTAATATCCCGTCCGCAGCAACATCGCAGATACCCCGGGTTACGGAACCATTTTCGCTCAATGTGTTTTCCAGGGCAAAGCCCGCCATACATAAGGTCATGGGCTCTTTCGTTTCGTCCATATGCTCAACCATATAGTCATGAACCTTGCGGAATCCTTCTTTTCCGTAATAATCGTCTGCATTAATCACCAGAAACGGCTCATGCACCAGATCCTTTACCATAAGAATCGCATGGCCGGTTCCCCACGGCTTCTTCCTTCCCTCCGGTACCGAAAAGCCCTCCGGAAGCTTATCCAGTTCCTGATAAGCATACTCCACCCGGGCAATCTTCTCAATCCGGTTTCCGATAATCTCCTTAAAATCCTTCTCCAAATCCCGGCGGATAATAAAGACAATCTTGGTAAATCCTGCTTCCAGGGCATCATGAATCGAATAATCCATGATAATCTCCCCGCTTGGGCCAACTGCTGCCAGCTGCTTAATCCCCCCGCCAAAACGACTGCCAATCCCCGCAGCCATAATTACTAATGTAGTATCCTTCATCGCCCTTCTCCTTTTTTCATTCCATTTTCCTATCTTTTTGTCTTTAACCTCTTCTATTAGTGAGTATAGCACAGAACGAAGCAAATAGCTATACCTTTTACGGAAGCCCTTCAGATTTGTTACTGTTCACATGTTCACAGCAACAGGCAAAAAATGAAAGTTTTGTGAACTGCCGTGAAAGCATTGTAATTCCTTGGAATCTCTGTATAATAAAAATATCTGCCGCAGAATATAGTCACAGGTAAACCGTTAAACAAGCAAAAGGAGAAAATCATGCAGGAAACATCATTGGAATTATGGGGCAAACTTTACGAAACGGCAACCAGAATCAAGGAGCGAAAGCCCTGGGTGGAATTCTGGGAGATGGATTTAATCGGGATTCAGGAAGAAGAGGGAAAAAAACCGGTATTTTTTAATATCATCGGCCACGAAGCCAAAGAATACAGCATTGTCGCCTACGAAGGCTATGAAGGGCTGAATGATTTTTTCCTTCTTTTGGATAAAGATAAGCTAAATCTTACTTCCGAATATGTCTTATTCAGCCAAACCTGTCTGGCTGCTTACTGGGGAAGCCGGGAAGAGATGTCCGAGGAACAGAGGCAGCTTATCAAAAACCTGGGCTATAAATATTACGGGAAGGATCAGTGGCTGTATTTTATGGCTCACAGCAAAGGCCATTTCCCCGGTATGCTTGATGACGAAGAGGCCGCACGGATGACCAATTATCTGTCGCTGCTTGAAAAAGCGCTGGAATGCTGGGATAATGACCCGGTTTCCGTAGATTTTGAACATGGCAATATCTACCTTTATTTTTATGACCAGACAAAAAAGCAGTGGATGGGCAAGGAACAAACCCTTCCGTTTAACGAATACCAGATTTCCTACCTGGAATTAACCGATGAAAAACTGATGGATGAACTAAAAAACGCCCGCCGCGGCAATTACTGCCTGGAAGCAGAACTTTCCTTCAGCCATATGCTGGATAAAGAAAAGCCCCGCAGCCGCTCGATCAACCGTAAGATGTGTCTGATCGCCGATACCGAAAGCAAACGTATGCTGAAGGCCGATTTAATGGAACAGGAAGCCCAGGCTGAGGAATGGCTGATTCAATACATTGTTGACTTCATCCTCGGTCAGGGTGCCCCGAAAGAAATCCGTGTCAGCAACGGCATTGTGGCAGCTATATTAGAACAGGTCTGCCATCTGGCCGGAATTGCGATTACCCGAACCGAACAGCTTCCGGTCATCCGCAGCTTTCTTTCTTCTTTAGCATTAACCGAGAGTTGATTTTCAGCCTTTTTAGCCTTAATGATATAAAATCACCCCTGAAGCAGCCGCAGGAACCCTCTGCGGCTTTCTTCCTGTGCTTCCAGACCGATAATCTTATCCATATTTCTCGCTGGTATCCACGCCTTATTTGCATTAAAATAATAATTAATCTGCTTCCAATATTTTTCCGGATATAAAAACAGATAGTACAGACATTTTCTTTCCTTTTCTCCAAGAGGAAGCACCTTTTCATAGGCGTTGAGCATATCCATTCCCAGAGAAAGACTCCATCCGTGTTTCTCCATTGCCTTGCGCATAAAGCGGTATAAGTCCTCCATCTGCAGCCCTAAGTGCATACGGTTGTACTCAATCACGGCAACATAGCCGCTGCCCATAAGGACATGATGCTGATCCAAGTCCCCGTGGCAAAGAAGCCTTGGCTCCTCGCCGCTTTTCCACAGACCGGCAATCCCCTGCGCCGCCTCACTGGCCTGCTCGAAAAATGCATTAAAGCTTTTCATCACACACAGTTCAAAATCCGATTTTTTCCGCTTTCCCCGGATAAATCCCCTTGCCCGCTTCAGTTCCCGGTTATGGCGCTCCATATCCTCCACAGCCAGGCGCGGCAGGATCGAACCCATGTTCCACTCCTTTAAAACCTCGATTTTCCGAAGTCTTTCGTGAAGACGGGCAATGGAGGATAAGGCTTCGCAGACCTCTTTTCCATCCTTTAAGCTGCATTCCCGATCCCCGTACCAGTCCTTTAAGACAAACCGTGTCCCGTCTTCGGAAGTGCTGACCAAGCTTCCTTCCCTGTTTCTGATATATTGATCCGTCTTAAGTCCGGTAAATCCCTGCAGCTGGCAGAGCACCTGATCCTCAAACTCCAGACGTTTTAATGTTCCCTGATATTCCTTCAGGCTTTTCATTCCCTGATCCGTTTCATATATCCAGACCCCGCGTCCTCTGCGCACGCCCCTGACCTGAAGCGCATACTGTTTTAATACCTCCTCATATTTATCATTCATCGTCATGAATCTTCCCCCTTACCCTTCTATGTACTCCCAGTGTACGGACACGTTCCTTTTCCGCAAAATGACGTATTATGAACATGCCGCCATCTGGCCATCCTGCGGCTGTCCGAAATCCGGATAAAAACCTTTGGCTGGTGCTCTTTTATGGCTACTTCCAAAGTATGAACAGGCAGAGAAGAATATTCTGATCTTTTTTAGAAACTTTTTACTTTACTCAGTTTTTCTCTAAATTTTTACTTTGATAGAAATTCTTGTACAATCCCCCCTCTTTATGCTACAATACATCTGTACATTTATTTTATTTTTACGAACTATCTACACAGATTTTTATAAAAAACACCTAAAAAGCGAAAGAAAAAGAAAGGAGATGCACATTTTATGGAACTGACAACGACCCAGCAGCAGCGCCAGCTCCTGTCCCAGCAAATGATACAGTCCGCAGGAATCCTCCAGATGACGGCCCAGGAACTTACCACCTACCTTCAGGAAATGGCCCTGGAAAACCCGGTTATGGAAATTCATGAATCCTCTGCGTCCAGAGAAAACCCGGACTTTACCTCCTGCCTCCATCAGCGTTCGGTAGAAGAATATCAGTGGCTGAGTGCCTCTGACGAATCCAACCGCTATTTCTACGAACAGCAGGCGCAGGACGGCGAAAATCCGATTACCTGGAAGTTTCGCAAAACCAACCAGCCGCAGACCCTGGCGGATGCGCTCTGGGAACAGCTTGTTTCTATCCCCTTCCGCTCCAAGGATGCAAAAACGCTCAAATACATGCTGGCTTCCCTGGATTCCTGGGGTTATCTGCGGGAACCATTAGACCAAATCGGCAAAAAATTTGATCAGCCCGAGGATCGGATGGAACTCCTTCTGTCCGTTCTCCAGGCGTTAGACCCGCCCGGTGTGGGGGCAAGGAGTATTTCCGAATGCCTTTTGCTCCAGCTTAAGCGTCAGACGGAATGCCCCAGCCAGTTAGAATTCATCATCACGGAATGCCTGGATCTCTTAGCGAAAAACCAGATTCCCGCCATAGCAAAAAAAGCAGGAGTTTCCGTAAAGGAAGCTTCCCGCCTCTGTCAGATTATCCGCAGCTTAAACCCCAAGCCGGGCGCTGCTTATTCCAATGAAGATATCTCCCGCTACATCCAGCCGGACATCCTTATCAAGCAAAAACACGGCGAATGTACGGTTACTCTGAACGATTCGCTTTACCCGCAGCTTTCCATCAACCAGTACTACCGGCAGCTTTCTAAAACAGCCGAAGAAGATGTCCGGAAATATCTGCTGGAAAAAATACGTCAGGTGGACTGGATACGCACCTGCATTGCCCAGAGAAATGATACGCTTTTCCGCACAGCCTCGGCAATAGCCGAACACCAGAAAGACTTTTTTTTACAAGGAAGCCGTGCGCTTAAACCCCTGCGGCTTTCCGATATCGCAGACAGCTTAGGGCTTCATGAATCCACAGTAAGCCGTGCCGTCCGCAATAAATATTTACAGTGCAGCCACGGCATATTCCCCTTAAACTACTTTTTCTCCGGCAGCCTGTCCTCGCCCAAAGACAGTGTTTCCTCCTCCGGCAAAGAAGCTGTTTCTGCCGAAGCCGCCAAAACGGCTCTGCGCAGGCTGATTGAACAGGAGGATAAGGAAAAACCCTGGAGCGACCGGATATTATCCGAAAAACTTGAAGCCCTTGGCGTGCCGATTTCCCGGCGCACCGTAGCCAAGTACCGTGAAAGCCTGGGAATACCCGATGCCAGCAAAAGAAAAAGCTACAGTTAAACGCCGCCGGCATTTATGCTGTCGTTCATACGTTCGCAGCAGCGTGCAGGAAACGACGCTATTCTCTCATCCCTGTTCCGGAAATACCCGCCGCAGCAAAACATCTTTCCTATTTTGCTCCGGATGTTCCAAAACCTCGTCCAGAAGCCCGGAAAGCACGGTTCCGACCTGTTTTCCGGGCCTCATGCCGCAGTTTAGTAAATCCTTCCCCGTCACAGCCAGATCTTTGAGATAAATACAGTCCCCCGCCTGCCGAATCTGTCCGGTTAATTCTTTAAGGCGTTCTGTCCCGGAACAGCCCAGGCAAGTCCGAAGACATAAAAGCCGGTCGAACAGTTCCGGTTCCATCTGGCTCATTGTCCGGCGAATCTCAGCCTTATCTTCTGCAATTTCCCGGTGTATCCACTGCGTCAGCACCGCGGCGGCATCAATCGTTGCATTATCCATCTTTAAGTCCTTCAGCACCGAAATCACCGCTTCCCGGTCTTCATTCTTTAAAAATGCCGACCAGCGAACCGCTTTTTCTTCGGGAAGGGACGATGGGATGCAGAGATTTTTAATGTCAGCCCGATGAAACGCCGCCGACACATAGGGACTGATCCCCAGATCATAAACCTCGCGTATCTGTTCCGGATGGGGGGATAAAAGAAGCTTGGTCAGTTCCACCTGAACCCGTTCCCTGCTGACCTTCATCAGATTAGGCGCAATCTTTTCAATCGCCGCCCGGGTCTTTTCTTCAATAACAAAACCAAGCTGCGCAGAAAACCTTATCGCCCGCAGAATCCGAAGCGCATCCTCCGTAAAGCGATCCACAGGATTTCCAACACAGCAGATTACCCCTCTCTGCAGATCCTCCATACCGCCGAAAATATCGACAATCCCGGTTTCATGACGGTAAGCCATCGCATTGACCGTAAAGTCCCGGCGGCAGAGATCTTCTTTTAAATCCGAAGTAAACGCCACGGACTTCGGGTGCCGCCCGTCTTCATATTCGCCGTCAATGCGGTAGGTCGTTACCTCATAGCCCACATGGTTTTTCATCACCGTCACTGTCCCGTGAAGAATCCCGGTATCGACGGTTCGGCGAAAAATTTCCTTTACCTGAAACGGAGAAGCCGAAGTTGTAATATCCCAGTCCCCCGGCTCCCGCCCCAAAAGGCTGTCGCGGACACAGCCGCCCACGGCATAGGCTTCATATCCACAACTGGTTAATGTTTCGATAATTTCCTCTACTGCCTGCGGGACAGCAATCCTCATAAGCTTTCCTCCCGATGATTACGATGATTAATAAGCCTTGCCCCAGTAAACCATCTTCTTTGCCGGCTTCCCGCAGCACACACAGGTCGCGGCAATCTCTTCCTGCTCAAACGGCATACAGCGGGAGGTTGCTCCTGCCTCCTCTTTAATCTTCTCCTCGCAGGTCAGATCTCCGCACCACATCGCCTTAACAAAGCCCGGCTTTTCATTCACTGTCTTTACAAAGCTGTCCCAGTCCGCAGCAATATAGGTGTGCGAATCCCTGTGTGCCTTTGCCCTTTCAAGCATATCGTTCTGAATAACATCCAGCATCCTGCCAACCTCTTCTTCCAGATGCTCCAGAGATACCATCGTCTTTTCATGTGTATCCCGGCGCACAAGCACAGCCTGGTTCGCTTCCATATCCTTCGGCCCGATTTCCACACGAAGCGGAATTCCCCGCATCTCACACTCGCTGAACTTCCATCCCGGACTCTTCTCAGAATCGTCAACCTTAACGCTGAACGCAGACAGTCTTTCCTTCAGTTCCCATGCCTTATCCAGCACGCCTTCCTTCTGCTGCTGGATCGGAATAATAATCACCTGCGTCGGCGAAATCCTCGGCGGCAGCACCAGGCCGTTATCGTCGCCGTGCACCATAATCAGCGCACCGATAATTCGGGTAGAAAGCCCCCAGGAAGTCTGATGAACATACTTTAAAGTATTGTCCTTATCGGCAAACTGAATTTCAAAAGCCCTGGCAAATCCGTCGCCGAAGTTATGGCTGGTGCCGGACTGAAGAGCCTTTCCGTCGTGCATCAGCGCTTCGATTGTGTAGGTAGATTCTGCACCGGCAAACTTCTCCTTATCTGTCTTCTGTCCCTTAATTACCGGAATCGCCAGAACCTCCTCGCAGAAATCCGCATAGACGTTTAACATCTGGATGGTTCTCTCCTCGGCTTCCCGGGCAGTTGCATGGGCGGTATGACCCTCCTGCCATAAAAACTCCCGGGAGCGGAGGAAGGGCCTGGTTGTCTTTTCCCAGCGGACAACCGAACACCACTGATTGTACACCCTGGGCAGATCGCGGTAGGAATGAATATCCCCGGCATAAAAATCACAGAACAGTGTTTCCGAGGTCGGCCTTACACAGAGCCTCTCCTGAAGGGGTTCTAAGCCGCCGTGTGTTACCCAGGCAACCTCCGGCGCAAACCCTTCCACATGATCCTTTTCTTTCTGTAAAAGTCCCTCCGGAATAAACATGGGCATGCAGACATTCTGTACCCCGACTTCTTTAAATCGGCGATCCAGTTCATGCTGAATATTCTCCCAGATAGCATAACCCGCAGGCTTAATCACCATACAGCCCTTTACGCTTGCATAGTCGCATAACTCCGCCTTTTTTACCACATCCGTATACCACTGGGCAAAATCCACATCCATGGATGTAATTGCCTCCACCATCTTCTTTTCCTTTGCCATAATCTGTCTTCCTTTCTGATTTTGTACTCTCTTGTCCCATTCTTTTATTTTATCCTTATTTTCTGCAGGCCAGCAAATCTTCCATCTCCTTCTTTTTCCCATAGCCCAGAACCCTGATTCTCGGGAATAAATAGACATTGGACACTAATACGGCTACGGTTGTATTATACCCGGCTGCTTCAATCTTTGCCCGGTCAAACTTTAACAATGGCTGACCGGCTTTCACCTTCTCTCCGGCTTTTACAAGCGCCGTAAGGAAAGCTCCATTCAGTTCTACCGTATTTATCCCCACATGGATCAGAACTTCTACGCCGCCCTCATCGCTGGTCAGCCCGACGGCGTGCCTGGTTTCAAAAAGTGCCGACACCTCCCCGTCAAAAGGTGCCAGAACGATTTCTTTCTCCGGCCGGATGCCCACGCCCGGCCCAAGCATCCCGTAGGCAAAGGTGACATCCGGAATTTCGGTCAGAGGAATAACATCCCCCTCTACCGGACAGGCTACCCGATATATTCGTTCCGGCTCCGAAAGTTCGGACTCTGCTCCAAACTCTTCCCACTCATCCCATTTTTCTGCTTTCTTTCCTTCTTCTTTCAAGTGATCAAGCCCCCTTTCTCCAACCAAAGTTACGAGCAATGCAAAATCCCAATACCGATGGGAGTTCCTAACCGGTTAAAAACAAGTTAAAAAAAGGAAGATCCGGGAAATCTTCCCTTTCTTCCTTCATCATAATCGAATTCTTCTCAGGAATCAAGCAAATTCTTCATTTGTCGTTCCTCTGCGGACAATCTCATAGCCCAGCATCATATGGCGCAGGTGCTGGCGCTTGCCGTCTACCATGGAAAGCAGCATCTGCGCCGCCTCTAACCCGCTGGTGCGGTAGTAAAACTTTGCGGTCGTCAGCTTCGGATCTACAATCTCCGTCATCTGATTGCTGCCCACACTACACACCTTGATATCCTCCGGAATCCGTTTGCCGATTTCCTTTAAGTACATCACAGCCCCCACGGCAAGGCTTGCCGTAGAACAGAATACACCGTCCAGATCCGGTTTTTTCAGCAGAAGTTCTTTCATCTTCTCCTGGCCGGACTCGATGGTAAACCCGGCTTCAAGCGACGGAACCTCTTCACTGTTTAAACCTCTCTCTTTTAGTGCGGCCTTTACTCCGCGGGTTCGTTCGGCTCCCACAGCTCTGTCCCTGTCCGTCACATAAAGACATCCCGGATGTATACAGCCGGACTCTAAAAGCACGCCCATCATATCCTTTGCCGCGTGAAAATCATCATGGTAAACACAGTCATATTCTGCCACAAGCTGACCCACAATCACTACAGGAACTTTCAGACCTTTAAGCAAATCAACATGCTTTTTGGAAACCAGAGAGGCGATATAAATCACCCCGTCAATCTGGCTGGTTCCAAACATCTCCAGGTAATCCAGTTCCTGCTTCGGATCATTGTCCGTATTGGCAAGGAGCAGGTGATAGCCGCGCTCATAGAGGACTGCACTGATACCGCTGACAATCCGGGCCACCGTACTCGAACTGATATTCGGCACAATCACCCCAATCTGATAACTCTTTTTTGTCCGGAGAGTCCGGGCATATTCGGAAGGAACATACCCGGTTTCTTCAATGATTTCTTTAATTTTTTTCCGCTTTTCCTCGCTTAAGCTTCCCCCGTTCAAATACCGGGAAATCGCGGCACTTGAAACCCCCGCCATCTTTGCGATTTCACTGATTGTCATTTCTCTTCCTCGTCACTGCTCAATCTCGCTGCCAATCCTTTTATTTTCTTGATAAACGCCTGCGTCCGGTCCTTTTCGCGTCAACTTAAAGCCCGCTTCCAAATTTCTTATATAACCACCAGATTCCGTAAGCGGGAATCTGTACGCCCTTGGCTTCCATCACGGCTCCGGTCAGAAGATCCGTGTATTCGCCGTCATCCTCATTAATCCAGGCTACCTTATCCTGTCCGCTGAAGTTAAACAGGGCAATCAGCTTCTCCCCGTTCAGCCAGCGGCCAACGCCAAGGATGGCATCGTCCCAGGTATCTAAGGTCCACACGTCCGCCTGTCCGTCAAATACCGGATACTTTGCACGGATTTCCTCCATCATGCCCAGAGTTTCAAAAATCTGGTTCTGAATCGTTCCCTTTTCCTTGCGTTCCTCGGCGCGATCCCACTGGAAGCGCCCCCGGTGAATATAGCGTGAATCCTGGCACTTATCCGGATCTTCATGGTAGGAATAATCATTTAACTGGCCAATCTCGTCGCCGCTGTAAAGCACCGGAATACCCGACTGGACAAACATATAGCCGTGAAGCATAATATCAAAGCGGACAGCCTGCTCTAAAGCACCTTCATTCTGCTCCCAGGAAGCTTTCTCGATACCGCACAGAGAAGCCGTCGTCCCGCAGAGCCGGGCATCGCCGGAGGTCGGATCGGAATTATACAGTTCCCCGCGTCCAAAAGCTTCCGGATACTGACCGGTAAGGAAATCATTCAGGTACTTTTTATGCGGAACTTCCAGGCAGTCAAACTGCTTTAAGTAATCATAGTCCAGACCCCATCCAATATCGTCATGGCAGCGCAGATAATTTAAAAATACATATTCTTTCGGCAGTTTGCTTACGATATCCATCTGGCGGCGCAGAAGCCTTACATCGGCTGTCGCCACGGTGTGCCAGGTGCTGGCCATGGTCGTTACATTATAAAGCATATGGCACTCCGGCTTTTCCACAGAACCAAAGTAAGGAACTACCTTGGAAGGCTCCATAACCACCTCGCCCAGAAGAATAACCGCCGGGCACACAATCTCACAGATCATACGCATCATACGCACGATATTATGAACCTCCGGGAGGTTGCGGCAGTTCGTTCCCAAAACCTTCCAGATATAGGGTACTGCATCTATACGGATAATGTCAATACCTTTATTGGTAAGATTTAACATATTGTAGACCATTTCATTAAAAACAGTCGGGTTCCAGTAATTTAAGTCCCACTGGTACGGATAAAAAGTGGTCATCACAAACTTATTCATATCCGCAAGCCAGGTGAAATTTCCCGGAGCCGTCGTGGGGAATACCTGGGGAACCGTCTTTTCAAACTGTGCAGGAAGATCATAATTATCATAAAAATAATACCGCCGCATATACTCCGGATCGCCCTGTCTTGCCCTTCTTGCCCATTCATGATCCTCGGAAGTATGGTTCATCACAAAGTCCAGGCAGATACTGATTCCCTCTTCACGGCAGCAATCCGCCAGATCCTCTAAGTCCTTCATGGTTCCTAATTCCGGCTGCACTTTACGGAAGTCAGCAACCGCATAGCCCCCGTCATTTCTGCCCTTGGGCGACTCTAAAAGAGGCATCAGATGAAGATAATTCACATTACATGACTTGATATAGTCCAGCTTTTCTTCCACGCCCTTTAAATTTCCGGCAAAGGCGTCCACGTACATCATCATTCCTAAAAGATCATTTTTCTTATACCAGTCCGGATGCTTTTCCCTCTTCCGATCCAGCTTCTTTAAGTCAGCTTTCCGGTTCTTATACCACTCCCAGAGCTGATCGCACAGCTCTTCAAACGCATCCATCCGGTTCTGATAAAGTTCACAGTACAACCACTTTAATTCGTCATAGTGTCTGGCAAAGCGCTGCTCAAATTCCTTGGTCTTTTTTTCCATGCGTTAATCTCCCCTGCTTCCTGTTTTATTGTAATCGATTTCAACAAAAATTATAACACACCTAAAAAGAAACTCAATATCCGAACTCAACAAAAGGACAGGAAAAATTTGTGCAAATTCTCCTGTCCTTTACGGCATTTCACTATTATTTCTATTTTTTACGGTCAATCCAGTGCTTATCTTTGGTGGGTTTTTGGTATTCTGCCTTACCCGTCCGTTCTCGGCACTCCGGTAAGTTCCGCAAGCTGCTCAAGAACACCCTTTCCCCCGTTGATGGAGATATTCCCCACCTTATCGCAGATCTTCTCCAGATATTCTAATTCCTTAAGCTTAAACAGAGTCTTGTTTTCATCCATCAGTTTTGCCGTATTTAACAGGCTCCTGGTCGATGCAACCTCCTCCCGGCGCATAATCACATTCGCCTGCGCCCGCTTTTCCGCGATAAGAACCGTATTCATAATTTCCCGGATTTCCCCCGGCAGGATAATATCCTTAATCCCTCCGGTGATCACCTCAACGCAGAGTTCCTCCTGGTGTTCCTTCATCTTTTCCAGGATGTAATGTCCAATCTCCTCCTTCTGCGCCAGAAGCTCATCCAGGCGAAACCTCCCCACATATTCCCGAATCACTAGCTGCGCACAGGTGTAAAGCTGCGAGGCTACCCCGTCAATCTTCTGTACCAGCTTTTCGGGATCGGTAATCCGGTAGGTGCAGATCATATTCAGGCGTACCCCGACCTTATCCGAGGTTAAAATCTCCTGCCCGTTAATCTCTAGCTGCTGCTGTTTCATATTAAAAATCTTGCAGGTCACCTCTGCACCGTAATTCCAGAAATAGTATGTCCCGGTTTCTAAGTGCTTCTGCAGCCGGTTATCAAAATACAAAAGCCCCGTTTCTCCGTCTTTAATCGTAATCTTTTTATAATACTTCGCCGGCATCAGATCCAAGTACATTCTGGGAAGGCTCTCTTCCATGTACTTCTTCGTAATATCCACGATCTGAAACTCATTTTTCTCAAAAACATTCCAGAAATAGGTTTCTGCCGCCGTCAGCACCTCCCGGTAAGCCCCGTTTACAAAGCGCAGGGCAATAGAGGTATCCGGAAGTTCGGCCTTAACCACGCGGGAGGCAAACTCCGGGCATTTCAGCAGAACTTCCATCGGAATATCCTGTGTCTTCACCTGCCCCTTCATCGGCACAACCAGCACTTCATACCCCAACCGTTTAAAATATGTATATTTACCCGCCAGTAAAAGCTTCTGAAACCGGCCGTTTTTTATCAAATAACCACATTCCTGATCTTTAATCATTACCTGCATCTTTCTTCCCTCCTTTTCTGCTTTTTCCTCCACAGCTTAACCTGTTTACCGATTCTTGATAAAGGAAAAGATCTCCGGCCCTCATCCGTCAAATGGGGGCTGCTTTTTCAGCTTTTTCTTTTTCTGCCCGGAACTGCCCTGATCGGCTTACGGCCTGCATCATCGACCGTCTGAGGCCGAAAAAGCAAAGAGCGGTATCCAAAACGGCACATGCCTTTGCCGGATTGCCCTTATCTTCCAGGATTTTCCTGTAAAATAGGGCGGAGTGCCGGAGTTTGCTTTCCCTGGCTTGGAGATTTCCTTTCATGAGCCCTAGTCATGAGGAATATTCAATGATTGCTATAGCCACTTAGCTACATATCCCTGGGATATGGCAGGATTTGAACCTGCGACACATCATTATTTTGTCGGACACTGTACGGTATACCCGGCGGCAGGGCCGCTGGCACCCCAGGGGGATTCTCTAAAGAATAACCCATTGGCTCAGATACAGCTTCCGTTCGGGGACAGAAAACATTCCTGCTTACAGCCCCATTTATATAAAACAGCCCTCAGGGCCGCCCTATATCGTATTAACCGGTTTGGCCTCACCCTTTCACTACGCCAACCGTTTTCAGCCGCTTTACCGGCGCAACCAAATCCGTCTGGTTATTCATCACCTGTTCGATATCTTTATAGGCAAAACGGCTTTCCTCGGCCACATCGGCCTTTTTCTTCTTCCCTAAAACCACACCCTGCGCCGCCAGATCCCGGATCACCTGCTCGCAGGTAAAGGCATCCATCGCCCCTTTTCGGGAATAGCACCGTCCTGCTCCATGGGAGGACGAACAAAAGCTTTCCGGATTTCCCTTTCCCATTACCACATAGCTATAGGAACCCATAGCCCCGGGAATCACCGCCAGTTCTCCGTTTTCTGCCCGTACAGCCCCTTTTCGGTGAACCCATACGGTTTTCCCGTAATGCTCCTCTTCGGCTGCATAATTATGATGACAGTTAATATCGTGAGAAAACTCCAGGTTCAGTTCGGTGTATTTTCCAATCCATTTTTCCAGGACAGCCTTAACCACAAGCATCATCTTCTCCCGGTTTTCCCGGGCAAAATCCAGAGAAAGTTTCATCCAGTGCAGATACTGCTTTCCCTCCGAAGAATCCACCGGAAGAAAGGCCAGACGATATTCGTCGGGAACCGCACTGTACCAGCGCCGGTTCAGTTCCCTTGCCTTAAAGTGAAAATAATCGCAGACCGACTTTCCAAAGTGGCGGCTTCCCGAGTGAATCATCACCGCCAGATAGCCCTTTTCATCCACCTGAAGTTCAATAAAATGATTCCCTCCTCCAAGTGTCCCTATCTGAAAATATCCCGCGTCAATCTGCCCCAAAAGTTCCCCGTCCGGCTCGTACTTATCCATCTCTTCCATAGCCTGATCCAGGGTGTAGCAGGGCATAACCGTTTTATGGTGCTCAAAGCCCACGGGAATATTGCGCATAATATCGCCAATCATCGCCTGAATCAGCGTTCCGTTCCCCGTCATCACTTCCCGGATATCGTCCAGGCGGATATTGGTTTCGGTATAAGCCATGCCGCAGCCGATATCCACACCCACGGCATTAGGGATAATTACGCCGTCCGCGGCAATCACTCCGCCTATCGGCATTCCCTTCCCGGCATGGGTATCCGGCATCAGACAGGCCCACTGATGAAGAAAGGGAAGCTGTGCCAGATGATACGCCTGTTCCCTGCAGCTATCCTCCAAATCCTCCTGCTTTTCCAGCCATATCTTTACCGGAAATCTCATATTCTCTTTTTCATACCACACAAACATCTCTTCACATCCCTTCCTTTTCTTTTCCTGTGGTTTTCCTTATGTCTGCCAAACGGCATCCTGGGATTTCTCATCGGATTTCTTTTAAGATTTCTTTTAAGATTTCCTTTGGATAGGTATAATTTACCAAACAGGATAAAAATAATCATTTAAAAAAAGTTGCGAACTATGCATGAATCCCTTAAATTTCCATGACAAGAACATTGGGACGTAGTATAATAAAGACAATATCCGGCAATCCCTGTACAAAAAAGGAGGCTCCATGGCAGAATTTCAGGAACTAATTAAAAATTTCGACCGCATCCGGGACTATATGCGCCAGTTCTTTGTCTACGGCTACAAAAGCCGCAGCGACTACGGGGAGAAAAGTTCCCGCACCTACGATAACGAACGCCGCCGGATTGAAAGCTGGCTTTCCGGCTATACCCAGTCCGCCTATGCCCAGAAAGAAAAACATGTCTATATCAGCGTGGACAGCAAGACCATTCCGCAAAACCCGCTGTATGCCGCCTGGAAATCCAAAAGCTTTACGGACAATGATATTCTCCTCCACTTCTTCCTTCTGGATCTTTTATGGGAAAACCAGGAAGGCATGAGTGCAAAAACCCTGTGCGATTGTATCTCCATGGACTACGGCGTTGTCTTTGACAGCCAGACGGTGCGGCTGAAGCTGAAGGAATATGAAGAACTGGGGGTGTTATCCTCACATAAGGACGGAAAAAGCCTGCTCTACTGCCTGCTTCCTTCCCCGGCAAAAATCCTGGAAACATCCGACAGTGCTTTTCATCCGTCCCCGCCCCCTTCCTCCTCAGAGATTGCCGCTTCCCCCTGGGAACAACTTTTAACCGCTGTCACTTACTTCCAGGAAGCCGCCCCCTTTGGCTTTATCGGAAGCACCATCTTAGATCAGGAAAACCAAAGCAACGAATGGTTTCAGTTCAAGCATCATTTTATTGTCCACACCTTAGAAGACGGGGTTTTGGCCGATGTCCTTACCGCCATCCGCCAGCAGAAAAGGATTTCCTTTGAAAACCGCAGCACCCGCAGCGGCAGCCTCTCCCTCCAGCAGGGCGTACCGCTGAAAATATTCGTCAGCACCCAGACCGGGCGGCGCTATGTGTGTCTGTACCTGGAAGAGCGGCGGCGCTTCACCAACTTCCGCCTGGATTCCATGGCAGGGGTAAAACTTTTAGAACCTTACGGCACATATGAAAGAAAACAGGAACTTCTCGCCAGAAACCTTTCCCGCTGCTGGGGCGTTTCCTTCGGCGGGGTCAGCCGGATAGAGGAAATCTATATTAAATTACATATTGACGAAAAAAAAGAAGCCCACATCCTTCAACGCCTTTACCGCGAGGGACGGGGCGGGGAGATTTTACCTGTCCGCGAGAATGAATACCTCTACAGCGGTCTGTTTTTTGATACCAATGAGATGTTAAGCTGGGTAAAAACCTTCACCGGGCGGATTATCGACATCCAGGGAAGCAATTCCTTTGCCATCAATAAACTGACCAGGGATTTTGAGAAAATGTATGAAATGTATTGCTTGTAAATATTGTTAAAAAGAAAGGAAAAATCCCAGAAAATGGAATTATTTGACAAATGGTACAACTGCTACTACCAGGTCGTCCGCCAGATCCTTGCCGAAGCCTCGGATGTTCCTGTAACCCGCGGCCGGATGAATGAACTTTCCATGAAATACGGTTTTTCAGAAAGCGGACTTTCCATCATCCCCCGGCTGCTGGACGGACAATGGCCTCTGCTCCGAAAAGAAGGAAACCGTTTTACCTCTGCCCTGTACCAAAAAGAACCTCTTCTGCCCGGTGCCCTGCCCTTAACTTCCCTGCAGAAATCCTGGCTGAAAGCCCTGTTCGCCGATCCGAGAATCCGCCTGTTTTTATCCGAGGACGCCTTTTCTGCCATCGAAAAATGGCTGCACGATACAAAGCCTCTGTTCTATCCGGAGGATTTTTACTATTTTGACCGCTGCAAAGACGGCGACGATTACCTTTCCCCCTCTTACCGGGAATATTTTCAGACCGTCCTCACCGCTCTCAAACAGCAGCGAGCCTTAAAAGTCGGCTACGAAACCCGCCGCAATCACCGAATTACCTTTATCGTCCTTCCCTGTCAGCTTCAATACTCCTCCAAGGATGACAAGTTCCGCCTCTGCGGTTTCCAGAAAGCAGAAAAAGGACAGGAATGGGGGCGAAAGATTATTTTAAACCTGGGGCGTTTTCAAAGCTGCAGCCTTCTCTTTCCCGCAAAAATCAATCCTGCCCACCGCTTTCATCTGAACCACCCGGCAAAAGAACCCGTGGTTATTCAAATCAGCGGCGAGCGGAATTCCTTAGAGCGCTGTATGCTCCACTTTGCAAACTATGAAAAACACACCTACTACGACGAAGAAAAGAACGCCTGGATTTCCTCCATCTACTACGACCTTGCCGACGAAACCGGACTCCTGGTGGAAATCCTCTCCTTCGGCCCGGTGATCCGCGTCCTTGGCCCCGAAAACTTTCTTGCCCAGGTTCGTGAGCGGGTACAAAAACAGCATGATTTATTTACGGCACAGATCCCTTCGCGGTAAATGACCGGAAACCCCGGAAGAAATCCGTCCCCCTGTGTCACTGCTCATACATTCACTGTACTCACCTACAGCTCCACCTCCCGGAATCCGCCCCCGGGCTTTAATACGCTGACCTTGCGAAACCCGCAGTCCCACGCTGTCTTTTGTGCCTGTTCAAAAGCAAAGCCAACGGACTCTGTATTATGGCTGTCCGAATTAATCATAATCTTCCCGCCCATAAGGTAAAGTTCCCGCAAAAGCCTTCCGGAAGGATAGGGTGTTTTCCGATAGCCGCGGGACATTGCCCCTGTATTGATCTCAAACGGCAGTCCGGCGGCATTTAACCGCTTCATCGCAGCCAGAGCCGGTTCCAGATAATCGTCTTTGGTTTCGTCAAAATACTTATAACCCTCATTAAATTTCGTCAGCAGGTCAAAATGCCCTACCCAGTCACAGCCGGTTCTGTCATAAACCGTGGCTTCCAGTTCAAAATAATCTCTTGCAAAAGCATACCAGTCCCCGTTCCAGAGCCGTCTGACCCAATCGGCAAGCTTTGCTTCCGTATCGTCCACAACGACCCATTCACCCTGCTTTTTCACACAATGCGTTGAACCGATGGCATAATCCGCCTTCTGCACCGGTCCCAGTCCGTCCAGTTCTATGCCGATATAAACATTCATCCTTCCGGCAAACTCTTCTTTTAAGGCGGATAATTCCTGTTTATACTTTATCAGGATTTCATCCGACATCCCAAACCCCGGCTCAACCATCGAAAAATCCGCATGACCCGAAACCCCGAAATCGGTAAATCCCTTCCGGTAAGCTGCCTCAACCATCTGCCTTGGCGTATTGGCCCCGTCACAGTAGGTTGTATGGCTGTGAAAATCTGCCCTCCACGGTTTCATCCTCTTATTCCTCCTTTTTACAGCATAAAATAAAAGCCCGGCACATGCCAGGCTTTCTCATGGGCGGAGGTGGATTCGAACCACCGAAGCGAATCGCAGCAGATTTACAGTCTGTCCCCTTTGGCCACTCGGGAATCCGCCCATCTCAACTTGTATGCTTTAACAAGCAAAACTATCATAGCACAAGAGTGCGCAAAAAGCAAGATGATTTATGAAAAAAACTTTCGAAAAAACATATCAAAAAATGGCAAAAAACCAGCAGAGCTTTTGTTTATTTTTCCACCCTGTCAGTTATCGTCGTGAAGCCGGCGCATAGCCCGCTCGCGAAGAGGTGCCGAAGTAAAAAATTCATCGACATGGGTGATCACCAGCATACTGCTCACCGCAGGCATCGTCAGCGATAAAATTCCCTTCTCGACCTCTACGCACGCAGCGCCCACATTATAGCCGTCCTCCGTCGTCAGCATAATTCTGGTCAGCACCTCATCGTCATCAAGCCCCAGAAGCCACACCGGAACCGAAACCTCCCGCTCCTGTTCAAGCATGTTTACGATAACGGCGGCCTTATATTTTCCGTGCATCCGGCCATAGGCGATAAGATGATTGCCCGCCAGAAGTTTTATTACCGAACCTCTCTTTAGTGCCGGAATCCGGTTGTGGATTCCCCCCATATAGCGATGGAATTCAATCATCTCCAGATTTTCTTTTCCCCAGGGATAGGGTCTGCGGTTATCCGGATCCGTCCAGCCGCACATCCCCGCCTCGTCGCCGTAGTAAATCGTGGGTGCCCCCGGCCAGGTCATCTGAACCATCACGGCCGCACGGAAAACCCCATAGCGGATGCCTTCCGAAGCCGCCGCCCTTCCTAAAGAAACCAGCCTTCCCACGGTCTGGTTTGTCCGGGTTAAAAAGCGGGAATGGTCATGGTTGGACAGTTCATTCATCGCGGTCATTAACGACGGCGTCTGCATCTGGCTCATATGGTAGGCCATGCTTGTAAAAAAAGCTTCCCCATCGCCGTAACGCTTGCCGTCATACTCGTCGCTGTGCTTTTCCATACCGGTTAAAAACCAGGAAAGCGGTTCCATAAATGCGTCATAATTCATTACGGAATCCCATTCATTGCCCAAAAGCCAGCTGCTGGGATCGCCGTAGTGTTCGGCCAGAATCAGCGCGTCGGGATTGACCTCTTTTACGGTTTTGCGAAACTGCTGCCAGAAATAATGATTAAATTCCCCCGTTTGTCCCAAATCCGCCGCCACATCCAGCCGCCAGCCGTCAACATTATACGGTGGTGAAAGCCATCTTCTGGCAATCCCCAGAATGTATTCCTGAAGCTTTTCTGATTTTTCATAGTTTAACTTAGGCAGGGTATCATGGCCCCACCAGCCGTCATAGCTTGCATTATAGGGCCAGTTTTCCTTATCTTCTTTATAAAACTTAAAGAAGGAATAATAAGGGCTGTCCGCCGATACATAGGCCCCCGGCTCATAGCCTTCGGCATGTTCATAAATCCCCTCGCGATCCAGCCACTTGTTAAAAGAACCGCAGTGGTTAAATACGCCGTCCAGGATAATTTTCATTCCGCGGCGGTGAATCTCCTCCACCAGACGGGCAAAAAAGGCATCGGAAGCCTCAAGGTTTTCCTTATTCGTTACCCGGGCAATGTACTTGGTCGCATGTTTATTTTCCTCCCGAAGTGCCGCCTCATCCTTCAGGGACAAATCTTTTTCCGCAAGCACCTCTCCTCCGTCATGGAGGATCACGCCGTAATGCGGGTCAATGTGCTCATAGTCCTGGCAGTCATACTTATGGTTGGAGGGCGATACAAACACAGGGTTTAAATAAATCACTTCCACTCCAAGGCTCTGGATATAGTTTAGCTTATCCCAGATACCCTGAAGATCCCCGCCGTAAAAATAGCCCACATCCATCGTTTCCAGAGGCTTTTCCCAGTCCTTCACCCCTCTGACAGGCACTCCGATATAAATATATTCTCCGGTTTCCACATCATTGGTCGGATCGCCGTTGCAGAAGCGATCCACGTAAATCTGGTACATGATCGCACCCTTTGCCCAGTCCGGCGTGTGGAATCCCGGCGTAATACGGAAGGCAAAACAGGGAATCGTTTCTTTAGAAACGCCAAGACGGTTATAAGTCCAGGATTTCTTCCCCTTTTTTATTTCAAAATAATAAAATACAGGTTCTTCCTTCGTCGTTATCTTAAATTCATAATAATCAAACCATGTATCCCGGCTTGATTTTTTCATTATCCCTTCAATATCGCTGCCACATTCCCGGTAAATCACCTGATCCGCATCATCCCGGGCCGTGCGGAAATAAAGAAGAACGTCCTGGTTTGCTTCTGGTTCTTCCGGAATTCGGTAATCTTCAGTTTCGGAACAAAACAGTGCATCCTGATTCAGTTCTTCCGGATTCAGTTCTCCCTGATTCAACTCTCCCGGCTTTAACTCCTCATGCTTGAAACAGCCGTCGATATTTTCATTCATCCGGTTACCGCCTTTCCTTATCTTTTCCTCTCCCCTGTATTGTAAACGAAAACGGACAATAACACAATGGCGAAATAGCACGAAAACCTTTTCATATTTTATCACATTCTTTGATTTCTCTATTTCTGCCTTTCGGTTTTTTGGCATGTAAAAAGGCCAGCGGGGTAGCTGGCCTTTTTAGGAGAAGGTATTTCGTTTCTTATGGGGTGTAGCAAAAACTATATAATGTATTGGGGGGGTTACGTCTATTATAATAGCATAAGTTGCAAAATAAGTGTGCACAAACTTTGATTTTTTCTTGATTATTTTTTGTGCAATCTATCTAAATCGTCACTCTATTCTGCCAACTTCTCCCTTTTCTCTTCCATAAACTGCTAGTGCCCTGTAAAAACACGGGTTTAGACACATTTAGCTTACGGTTCGCTTACATTACTGTTTCCATAGTTCTATGCCGTCTACACCGCAAAAAGACCCTCGAATTCCTCCTGACCGATTTTTTCTTTCATGAGAAGAAGCTGGCTGCACTTATGGAGCACCTTTTCGTTTTCGACAATAATCTTTCTGGCCTTCTGGTAGCATTCGTCGATAATACGCTTTACCTCACTGTCAATCACCGCCGCCACAGTTTCGCCGTAAGACTTCGTGTGCGCCAGATCCCGGCCGATAAACACCTCATCCTCATCGCTTCCGTAATTAATCATACCCACCTTTTCCGACATGCCGTATTTCGTAACCATCGCACGGGCAATGTTCGTGGCCTGTTTAATATCCTGTGAAGCACCGGTGGTAATATCGTCAAAAATTAATTCCTCGGCAATCCTTCCGCCCAGGGAAACCATAATGTTCTGAAGCATACGCCCCTTGGTCATATACTGTTCGTCTTTTTCCGGAAGCGGCATCGTATAACCGCCGGCCCCCATACCGGTAGGGATTATGGAAACCGTGTGCACCGGTCCCACATCCGGAAGCACATGGAAAAGGATTGCGTGACCGGCTTCATGGTAGGCGGTAATCTTTTTATCCTTCTCGGAAATCACCTTGCTCTTCTTTTCCGCACCGATGCCCACCTTGATAAACGCCTTATCGATATCTTCCTGGCGCACATACTTGCGCCCGCCCTTTGCCGTAAGAATCGCCGCTTCGTTCATCAGATTTTCCAGGTCTGCCCCGGTAAAGCCGGAAGTGGTCTGGGCAACCCGGTGAAGATCCACATCGTCGCCCAGCGGTTTTTCTTTACAGTGCACCCTTAAAATCTCTTCCCGGCCCTTAACATCCGGACGTCCCACGGCAACCTTGCGGTCAAACCGCCCTGGACGAAGAATCGCCGGATCCAAGATATCCACACGGTTCGTCGCTGCCATCACAATAATGCCTTCATTCACACCAAAACCGTCCATCTCAACCAAAAGCTGGTTTAAGGTCTGTTCTCTCTCGTCGTGACCGCCGCCCATTCCTGTTCCTCTGCGCCGGGCCACAGCGTCAATTTCATCAATAAATACGATACAGGGAGAATTCTTCTTTGCATCCTCAAACAAATCCCGGACACGGGAAGCGCCGACGCCGACAAACATCTCCACAAAATCCGAACCGGAAATCGAAAAGAAGGGAACTCCGGCCTCCCCGGCTACCGCCTTGGCCAGAAGGGTTTTTCCTGTTCCCGGAGGGCCGACCAGCAAAAGCCCCTTGGGAATCCTGGCACCGACACTGGTATATTTCTGCGGGTCACGCAGAAAATCCACAACCTCTTCAAGTTCTTCCTTTTCTTCCTCCAGCCCGGCAACATTCGTAAAATTCACCTTGCTGTCCCGGCTGAGTCTTGCCCGGCTTCTGCCGAAATTCATCATCCTGGCATTCGCCCCGCCGCCGGAAGACCTGGCATTCATCACCGAAATTAAAATCACCACGGCAATCGTGGATATCACGATGGGAAGCAGAATGGTTAAAACCATGTTCTCCCGCGGAACATCCGTTGTCGTATAGTCAATGCCCAGTTCCTGCAGACGGTGCTGCTCTTCAATAACATCCGATGTATAGTACTGCTTTGCACTTCCATCCTTTAAAAACAAATTGACTTCTCCCGTAGGCGTCTGCTGGTTCTGGTTAATAATCACCTGTTCTACACTGCCGTCTGCAAGAGCGGTCAGATACTCCTGATAACTGATATCATCATTGGTAAAAATCTGTCCGGAAAATGTTGTTATCATCAATAGCATCATCATAATAACAAGAATAAATCCCAGACCCCTGAATTGCTGCTGTTTCAACGAGTTGCCTCCTTACTTTCACCTTTCAGCCGCTGCCGCACAAAACTTCACCGCAGCGTTCATCCTTCTATTATTCTATAACGCCGATATACGGCAGGTTCCTGTACTTCTGGTCGTAATCCAGACCATAACCCACCACAAATTCATCCGGGATGGTAAAACAACTGTATTTTACTTTCACCTGCTTCTTCACCCGGCGTTCCGGCTTATCCAAAAGCGTGCACAGTTCAATACTCTTTGGATTCCTCTGTTTTAAAATTTCCACCAGATAGGCAAGCGTCCTTCCGGAATCGATAATATCCTCCACGATCACCACTTCCTTGCCCTCTAACGGCTCATCCAAATCCTTTATAATCTTCACCACGCCGCTGGACTGCGTGCCGCTCCCGTAACTCGACACGGACATAAAGTCTAAAGATACCGGCACAGTCAGCCGTTTTGCCAGTTCACAGGTAAAAAATACGCCGCCCTTTAAAATACAAATCAAATGCACATGACGGCCCTCATAATCTCTGCTGATCTGATCTGCAATCTCACTGATTTTTGCATTAACCTCTTCCTCTGTCAGCAGCACCCGAATTTTATCAGCCATTTTCTTCTCCTTTGCTTATCCTGCGGTTATTTATCCGCCATTCTTACGTGTACCTGCAATATTGTTTTTGTCTTTTCCGTAACCTTGCAGCCCTCGCTGATACGTTTCCCGATAATCCATAAAATATGACTTCCGTCGGCCAAAAGGGGAATCCTTCCCCGAAGCCCGGCCGGAATCTTTTCATCCACCATATAGGACTTAATCGTCTTTTTCCCGCCGCCGGACAAAAAGAAATAATCCCCGGTCTGCCTGGTCCGTACAGACAACGTACCTTTTATTCTATCACAATCAAACCATTTCGTATACTGGTTTTGCGGAATTTCCATAGCTTTTTCGTAAGAAAATACCTTGATTTCCAGTTTTGGGAGGGAAATCCTTTCCTCCTGCACATTCTTTTCCCGTGCTTTCCCCCCTTTTTCCACCCAAAGCATCGTATAACCGCGCCGGGCCGTCAGCCCATAAGGCAAATCAATCTGTTTCCCGACCCGTCCGCACAAAAGCCGCCTTGCCGCTTCCACATGAACCTCCCCCAGATCCTTTGTCCTCCCCGCTGCCCTGCCCATCATCTGTTTAATCACATAAGTCTGTAAAATCTCCGGCTCGTTTTTCAGCTTTTCTGCATCTGCGCCAAAGCTTAACCGAAGTTCCTCTTCATCTGCGCCAAAGCTTAACGGCAGTTTTTCTTCACCTGCGCCAACGTCCGAAGCTGCTTCCCCTTCTCTTGTTCCAAATTTTCCCAGCCATTTCTCCGCCTCTTCTTCCAGATAGGCATCTGCCTGCCGCGCCCTCCTTGCTGTCTGTAAGACATGCTCTCCTGCCCGCAGATTCACTAAGGCTTCAATCTGCGGGATAATCTCATGGCGCAGCCGGTTTCGGGTGTAATTCCCGGAATCATTTGTCGAATCCACACAAAAATCCACCCCCTCTGCCGAAAGAAAATCCAGAATCTCCTCCCTGCGCACGGCCAGCAGCGGCCGGATAATCCTCCCCCTTGCCGCCGGGATTCCTCCCAGACCTTTCAGCCCGCTGCCGCGGAATAACTGAAACAGTACCGTTTCCACATCGTCATCCTTATGATGTGCCACGGCTATGCGGACAGGCAAAGGGGATTCTTCGTTTTTCATTTTTGCTTCATCCTCCCACCGCAGGGCTTCTTCCTCGAATACCTGATACCTTAAGATTCTGCCTGCCTCTTCCTCGGAAAGCCCTTCCTTCCCGGCAAATTCCCTGACTTCCACCCTTTTGCAGGTAAACTCCACCGAAAACCGCTCGCACAGCCTGCGGACAAAATCTTCATCCCGATCTGCTTCCCTGCCCCGAAGCTGATGGTTGACATGAACCACCCGAAGCTTAAGTTTCCACGCTTTCTGCAGCTTCACCAGCACATGCAAAAGACAGACGGAATCCGCCCCTCCCGACACAGCCGCCAGAATCCTGTCCCCCGGATCACAAAGTTTATTTTCCCGGATAAATTTCTCCACCCGCCTCTTCATCTGTGCCTCCATCCTTTCCTCAATCCATACTTTTTCTGTATATTTCTTTTCCCTTTATTCTTCTTTTCCTTGATATGTCTTAACCATCACCATCTTTTCCCTATTCCTGCTCCCAAATCCCGGCGGCAAGAACCGTCATATCGTCCCTGGCACCCTCGCCGAAACTCAGCGCAAAGTCCAGCACACTGTCGGCAATCTCCTGCGGCCGCATCTTCGGCAGGGCTTCTAAGTACTCCACCATAACCTCTTCCTTTTCTTCCCCCGGCAGTGCATCCAGCACCCCGTCGCTCACCATCACAATCCGGTCGTCGTCCCAAAGCTTTCTTGACATCAGCACCGGTTCAATCGGATTTAATATTCCAATGGGCACATCCCCTGCCTCAAGCTGCTCCACACCATCTCTTCCTATAAGAAAGGAAGCCGAAGCACCAAGCTTCATGGCCTCCAGAACTCCTGTATGCAAATCCACGCACACCACATCCACGGCTGCCGGATGCTGTTCCTTGCCCGCCAGCAAAAGGACGGTATTCACCAGCTTTAATGACGCCCTCGCTGAAAATCCCGCTTCCACAAGCTGTTCGGTCAGTTCGATAATCCGACAACTCTCCTGGCACGCCTGCGGCCCGCTTCCCATCCCATCTGCCAGACTCATAATCACCTGCCCTTCCAGATTCTTAAAGAAGGTAAAATTATCCCCGGAAACATCTTCCCCCTCCTTTGGCGTGCGGGCAATGCCGTAGAGCATGTGATATTTTCCTTCCTCGATAAACCGCAGGGTTGACATCTGGCGCGTTACAATAGCCCGGCTGTCCTTGGCCGGATTCCAGCGCTGCTTTCCCATGGCCTGTCCAAGGATATTTGCCGCTTCTCTGGCCGTAAGGCAGGTTCCGTGGGTGGTCTTTACGGTCAGATAAGCTTCCCTCTGCTTATTTTCATATTCCAGCACCAGCATATTTTTAATCAGCATATGGCGGCGGCGGAAAATTTTTTTTACGGCAAATTCCCGCTCCGCCGTAATATCCACCGCCTGCTCCATCTGCCGGGAAAATTCCTCGATAATCGCCGCCAGTTCCCGAAACTGAACAATCACCGCATCCCTGCTTTCCAAAAACCTGCTCTTCCAGGACAAGTTCATCGTCGCCCGTCCCAGGCTGCTGTTTAACTGGCTTAAATACTTCTCCTTATGAAAACAGGTCTGCCGAAAAAGCAAAGGCATGTCCTCCATGCGCACCGATCCGTGAACCTCAAATGCCCGCAGAAGATAATACAGGTAATAACTGTCCTCCCGTGAACTGTCCTGGTATAAATTGCAGCGGGTACAGCCGCCGCACACCATGGCTGCCGCCGTCTGCATCGCTGCCGCCCCGTCCTCACGGGTCAGATGCCTCCCGTCGATCTCCTCCGAAAATGATTGTGCCAGCCGGCTTAAAGAAGAAGCCATATCCCCCAGCCGGGCCGCTGTATATACATTCACATCCGCCATGTCCAGGCGTTTCTGATTTTGACGCCGAAACAGCACAAAAATCCCTCCTATCCGCATATTCTCTTTTGTGTATACCACAAAAAACGTGCCGCGCACTACAGTATACTCAAAAAGATTATATGCAGACAAAAGGGAAATAATAACTCCCAATCCGGCTAATTATTCGATGGTTTTAATAAAATTTCACCCGGATTCACCAGTCCCAGCTTTTCCTTGGCAACCTCTTCGATGTACTGTTTGCTCTGGACGTAAATCTCCCGCTCTTCTAAAGCTGCCTTCCGATCCAACTCGGACTGCTTCTCTGCCTCAAGGTTCTCTTCCCGGATCTGAAATTCCAAATCCCGCTGTTTTAAGGATGCACTCTTAATATTTACAACCACAGCCAGACTTAAGACAACGAGGGTCACGCCGATAAGCGCCACCCGGTTCCCCCATTTGTCCTTTTTCTGTGCCTTTCCCTTTTTACTCTTCATCCGTATCTCCAATCTGCCTTTTTTCTGAAATCTTTTTTCTGAACTTTTTTCTTTTCTGATTATTTATTTTAATCCTTTCCAGCATTTTTTGCAATACCTTCAGCATATTTCTGCTGATCATCCGATCGTATGCCAACATCCCCAAAAGCACAGCGATAATCACATAGCTCCTTAAAATTCCGTCATTCTGCCGGTAGAGCAGAGAAAACACAGAAAGACTTACATAAATCCAGTAAAAAAAGTCCTCCAGGCTGACCAGCCAACTTTTTGCCGAAAATAAAAGACGGCTGATCCGCAGCAAATCATAGCAGAACATCAGCCAGCCCCCCAGCCCAAGGCAGCTGGCCAACAATACCGCCTGCGTATAAATTTCCCCGCTTACGCCCCTCATTTGCCCTACCGAAACAGCCGGGTAAAAAAGGACTCCCCGGCCTTGCGCAAAGCCTCATTTGAGCTGTAGACCAGGCTGTCAGCCTGTCCATCTAAATCAACCTCGCCCTTTTCTAAAGTAAGCCTGCTGACGCATAAATCCTTTCCCTTAATAGTTAAAAGCCCTTTATCCGTATCCAGGACAACCTGGTTTTCATCAAAAGAAACTACATCTGCAATCCCGGTAATACTCATTTTCCCGCGATCCTCCATCATCAGCCGATGGGGCCGCCCGCCAATCTTTTCTTCCATACAAAAACCTCCCAACATACTAAACCACTTGATTCAGTATATTAGGAGGCCATTAAAAATATTCCTCTTTCTCACAGATAGCGGTAAAGTTCCTTTGCTTCTTCTTTCTTCACCGTTTCCTGAACATCCAGCACCTCAACCTTAACCGATCGCGTGCCGAACTGAATTTCAATCACATCCCCTTCTTTAACGCTTAAGGATGCCTTCGCCGGTTTATCATTCACCAAAACCCGCCCGGCGTCACAGGCTTCGTTCGCTATGGTACGCCGCTTAATCAGGCGGGATACCTTAAGAAATTTGTCCAGTCGCATAAATTATGCATTCACCATATCCTTTAATGCCTTGCCGGCTTTAAACTTCGGGCTCTTCGACGCAGCAATGGTCATAGGCTCGCGGGTCTTGGGATTTCTGCCTTCTCTCTCTGCTCTTTCCGAAACCTCAAACGTACCAAAGCCAACAAGCTGAACCTTCTCACCCTTAACCAACTCATCTGTTACAACATCTGTAAATGCCTTAATTGCCTTCTCAGCATCTTTTTTAGAAATCTCTGCCTTCTCAGCTACTGCTGCAATTAATTCCGTTTTGTTCATCGTTTTCCTCCTAAATTTACAAATAGGGACAAATCCTGCATCTGCCCGTTCAAAAAGCGTCCGCAAAACCTGTCAATTTCAAGTTCCTGTCCGCACAGGTTCACTGCAAGCGGCAAGTGCACAGAGCCGCACAGACAGCAACAATTGCAGTCCTTCCACCCAGGCTTGCTGAATGGTGTACTCTATCATTTATATCCGTTTATTCCCTATTTGTCAAGGTTTTTCGGCATTTTCCCGGAAGAATTGGCAGATTATTTTTCTGCCTTTTTATCGCCCTGCAGATTTATTCGTTCCTTCGC
The DNA here is from genome assembly GCA_009774615.1 of Lachnospiraceae bacterium. Classification (GTDB taxonomy): domain Bacteria; phylum Bacillota; class Clostridia; order Lachnospirales; family Lachnospiraceae; genus Caccovicinus. The sequence continues at coordinate 57,225 of VSOC01000010.1, forward strand.
TGTTTTTTGCATATTTTATGCATGTTTCAGGAAGTTTTGTGTATGTTTTTTGCCCGCGCTGCCTTCTCTGCCTTCTCCTGCGCCTTCACCGCATCCCACAGCGCCCGGCCCTCCTCAGGCGACCCGGCCTTGGCATCTCCAAACACATGAGGATGACGGCGAATCATCTTCCGGCAAAGTCCGTCGATAACGTCGTCAATCGTAAACAAATTCTCTTCCCGGGCAATCTGACTGTTTAACACCACCTGCAAAAGCACATCCCCCAGTTCCTCACAGAGATTTTCCATATCCTTGTTATCAATCGCCTGAAAAACCTCCTCCGTTTCATCGGCCAGACATTTCTTTAAAGATTCAAACGTCTGCTTCCGATCCCAGGGACAGCCGTGGTCGGAGCGAAGTTCGGCAATAATCTTTGTTAAATCGGTAAAATTATACATGGTTGATTCATCCTTTCAATAAAACAGCCTGGAGCATCTCACTCTCAGGCTGCTTTTTGCGGCTTTCACCGATTATAATTAAACTCATTTTCATTTAAACGGATTTTCACTTAAGTTAAAATCACGCATTAAACCCATGAACAATAAAAATTAATCACAGGAATACGGCATCAGAGCGATATGACGTGCACGCTTAATGGCTACGGTCAGTGCTCTCTGGTGCTTTGCACAGTTTCCGGTAATCCGGCGGGGAAGGATTTTCCCTCTTTCGGATACGTATCTCTTTAACTTATTTACATCCTTGTAATCAATCTCACCATTCTTTTCACCGCAGAATACGCACACTTTTTTTCTTCTGCGGATACCGCCTCTTCTAACCTTAGAAGCATCTGTTCTGTCACCTTTATTAAATGCCATTGGTGTATCCTCCTTTTCAATGCCAGGCGAAAACGCTTCTTCCTTTTTCGGCTTACCTGCCGCAAGCCTTATGCATCAGCACATTAATTAAACGGAAGTCCTTCGTCTTCAACTCCATCTGGAATGTTCATAAAACCATCGCCGATTGCGCTGGTTGGTGCCGGTTTCTGTACCGGTGCCGCCGGTGCCTGCTGCTGATAACCGCTCATATCGGAGGCGGCTCCCTTGCTGTCAGCAAACTCCTGATCATCTACAATAACATCGGTAGTGTAAACCTTAATACCATCCTTGTTCACATAGCTTCCGGTCTGGATTCTTCCCGAAACCAGCACGCGCATCCCCTGACGGAAATACTTCTCCGCAAACTCCCCTGCGCGGTCAAATGCCACACAGTTGATAAAGTCCGCGGTCTGTTCATTACCGTCCTGATTCTGGCTTCTGCGGCCCCTGCGGTCCACTGCCAGCGTATAATTGGCAATCGCCATGGTGCGCTCACCCTGGGAATACCGTACAACCGGATCTCTGGTCAATCTGCCCATAAGAATTACTCTGTTCATACACTCACTCTCTCTATTCCGCAGCAAAGACAGTCTGTCCGAAACGGAAGCTGCCAAACATCCTTATCTTTGCAGCTCCCTTAAACGTCCGTTAGTCTTCCTGCTTTACAACTAAATAGCGGATAACTGGTTCCATAATCCGAACGTGAGCTTCAACTTCGTTAGGGCAATTGGAATCGCCCTCGAACTGGATGAAGTAATAGAAAGCTTCTTTCATCTTCTGAATCTCGTAAGCAAGTCTTTTCTTGCCCCACTCATCCACATTCGTTACCGTGCCGCCGAAACGGGTAATATAGCCCTTTACCTTTTCGATGGCTGCGGCTCTCTCTTCGTCCTCCAGCTTCACATTCAGAACAACAGCTAACTCATACTTGTTCATCTTGTTTTACCTCCTTGTGGTCTTCTGGCCCCTGCTTTTCATTCATCCCTCCGGCAAGCCTGACAGTAAACCTGTCCAACTTCTCCGGAAACAGGAGCAAGGAATTTAATATGTCACAATTAATTAGTTTACCAAATTTTTTCTGCTTTTGCAAGCGGAATTTTTGGGTTTTTCCGGTTTTTTTAGTTTTTTCGGTTTTTTTAGTTTTCCCGGTTTTTTGATTTTCCCGGCTTTTTGATTTTCCCAGTTTTTCTTTCTTTATGGAAATGCAGATTCCATCACTATCCATCCTTCCCCAAAATATCCTGCTTACTCTGCCTGTTTCTTTTTCAGCCCCCGGGTATTCTTCTCCACAAGCTTGCGGGAAACCATCACCTGATGACCGCAGCCCATACACTTCAGCCGGAAATCCGCCCCCACCCGAAGAATCTCCCACTCCTGGCTTCCGCATGGATGGGGTTTTTTGAGTTTAACCACATCGCCTATTTCATAATTGAGTTTCTCTGCCATATTTCTTTTCTCCATTTTGTGCGTACCTTCTTAACAGCCGCAGATACATCCTAAAATCTCCCCAATCGGCCCGCCAAGCACCAGATCCGCCCGGCTGTCCACGGACGTTACCGATTTATTAATCAGAACCAGCTTATTTCCCTGATAATAGTCAATCAGACCTGCCGCCGGATAAACGACCAGCGACGTCCCGCCGATAATCAGCATGTCCGCATGACGGATGTACTGCACCGATTTGGATATCGTGTGCTGGTCAAGCCCTTCTTCATATAAGACAACATCCGGTTTAATCGTTCCCCCGCAGCTGCATTTTGGCACCCCTTCCGCCGCCATCACTTCATCCAGGGAGTAAAACTTCCGGCAGCGTGTACAGTAATTCCTGTGCACCGATCCGTGAAGCTCCAGCACCTCTTTGCTGCCTGCCGCCTGGTGAAGCCCGTCAATATTCTGCGTAATCACCGCTTTAAGCTTCCCTCTCTCCTCTAGCTTTGCCAGTGCACGGTGCGCCCGGTTTGGTTTGGCATCGGTAAAAATCATTCTGTCCTTATAAAAACGATAAAACTCTTCCGGATTTTGCAGATAAAAGCTGTGGCTGATAATCGTTTCCGGCGGGTACTTATACTGCTGATGGTACAGCCCGTCCACACTTCTGAAATCAGGAATCCCGCTCTCGGTCGATACCCCTGCTCCGCCAAAAAAGACGATATTATCACTCTCTTCTATCCACTGCTTCAATGTTTCTGCCGATTCCCGGTTCCAGCCGTTTTCCTTCTTCTCTTCACTTCCCATAACAATCCTCCGTTACTGTTTACATGCGCCGCTCTGTTTTTATATTACTGTATTCTTGTTTCCTATAATAGTTTTGCTGTTCAGCTTCTTTTTACAAATTCCGTATGGCATTTCGGGCAGCGGATTTGTATTTTTCCCCTTCCCCGCGGAATTCTCAGTTTCTGGCCGCAGCCCGGACAGCGGTAGATATGATATTTCTTTATCTCGGTCAGACTTGCCTTCCAGTTTTTCAGCTTTAAATCAAAACGAAACTGAAGCCTTAAAAAATATTCATTTTCCCTGAATCGGGCAGGTATATTCTTGGAAAATATCCGGAAATAATTGTAAAAAAGGAGCAGAAGTGTAAGAAAATATATCCCGCTTCGCGGAATAAACATCTGCATAACCAAGAGAACCAGGATACATCCGTTTAAAAAGCGCGAAAAAGAATCCACCCCATACCTGCCTATCATAAACCGTTCCAGCTTTTTTCTCCATTCTCCCAAAGAACCATCTCCTGTCTTCTTCGTCCTTAACTATACTATGCCAGATGCGTCAAAAGGTCTTTTGCTGCTTCTAAAATAGTTCTGGATTTCACTACATTCAATATACCGTTTTGTTTCCCCGCTGTCAAGATTTGTTCGGTTTATTACGTTTGCTGCAACAGGCAAAAAGCTACTATTCACACATTCACAGCAACAGGCAAAAAGCTACTGTTCACACCTTCACAGCAACGAGCAAAAATCCATGAAAACTGCTGTGGATACCTGTAAACAATGATGATCAAAAAATCCGGCAGTTCCCTCTGCCGGATTTTCGCTTTTTAGCATTTACATCCTATGACCTGGCTGCAGCTTCATCAACGGCTTTCACCTTTGCACCGCATAACCTGCCTGCAATTTCATCAACTGCTGCAATTGGTCTGTAATTTCGATTTTTTGCTTCTTTTTGTACTCTAAATACGACTTAAGTCCAAAATTCCAGAACGGTGGAACAGTCGCTCAAGACTAAATCCGCTCTTTTCTAAAACAGCCGAAAAATTTTCGCAGTTATAAAACTGTTCCGCCGACACCCAGGCCGGACAACTCTGCTTTTCCCCATAAACTAATGGCTCATAAGCAAATCCCATTTCCATTCCGTTCACACCGACACCTCCCTTTCAGGTTAAATCCTATAAGAATTTGTTTTGTTTTGTAATTTTATTATATTCTTTTATAGACATTTCGTCCATAATCTGGTAATCTGAAAACAGAACAAAAATATGTATCCACAGCACAAAGAATTTTCCGCAAAGAAAGGAGAATCGGCATGGCAATTCGTTTTTGGGAAATCTATGAAGAAACCCACAAGTTCTTTCGTCTGCGCATACTCGCCGGAAAGGGCGGCATGGATCACGTCGTGGGCTGGGTGCACATGTTGGAGGACGAAACCATCGTCAGCCGCTTCTCCGGCCAGGAACTTGCCGTCACCACCGGCATGAAGGCACAGGAGAAAGACTGGCTCCTTCATCTGGTTCAGGCGATGAAACATGCAGACAGCACAGGAATTATTATCAACACGGGAATGTATCTGCACACCGTTCCCCCAGAGGTCATTGCCTGGTGTGAAAAAAACAGCTTTCCCCTGCTTGTAATGCCATGGGAGATATCCATTCCCCAGCTTATCCAGAACTTCTGCACGCGGATCATGCAGAGGATGCAGAAGGAAAAGGAACTTTCCTCCTCCTTCCAGGATATTATTAATGGTCATGAGATTTCCGAACAGCTTTTAGCCAAGATCCAGACCCGGTTTGACCCCAAGGGTTCCTTCCGCATCTTCTGTATCCGCATCAGCTTTGGCGTGGAGGATACCTCTGCCTTTCTCCAGGCCATGCTGAAGCTGGAAAATGTACTTGGTCTTTGGGAAAAAGGAAAACACATCCGCATTCCCTACCTGGTCATCGAATACGAAGACTGCTATGCATTGACCGTAAATAATTTTCCTTCCGATTCCGGGGACGAACTGGCACAGCAAATTTTAAAACAGTTTTCTTATTTTACGGAAAAAAAGATCCTTTTCCTGGGCATAGGCCCGGAAGTCCAGGGAATCCTTCATTTAAAATCCGCCTTCCGCCGCGCCCAGATTGCCTCCAAGATGGCTATGCAGACCAGGCAGAAGGTCGTCGATTTTAATGAAATGGGCTTCTTTAAAATCCTCTTTGCCTCCGACGATACCGCCATTTTAAAAAGCTATGAACAGCAGCTTCTCGGCCCGCTTGACGCCTACGACCAGCTTCACCATTCCGACTACATTCAGACCCTTAGAAGCTACATTAAAAATGACCGCAGTCTGGTGGGTGCCGCCAAAGATACCTACACCCACCGGAACACGGTCAACTACCGGATTCAAAATATTAAACGGCTTCTGGGCAATGATCTGAAAACCGCCGAGGATTTATTCCCTTACCAGGTTGCCTTCTATATCCGGGATATGCATTTATAAACGAGCCTCCTTTTCCTGCTGTTTTTTAAAAAACTCGCGCTGCGCATCCTCAACGGACAGCCTTCCCTTCGTCCCCCAGATATCCAGGCGATTAACTCCGGGATTTTCCCCGCTTGCCGTTATCATCGGTTTGTTTGTCCTGATATGTTTGTTTTTCCTGATATAATACAGGCTATAAAAGCTTTATCGGCAAAAGCACATAAAGAATAATCTGAATTAAGCATCCGAATTGCCAAAACGTATTTTCATTCCATAAAAAATATGCTATAATGGGAACAATTTGGGCATTTATTTTGCCTTTTATCCATAAATATTCTATCAAAACAAGCTTGTTTTTCCTGCTGAAAACCAGCGAAAAACTTATTTTACAAGGAGGTTCTTATGGAAAAGAAATTAGCAAGAGAGGACGCATGGGCATTATTAACCGAATACACGAAAACTCCCGCCCTGCAAAAACACGCACTTATGGTTGAAGCCGTTATGGAGCATTTCGGCCGCCTGGCTGGCGAAGATGAAGAAGTCTGGGGCGTTGCCGGTCTTCTCCACGATTTGGATTATGAAATGTATCCCGAAGAGCACTGCAAAAAAGCAGAAGAAATTATGCGGGAAAGAGGAATTGACGAAACCTATATCCGGGCAATGAGCTGCCACGGCTACGGTCTGTGCACCCAGACAAAACCGGAAAACCAGATGGAAAAAACCCTGTTTGCTATCGACGAATTAACCGGGCTGATTCATGCGGTCTGCATTATGCGCCCGTCAAAGAGCGTGCTGGATCTGGAAGTGAAATCCGTTAAGAAAAAATTTAAAGATAAACGATTTGCCGCCGGCGTAGACCGCGACGTTATCCGCCAGGGATGTGAAATGCTGGGAATGGAACTGGATGAACTTATTCAGGAAACCATAGAAGGAATGAAAGAGAAGGCGGAAGCGATTGGGTTGAAGGGGGATTTGTAAACCTATACCATAAAGTCCAAAGGGGCTAACCATTATCTTTGTTAGCCCCTCAATAGCTTTATTCTTCCCTTTCCCTCCGGTTCTCAATCTTTTTCAGACACAAAAGAACGGCTGTACTGATTAAAGACAGAATAAACATCATTCTCCACAAATCCCGTTTAAACGGATCTCCTGTTTTTGGAAGCATGGAAGATAACGGGACTTCATCCTCCGGAAGATACACAAACTCTTCTGTTTCCGGATTCCACACCTTTATATAGGTACGCGGTACATCATCTTCCATAATGGTAACTGAGTCAGGGCTTCCCGGAACATTAGGATCCGGAAGTTCGGTGAGGTATTGCGGTACATCCGAACCGGGGCTTCCGGCACCCGGATCAGATGGCGTTTCCAGCGCAGGCGAAGATTCCGTTCCTGGATCGGTATTGGTTACAGGCAATGTTTCCGTCGGCGGTATCGTTGTGGGCTGCGGAGCCGTCGTTGGGTTATCATGACGCCGTCCGCCGCCACCGCCTGATGAAGGTGTTGTTGCTGATGGTGTAGGATCATCCGGAGATGTTGTATTTTCCGGGTTCTTTGGAGTTTCCGATTCACCTGGATTTTCTGGGTCCTTCGGCGGTTCTGGTTCGTCTGGGTTTTCCGGATCCTTCGGAGATTCTGGTTCGTCTGGATTTTCCGGGTCCTTCGGTAGGTCCGGCTCCTCTGGACTTTCTGTTGTCGTTTCATCTTCCGGTTCATTGGGTGATTCCGATACATTCACAAAGGTTATCTGTGCTTCTTCACCTGCCATAATCTCTGTACTTTGCTCATATTTGCCATCTTTAACCTTATATTTTGCATCTTCATTTTCAATAACATGGCAGCTTCCTGCCGGCAGTTTTTCAATCCGAATACTCTGACCGCCGCGCAGAGAAATCGTGGCAGCTTTATTTTCCTCAAATTTCAGCACTCCAACTGGTCCTTCTTTATCCACGGCCGAATCAAAAGGTGTTTTTGTAAAGGAATACTCGCCTGTAATATCCTTCCTGTCAGAATCTTTCAATCGCAGAGTAAATGTAAAGAGATGATGATTGTTGTCAATCTTATTCCCTTCACTGTCCTGAAGTTCTTTTTTAATGAGCAGGGAAGCATATTTATTCTCTGGTTCTTCCGGTTTTGGCTCATCCGGCTTACGCGCATTCGTAAAAGTAACCGCTGCAACACTCTGATTTTTTATCACTCCAGCTTGTTCATATTTTCCGTCTTTAGCTTCATATTTTTCATCCGGCAATTCAGTAATACGATAATTTACACCATCAGGAAGATTATAAAGAGAAATATTTTGACCATGACGTAAATATACTTTTTCTGATTCTCCGTTAGTAAAAGTAATCTTTCCTTCCTTTGCTCCCCCATCCACAGCCTGGCTGAAGGGTTCCTTAATATAACTGTACTGTCCATTAATATGGTTTCCAGCTCCATCGGTTATCTGAATAGTAAAGGCAAATAAACGATTGTCTGCACCCTCTTCAGAATCATCCTCAAGTACTTTTTTAATTCTTAAAGATGCTTTTGGTATATTGACAAACAATACCGTTCTTCCGTCCTCTGCCCATATAACACCTTCTTTTATATTTTCTCCATCTTTCACTTCATACGATGAGTTTATATCTTCCATTTCGGTTATCTGATAGGAACCATTGGGAAGTCCCAAAATGGTAAGTTTTTGTCCGGCCCGCAGGGATACTTCAGCCGGCTTATCCTTCGTAATCGAAATTTCGCCTTCACCATTATCCTTATCTAAGACAGCACTAACCGGAGATTTTTTATAAGAATAGTTTCCTTCAAGAGGTATATTATCTGCATTCATTAATCGAATCTTAAACTTAAACTCCTGCTTAGATTCATCGCTTATGCTAACTCCATGAATATCCTGAAGCTGTTTTTCAATCGTCAAACCCGCTTGATGCTTCTCTGTTACACCGATTTTAAATGTACCATTGGTCATTACACCGGCTCCATGTGCTGCTGAATAATTCCCTGTAATATAAATTTCGGCTGCTGCTTTTGCTTTATTTTTATTATCCTCTGATGGATGTGCCGTTAATCCCATTAAATTACTGGCTTCCACAAAACCATCTTTTGCAATCTTCACAGGAAAAGCTGTTGGATTCTTATTATCTTTAGTGCTGTTGCTTCCACTTCCTCTCCATTCTGCACTTCCTCCGCCTAACATCGTACCATATACCTGACTGATATTGGAACAATAAAAATCCTGATAAGATGGTACACTATCTCCGTGATTAAAATCGATAAATAACGGATGTTTTCCAATTTCAGCTTCACTCTCCTGGATAACCGGCGTTCTTGCGTCAATACAATCTGCAAAGTTTTTCTGTTCATTCTTGGCATAATCAGGAAAAGTGCCTTTTTTTAGCTTTTCACTGGTTCCTTTTGCTTTATTCTCAAAAATTCCCGCACCATTAGCCACAAAAAACTGATTCGTTCCATGGTTACAACCGGAAACACCTCCGCCAAAACCTTCTGCGGTATTATCCGTAATCAGTACATTCTGAATTGTTGTCTGCGCGCTGCTCATATTAAATATTCCGCCGCCGCCCCAGTTTGTGGTTGTATCGGTTCTGTTATTTGTAATATAAATCTTATTACCTTCCGCACTTTTAATTTCACCCCGCCAGTTAATTCGCAGTCCGCCGCCTTCACTATGTTCAGCATAATTTCCTGCAATAATACCTCCGGTTAAAGTTATCTTTCCACTAAAAGTACTCTCTGCATTATCCTGTCCTGAATAAGAAAATATTCCTCCGCCTGAAGCTGCCGAATAATTTGCTGTGACAAAGCTTCCGGACATCTTCACTTCACCACAGGAAAGCACTCCTCCGCCGCCAAGATTTCCTCCATCTCGTATCCCATCAGTTGTTATTTCCGGAATTCGTTCAGCGCGGTTATTGGTTATGTATGCATTTTGTAAAATAAATAATTTTGCAGTAGAACCTGTAAATATTCCGCCGCCGCCAAGGTTTACATTTCCTTTTTTATCCGATAGAATTTCCCGCGCTTTTGCTGTGTTTCCTGAAATTACCAGCGAAGGTATAGCTTCCGTTTCATTTTTAATAGAATTTCCAATAGTTGTTACCGTCGTTCCCTGCGCACATATACCACCGCCAATATTTCCGGCAATATTCGCCGCAATAATACCACCTTTGATTTCAACTATACCAGCATTACTGAAAATCCCTCCGCCCCTTTTAGGCGTTGTATTTCCTGCAATAACTCCGTCAAAAATCTGTATTCCGGCTGCACCGACGGCATAAATTCCGGCACCGTTTTCAGGCGAATTTCCATCATCTTTCGTGGTTGTATTATCAATACTGCTAACTTCACTCCCGCATCCGACAATATAACCTCCCCGCATTACCATGGCCGCCTTATTTTCAAGCTTAATGCCATGTTTAGCACCGGTAATTATGCCGCCTTCAATAGTTACCTTTCCTCCATTATCAGCTTTAATTACTGAATCTATATCATTTCCTATAAGTTCACCTATTTTATCTGTATCACTCTTCACATTCATTGTATACTGATAGGTTGATTCTTTTGTATGAATTAAATCATTTTGTACGATAGATTCTGTAACATAATAAGTTAATTGTTGCGTACCTTTATCATAACTTCCAGCCTTTCCTATTTGATTATCATTTACAATTTCTCGGTTTGGTTCTAGAATACCTTCATCTGATGTCTTATTTTTAATTGTAAGACTGCTGTTTTCGCCACTTATATAAAATAAACTTTCACTCTTATTATCAGCTTGATTGGCTTCAATATTATGTCCATTTAATATTAAAGTTATATCTGTATTCGTTCCGATACTTATTTTTTCATTAGCATGTATATCATCTCCTAATTCTATAGCTTGACTTTTCAAACTAGCTGCATTTTCCTTAGCATTATCAATAGCCGCTGTTAAACCTTGAAAATCATTTACCTGCGTAATTTCTGTATTAAACCATTGCTTTTCAATATATCCTTCATGATTAGTAATTGACACTTGACTAGTTTCATCCGTCGAGTAACTATTTGGCTGATTTTTCGCCATATTGGCTGCAATTTTTACATTTCCGCTTATTTTGGCTGTACTATTTTTACTTGCATTAGGATGTATATGATCTTCTGTAGGCACAATACAATAAATACCGCCGCCATTCAAATCAGCAATATTAGCACAAATAGAAGCATCTCCTCCGAGTTCCAACTCGCTTCCTGATAAATAAATACCACCACCACTTTTTTTAGCATGGTTATTATTAATTTTCGCATTTTGAATAATTCTATTTCCTTTATTCTCCGATTTTTCTGAAGTATCTTTATTGGGCCTTGTAGTTAAATAACCAATGCCCCCTCCATTTAATTCTGCTGTATTCCCTATGATCTCTCCGCCTGTAATATCAAGCCTTATTATTTCATCTCCAAATGAGTAATTGCCTCCTGAGAAATAAATTCCACCGCCACTTTCATTCGCTTTGTTTGCGATAATTGAAACACTTCCACCAATATTTATTTTTACAACCGATCCATATATTCCTCCGCCATTATGCTTTGCCTCATTACCAAAAATAAAACCACCTGTAATTGTAATTGTAGCCCGACTTTCAGCAGAAATAGCACCTCCTTGCAAACCATCATTATTTGCAAGGACTCCATCAATCATCGTCAATGTTCCACCACTTAAGCTAATAGCACCACCTTTTATCCCTTCTATTCCACAATTAACAATATATCCCTTATTCATACTGATGTTAGCCGGTTTTGCCGTAATTCCAGAACCATTAGAATTTTTCAGGCATCCGCTGTCAATTATAACATTTCCATTCTCTGCTGTAATAATAGATGTAACTTTGTCACATCCGTCAAGTGTTCCTATAGTGTTCGCATTATTGTTAATACCTAAATCATAAACATATTTCTTAATCGTATTCGTTGTACTCTTTCCATCCAAATTTACAGAACATTCGGTAACGTAATAAGTCAATCGCCCCGTAGTTTCATCATAACTTGCTTCTTCTGCCTCACTGACAACCTCTTCACTTACTTTTTCTGCGCCCTGCTGTGCATTCGATGAGTCCTTTATCGTCAATGTTCCGCTATTCACTTTAAACATTGAATCTGCGGCATTTGTTCCATTATAAGTTAATGTATGTCCCTGTAAATCAATAGTGATATTCTTTCCACTGCTAACTTCGACAGTACTTGTAATATCAAAATCTTCGGCTATGTTAATTATAGTTGCTCCACTAGAGTTAGTAATTGCACTTCTTAAATCTCCTTCATTAGCAACTCCCCCCTCCCGCAAAGCCATCGTCGCCACACCTGCACGGCACTGGTAAATGATTTTATAGCATTCTTCGCTATGCTGATGTTCTTTTCCATTATCAGCGTCTTCCGTTTTTTCTGTTTCGTCATTTACCGTTTCACTTTCATTATCTGTTTCATTTACAGTTCCATCTTCATCTGCTAAAAGTTCTTCTTCCGGTAAAATTTTATCCAAAAGCGCATTTAACGGACTTTCTATGTACAATTGCGGAAAAAGTGGCGAACCATAAGAATGCCGATTTACTGCAAGCAAAGAAAACCTGTCCCTGCCAGATTTTTCTGCACTGATATTCGTTTTTTCTCCGGAAGAAGTTTCTTCTCCATTATTCCATTCCCCAGAACCGGAATTTCCTCCATCCGCGTTCTCTGAACTGGCACTTTCCTTACCAGCACTCTCTAAGCCAGCCGTTTCCTTTCCCGCACTGCCCGAAGCAGCAGTTTCTTCCCCGGCATTTTCAATATCTGCCGTTTCTTTATCATTGCTTCCTGAACTGCTTTCCTCACCCACATTATCTGAAGCATCAGTTTCTTCCTTGCTTCCTTCTGCATCAACGGAACCCATAGTTTCTTCCCCAGCATCGGCGGAACCCGTAGTTTCTTCCCCTGCATCGGCGGAACCTGTAGTTTCTTTACCTGCATCGGCGAAACCTGTAGTTTCTTCACCTGTATCGGCGGAGCCTGTAGTACAATGTTTCTTTGATAACCATATACTTTTTTCTTCCATTTTTTTATAAAATATGCAATAATATCTTAACAGG
>VSOC01000100.1 GCA_009774615.1 Lachnospiraceae bacterium
AGGGCAGTTTTATCTTTTGTATAAAGCTGCTCTTTTCGTCTGCCCTGAATCTGATACTTTCCTAAAGAATTATACCATGGAGGAGATTTTCTGTTAAGCCATAAAAATTTTTTCTCCTGAAAAATAAAGGAAAATAAAGGATGAGATAAAAGGTCACAGGCAAAATAACGACTCAATAACGATTCAAAAAATAAGTATTGAAAAAAAAGATGGCGTGTGGTACACTCCTTAGACGGTCAGAAACTTTAGAAAACCGATGAAGAAAAAGGACTGCATTTTATAAGGAAAAAACTGGGGGAAACAGATGAAAAAATCGTATGAGATGGATATGTGCAGCGGGCCGCTTCTTGGCAAGATACTGGTTTATGCCATTCCGCTGATGCTTTCAGGAATTTTACAATTATTGTTTAATGCGGCAGATGTAATTGTGGTGGGGCGTTTTGCCGGACATGAATCCTTAGCAGCCGTAGGCTCGACCAGTGCGCTGATTAACCTGCTGATTAATGTGTTCATTGGGTTATCGATTGGGGCAAATGTACTGGTGGCGCAGTATTTTGGCGCAGGGAAGGAAAAGGAAGTTCAGGATACCGTGCATACCGCCATTACCATCAGCCTGATCTGCGGTCTGGCGCTGGTGTTTCTGGGAATCTTTGCCGCGGGGCCTCTGCTTAAAATTATGGGAACACCGGATGATGTGCTGGAAAAGGCTATTTTATATATGCGGGTTTACTTTACCGGTATGCCGGTGCTTATGCTTTATAATTTCGGTGCCGCCATCTTAAGGGCGGTGGGTGACACCAAGCGTCCGCTGTATTTTTTGATTGCTGCAGGTGTGGTAAATGTGATACTGAACTTGGGTTTTGTTATTCTCCTGCACATGGGTGTGGCCGGTGTGGCTCTGGCTACGGTGCTTTCGCAGTGTATCTCTGCGGTGCTGGTGTGCCGCTGTCTGATGAAGAGCGACAGCGCTTACCGTCTGGATTTGTCCCGGCTGGGGGTTCGGTGGCGTACATTAAAAAGGATTGCCCAGATTGGCCTTCCCGCAGGATTTCAGGGGGCGGTATTTTCCGTTTCCAATGTTTTAATTCAGTCCTCGATCAATGCCTTTGACTCTGTAGCCATGGCAGGAAGTACGGCATCGGCAAACCTGGAGGGCTTTGTCTATAATGCAATGAATGCCGTACACCAGACGAATTTAAGCTTTACCAGCCAGAACCTGGGCGGCGGTAAATTTGAACGAATTAACCGGATACTGCTTTTATGCCTTGGGGTTGTGACGGTTGTGGGTGTGGTTATGGGCGGCGGTTTTGTCCTGCTTGGGCCGCAGCTTCTTCGTATTTATTCTTCCGATCCGGAGGTTATCCGGTTTGGCATGGTGCGTCTGACCATTATCTGCGGAATGTATTTTATCTGCGGATGGATGGATGTGCTGGTGGGAAGCCTTCGCGGGCTTGGTTCTTCGGTTATCCCGATGTTTGTATCCTTAGCCGGAGCCTGCGGTCTTCGTATTGTCTGGATCTTTACGGTGTTTCAGTGGCATCATTCCCTCAATGTGCTGTATCTGTCCTACCCGGTAACCTGGGTGGTAACGGCAGCGGCACATCTTATCTGCTTTATGATGATTCGGAGGAAATTCCCGGCCCGTTAGTGTACCGGCGCGTTCGCTGGGGAAATAAGGAACGTGTCTGTACACCGGCAGGGGACGGTTTTGGACGGGGGTCAGATTAAAATTTCCGGTGTTGCCTCAGTAAGGGAGCACTGTTCTTTAAAGGCTGTGGGCGACATGCCGAACTCTTTTTTAAAAGCCCGGTAAAAAACGGTATAATCATTAAACCCATATTGTGTATAAATTTTTGTAAATGCCATTCCGGAAAGAATGGCATTTTTACATGCATGAAGCCGTTTTTTCAGGATATACTGATGAATGGAAATGCCCATACTGTCTTTAAAGATATGGGCAATATGATATTTGCTGACAAAAAAGAAGTCAGCCAGACGATTTAAGGATAAATCTTCGTCCAGGTGATGGTTGATATAGTAGCAGATGTTGATGTACAGGGCGTTTTCGTAGGATTGGGATTCCTGGTTTAAGGAATTGTAAATCAGCCGGTTGATATAGACAAAAAAGGAGGCAATCAAAAGACGCAGATTAAACAGGCGGAAGGGACGGGTATCGTTGCGCTCTTCAAGGATATTCATTAACAGTCCCATGATTTCCTGGGCATTGACCAGATCCGGTCGAAAATGCAGGCCGCCGATTTCGGCTGCATAGCGAAAACCATAGCCGCAGCCTTCCGCATCTGCCCGGCAAAGGGACTGGAAGAAGTTTTCGCTGCACCAGAGGACGAAGCGGCGGTAGGGGGAATTGGGCGCGGCGTTGCTGAGGGTGTGAGGCAGGCCGGGCGGGATAAGAAGGCAGTCCCCTGGCTCTAAGAGATATTCGTTATCGCCCAGACGATAGCTTACTGAGCCTTCTACAAAATAATAAAATTCATAGTGGGAATGGATGTGCAGGGAAACCTGGGACAGGTTTAAATCTTTGTAATAAAAAATTTCAAAATCTTCGGATTTCATGTGCTGACGTGTATCGAAGCTGGTGGACAATTCCTTTTTCATGTAAACCTCCCCAAAATTCATCAAAAAATATGGATTATTTTCGTTATTTTACCATAAAAAAGCAATTTTTGCAATATAAGTGGCAAGTATAACACTGTTCATCAGCATGAAATTTTTCTATAATGAGGACATCAAAAAGAAGACAGAAAAAGGAATTGCGGCAGAACAAAAAGGCGCAGCAAAATAAAAGGAAACGCAGCAAAACAAAAGCGGCAGAACAAAAAGGCGCACCAAAACAAAAGGAAGTGCAGCAAGACAAAAAGAGCACGCAATAGCTGCAGCCGCAGAAAAGCAAAGAGAAAAAAGGAGGATGCAACGATGAAATTATCATTCCGCTGGTATGGAAACGACGACAAGGTGACACTGGAAAATATCCGACAGATTCCAGGTATGCATTCTATTGTAACGGCAGTTTACGATGTTCCTGTGGGAGAGGTCTGGAGCAGGGAGAGCATTGCCGCATTAAAGAAGCAGACAGAGGATGCAGGGCTTCATTTTGAAGTAATTGAAAGTATTCCGGTACATGAAGATATCAAGCTTGGCAAACCGACCAGAGATCGCTATATTGACAATTACTGTGAAAATATCCGCCGGGTAGCCGAGGCAGGGATTAAGTGTATCTGTTATAACTTTATGCCGGTATTTGACTGGACAAGGACACAGCTTGATCATGAACTCGAGGACGGTTCGACCTCTCTGGTTTACTATCAGGATCAGGTGGATAAGGTTAATCCTTTAGAGAGCGACAGTGATTTAACCCTTCCCGGCTGGGATTCCAGCTATACCCGTGAGGGCCTTAAAGCAGTAGTGGAAGAGTATAATGCCATGACCGAAGATGATCTGTGGAACAATCTGAAGTACTTCCTAGAGAAAATTATCCCGGTAGCCGCAGAATGTGATGTCAATATGGCTATTCACGAGGACGATCCCTGCTGGTCCATCTTTGGCCTTCCCCGCATTATCACCGAGGAAAAGAACCTGGATCGCTTCTTAAAGCTGGTGGACGATAAGCATAACGGAATTACCCTCTGCACCGGTTCCCTGGGCTGTTCCAATAAAAATGATGTGGTAAAGATGGCTGCCAAGTATGCCGCCATGGGAAGAATCCACTTTGTACACATGAGAAATGTAGCGATTCTTCCGGATAATCAGGGCTTTGAAGAGAGGGCGCATCTGTCAGGCTGCGGTTCTCTGGATATGTTTGCCATTGCAAAGGCGCTCTATGATAATGGTTTTGACGGCTATGTACGCCCAGACCACGGCCGAATGATTTGGGGAGAAACCGGAAGAGCCGGCTATGGATTATATGACCGTGCACTGGGGGCAACTTATATTAACGGATTATTTGAAGCGATTGAAAAAATGAGCAGGTAAGAAGCGCAAAAACCAAAAAGCGAAAAAGGAGATGTCGATATGGGATTAGCATTTGGAACGGATTTAACAGGAAAGGTAGCTGTAGTTACCGGAGCAGGCGGCGTGCTCTGCGGAATGTTTGCCAAGACACTGGCAGAGGCCGGAGCAAAAGTGGCTGTTCTGGATTTGAATGAGGAAGCCGCACAGGCAGTTGTCGGCGAGATTACGGCAGCCGGAGGTCAGGCTAAAGCCTATAAGGCAAATGTTCTGGAAAAAGACAGCCTGGAAGAAGTGCACAGCAAGGTATTATCCGACCTTGGACCCTGCGATATCCTGGTCAACGGTGCCGGAGGAAATAATCCAAGGGCAACGACGACCAAGGAATATTTTGAACGGGGTGATATTGAGGCCGATACCGTTTCCTTCTTTGACCTGGATCAGAAGGGCGTGGAATTTGTTTTTAACTTAAACTTTATCGGAACCCTGCTTCCCAGCCAGATCTTTGCCCAGGATATGATTGGACGGGAAGGCTGCAATATCTTAAATGTGTCCTCGATGAATGCCTTTACGCCATTGACCAAGATCCCGGCGTACAGCGGGGCAAAGGCAGCAATCAGCAACTTTACCCAGTGGCTGGCGGTACATTTTTCAAAGGCGGGCATCCGTGTCAATGCACTGGCACCGGGATTTTTTGTCACCAAGCAGAACCAGAAGCTGTTATTTAACGAGGACGGTTCAGCAACCCCAAGAACGGCAAAAATTCTGGCTGCGACCCCGATGGGACGGTTTGGCGAAGCCGAGGAATTAAACGGAGCGCTGCTGTTCTTACTTAATAATGAGGCAGCCGGATTTATCACCGGTGTGGTTCTTCCGGTAGACGGCGGATTTTCGTCCTATTCCGGAGTATAAAAACGGGCTGAACGGGCAAAAAGCAGAAAATTCACGAAATAACGCAGGCTTCGGTCATTTTATAGCGAAGCCTGTATTTTTCGTCGGTTGACACCACGGCGGAGCAGCCTTCCGATAATGGAGGTCTGGAGTTCAAAGCCAAGGCTTAATGCCCGTTCGTCGATATCAAAGTCCCGGCTGTGCAGGGGAGCAGTAATGCCTTTTTCCCCGCAGGCACAGCCCAGGTGATAGAACGCGCCGGACGCCTTGTTTAAAAAGAAAGAAAAATCTTCCACGCCCAGGCTGGGATGTTCCTTGAAATGAATATGCGCCAAGTCCAGCCGCCGGGCTGCCGCTTCTTTGACCACATCGACAATCTCGTTATCATTGATCAGGGCATCATAGCCCGGACGGATAATCAGTTCACCCTGTCCGCCGTAAGCTCTGCTGGTTTCTTCGACAATCTCGCGGATACGATCTTTTAAATGCCGGCGGAGTTCATTATCGGTAGTACGCAGGGTTCCCTGAAGCACAACCTTATCTGCAATAATGTTTTCGGCGCTTCCCCCTTCAATCGTACCGATAGATAATACGGCATTCTGCAGAGGAGGAAGGCTGCGGCTGACTACGGTCTGCAGGTTTTGAATCACCGCAGCCGCCATGACAATGGCATCAATCCCCTGTTCCGGATGGGAGCAATGGCTGGATTTGCCGTGGAGAAGGATGGTCAGCTCGTCGGAAGCTGCATTTAAGTCATTGTAGCGGAGTTCTACCTTACCGTATTCTAAACTAGGCATCATATGGAGGCCGATAACATAATCCACATGCGGATTCTCCATGCATCCCGCTTCCACCATGCGCTCTGCGCCGCCGCAGGTTTCCTCGGCAGGCTGAAAGAAAAATTTTACGACTCCGCCCCACTCTGCTTCATGTTCCTTTAAAAAATGGGCGACCCCAAGGGCAATCGCCGTGTGGGCGTCGTGGCCGCAGGCGTGCATTACACCGTCATGGAGGGAGCAGTAGGGGCGGTTTTTGTCCTCCTGTAAAGGAAGAGCGTCAATATCGGCGCGGAGGGCAACGACAGGCTGCTTCCAACTGCATTTTGCCCCCATTTTCCCCTGGACTGCGGCGACAATCCCCGTGTCGGCAACCGGAAACTGAAAATCTATGCCCCAGCGGGTGAGATATTCGGTAATGATCGCATCGGTTTTTACTTCCTTTGTTCCAAGTTCCGGATAGGCGTGAAGTTTCCGGCGGATGGCAATTAATTCTTCATCCATTGCCAGGGCCTGCTGTTTAAGATACTCTGTATGAAAAATGGACATGACCATGTTCTCCTTTCTTTGCTGGCAGAATTTTGCTTTAGACAGTATAGCATATTTTGCTGTTGCTGAATATCCTAAATTTATTTAATTTTGCGTGGATCTGCGGTATGCTTTATGTTATGCTGTATAAGAAAAAAAGATGGTATAGGAGCGATAAACCATGAAAAGCAAAAAGGAGATGGAAATAAATGGAAATTACGTATATCGGACACAGCGGGTTTTTGGTGGAACTGGAAAGGCATGTACTGCTTTTTGATTATTTTCAGGGGGAAATTCCGGAAGGTTCCGGGAGAGATTTTTCAGGAAAGGATTTTTCGGAGAAGGATTTTTCAGGAAAGGATTTTTCAGAGAAGAATTATTCAGAGAAGGATTTTTCGGAGAAGGATTTTTCAAGGAAGGGTTTTCAGGAAAAGCAGTGGCTGGTTTTTGCCAGTCATCGCCATCAGGATCATTTCCGACCGGAGATTTTTAAGCTGGCCGAAACGCATCCGCGTCTGCAGTATGTCTTTTCCGCAGATATCTGGCGCAGCAGGATTCCCGAAGAAAGACTGGCACAGACGGTTCGCTTAAAGGCGGGGGAGCATTGGCAAAATGAGGACGGGGATATTCAGGTGGAAACCCTGCGCTCGACGGATGAGGGCGTGGCTTTTCTGGTGCGGGCAGAGGGAAAGGTGATTTATCATGCCGGAGATTTGAATAACTGGTACTGGGAACCGGAATCTGAGGACTGGAACCGAAAGATGGATAAGAATTACAGGAAATTTATCGAACCTCTGCGGGGAAGGGAGATTGATGCGGCATTTGTGGTGCTGGACCCCAGGCAGGGGGATGCTTATGCCCTGGGAATGGATTATTTTCTGGAACTTGCCCGGGCAAAGAAGGTTTATCCGATGCACTGCTGGGAGGAGTATTCGATTATTGAACGGTGGAAAAAAGAACATCCGGACAGTCCTTACCGGGAATCGGTGGTCAATATCGACAAAAGGGGAGCGCGGTTTTTGCAGTAGTTTTTTGGTTATTGCTGCAGAAGCCTCCCCTATTCGATTGGTTATATTGCGTTTACGTACTTTCCCTCTCAACAATCCCGGAAAACAGCATGATTTTTTCCGGGTTTTTTCTTCCTTCCAGGTCATCGAGAAGGATTCTTGCCGCTTCAAAACTCATTTCTACCATCTTATTATTTAGTGAGGTCAGCCTGGGATAGCAGATATCACAATAACGGGAATTATCCACGCCAATCACGGCAACCTGTTCGGGAACGGGGATGTTTTTGTCCAGAAGTGTTCGAATACCGCTGACTGCCGATAAGTCTTCACCGTAAATTATGCCTTCCACATCCGGGTGTTCCAGGAGAATCTGCTCGGTAATCCGCCGCCCGTCCTCTAAGGTGGTCGGTGCAGAATAAATCCACAGTTTATCGCGGCTAAAGCCCAGGGCTTCCATGCCGCTTACAAACCCTTTTTCTTTGGAAAGGTTGCTGGGCGTGCGGTTGGGGAGGACGAAGGCCAGTTTTTTATGCCCTTTTTTCGCCATTAAGTGCACACAGTCTTCAATACCTTCTTTTTCATTGACCAGAACCCCTTTAACATTCGGAAGATCCAGATAGCCGTTCGTGATAACTACGGGCTTTCCTTCCATGCGGGAGGCCAGGGCCTGCTTTACCGCGTCGCACTGAAAGGTGGAACCGACCAGGATTGCTCCGTCCACGCGGCGCTGGGAGAGAACGGTGATGGCCTGCGCCTTTTTATCATCCGAGAGTCCGGTATTTAAAATCAGGCTGCAGTAGCCGTGTCTTTCCATCTCTTTTTCAATATGGTAGGCAATATCCACATGATGTTCATAGCGGATATCGGTAATTAAAATGCCGATCATCCGGCTGGACTGGTTGACCAGGCCGCGGGCGGTTTCGTTCGGGCGGTAGTCGTACTGATCCAGAAGCGCCTGAATCTGCTGTCGGGTTTCTTCTTTTATGCCGGGCTTATTATTGGCAACCCGGGATACCGTACTTGCAGATACCCCGGCAATTTTTGCAATATCATAAATAGTCATTGTGCACTATCCTTTACTGCGGGTACGATTTCCAGCCAGTAACCGTCCGGATCGGAGATAAAGTAAATTCCCATCTTTGGATTTTCATAGCAGATGCAGCCCATTTCCTGATGCTTTTGATGGGCAGCTTCCATATCGTCCACGGTAAAGGCAAGATGGATCTCATTATCGCCCAGATTATAGGAATCTTTCTCCCAATCTCTTAGCCATGTCAGTTCTAACTGAAAGTTTGTTTCCCCATCGCCCAGGTAGACCAGAATAAAACTTCCGTCGGCGGCCTCCTTGCGGCGCACCTCCCGAAGTCCCAGGGCTTCCTCATAGAAAGCAATCGATTTTTGTAAGTTGATAACGTTATAATTATAATGTGCAAACTGAAATTTCATAAAATAAGATGCTCCTTTCCTGCGGTAATGATTACCATTGCTATTTTTCTGCGTGCATTTCTGCTTATAATAGTAACTTACACGGGTTTTTCTGTTTCGTCAACTGAAATTTCCTGAATTTGTTTTTTTTATATTCATTTTAACTGTAACAGCAAAGAAATAATAATATAATCGATTGCAATAATTAACGGAGCAAAAATGAAAAATAGAAAAGAATAATGGAAATAAATGGAATAAAAACAATATAATTATAGAATATCACTAAAAAACAAGACAATAAATAGGTAAAAATAACAATAAAACTGCACTTGAAAAAGTAAAACTTATGTGATATGATAAAAATATAAAAACAATCGATTGCAAAAACAAAGAGAAATAGAAAAACAAATAAAAACCAGAAAACGCTAACCAATAAACCAATAAACCAATAAACCAATAAAAAAGAAAAATGGAGGCAGGAAAGATGAAGAGAGTTTCTTATGAAGAGATGGTTCGTGAATTTCACCGTGTTTTAGTAAAGAAAGGATTTACCGATGAAAGAGCAGAGGCAGCAGCGGAGATTTTTGCACAGAACAGTCTGGCAGGGGTTTATTCCCACGGCTTAAACCGTTTCCCGAGGGTGGTGGAATATCTGGAGAAGGGTGAGATTAATCCGGATATCGTGGCAACCTGTGAGATGCAGCTTGGGGCGATGGAGCGCTGGAACGGGCATCGCGGTTTTGGCCCGCTGAATGCAAAGCTTGCGATGGATCGGGCGTGTGCACTGGCAAAGGAGTACGGCATCGGCATTGTAGCCCTGGGAAATAATAATCACTGGATGAGGGGCGGAAGTTATGGATTTCAGGCTGCAGATCAGGGCTGTATCGGTATCTGCTGGTCGAACACCTGCCCGAATATGCCGGCCTGGGGCGGAAAGGACAGAAAGATTGGAAATAATCCGATTATTTTTGCTGTTCCCCGCAGCAACCGCCAGCATGTGGTCATCGATTGCGCAGTTTCGCAGTTTTCCTACGGAAAGATTGAGGACTGCAAGTTAAAGGGGCAGCAGCTTCCGGTTCCCGGCGGCTATGACACGAGGGGCAATCTGACCACCGACCCGGCAGAGATTGAAAAGACCTGGAGAGTGCTTCCTATGGGCTACTGGAAGGGCAGCGGTATCTCCATTGCCCTGGATTTAATTGCCACGGTGCTGACAAACGGTAATGCGGTACATACGATAGGAACCTTCGGCGATGAGGTGGGACTGACCCAGATTATGATTGCAATTGACCCCGCAAAGGGCAACAGCGCAGAACTTACCGATCAGATTGTTGATGAGATTCTTTTGGATATTAAATCGTCCGAACCGGTGAGTGAAGGTACAGAGGTGCTCTATCCGGGAGAGCCAGAAGCTTTGAATATTAAAGAAAATCTGGAAAAAGGCATCCCGGTTATCGAAGAAAAATGGAACCAGGTTCTGGCTATGTAGGAGCGGTTTTCACGGATTTTTT
Organism: Lachnospiraceae bacterium; assembly: GCA_009774615.1. GTDB lineage: Bacteria > Bacillota > Clostridia > Lachnospirales > Lachnospiraceae > Caccovicinus. The sequence continues at coordinate 10,105 of VSOC01000100.1, forward strand.
CCGGTTGCAGTGAACACATATAAACCGCAGTCTTTTGGAAAATTACGGAGGGAATATGAAAAGAAAATGGTCATTGTTCTTAGCTGCCGTGCTTGCGGCAGTCAGCATTACAGGATGTTCCTCGTCAAATACGGCAGATGACGGGAAACCAAAGCCGGAATTAAATATCATTGTCGCTCATAACCAGACTTCCCTGGAAAATCCTTATTCCAAAGCGGCAATTAAGTTTAAAGAAGCCTTGGAGGAGGTATCCGGAGGAAGGGCAACGGCAACCCTGCATCACGGAACACTGGGGGAGAATGAATCCGAACTGGTGGAAAAGCTGGAGATGGGTGCCGTTCACCTGACCGTGGCATCCCCGGGTTTTATGACCCTGCTTGGTGTAAAAGAAATCGATATGTTTTCCCTGCTCTATTTATTTGACAGTTTTGAACACTGGGAAGCCTGTGTGGACGGTCAGTTCGGGCAGGAGATGAGTGCCCTGCTTTCAGAGAAAACCAACAACCGCTTCCGCGTTATGGGCTACTGGACGTGTTCGGTTCGCGATTATTATGGAAAAAAACCGATCGTATCCCCGCAGGACTTAAAAGGAATGACGATCCGCACCCAAAGTACGCCGGTCGTGACGGAGTTCTTTAAACAGTGCGGTGCCATCCCGACTTCCGTGGCCTGGGGAGAACTCTATCAGGCATTAAGCCAGGGCGTCGTGGATTCTGCGGAAAATGATTACACCAGCTTCCGCTTAAAAGAACACCACAAAACGGACAACGGAAAATACATCAGCGAAACCCACCACGACTACACCACCCGTCTTTTCCTGACCACCGGACAGTTTTACAATGCGCTGACCGAGGAGCAGAAAGGCTGGTTTGACGAAGCCTGCCGCATTGCCACTGAAGAAAACCGCAAAGTAACCTATGCAATGTTTGAAGAATCCAAGGAAAAGGTTATTGCCGACGGCGCTGTTGTGACTGAATTTGAAGACATGGATATCGAAGCATTTAAAACCATTGCCCTGCCGATTCAGGATAACTTTGCCGCGGAAAACCGTATGGAAAAATATCTGGAAATGATCCGGGATGAAAGCAGAAAACAGAAACAATAAATCGAAAATCGTGATGCAAGAACCATAAATCAAAAACCGTAAATGGATTTGGAAATAAGAACCCTGTAAATATAAGCAGAAGAATAGTTGCTGTGAAGCTGTGAACGGTAACGAAGAAAATGGGAAAGGAAAACAGAGATGAAAAAAGCATTAGCTTATTTGCAGAAACTGCAGATTGCAGCGGGCGGAATCTTTTTAAGTATCTTTCTGGGCAGCGTGGTTATCCAGATGGGATGCCGCTATGCAGGCGTGGCCGCAATCTGGACCGAAGATGTATCCATGTATGCCTTTATCTGGGCAGCCTTTATGGGAGCAGGGGCAATGGTCTATGAACAGCGTCATTTTGCCTTCACTTCCATCAGCGATATGCTGAAAAATGAATCCTTAAAACGGGTGCTGGCCCTGGGCATTGCTATGATTATGCTGATTTTTTCGCTGCTGATGTTTTACTATGGCTGTAAGATTACAATGCAGTTCTGGAATTACCGCTGGGTAAGTCTTCCCGCCTTAAAGCGCGGCCCGACCTGGCTGTGTATACCTGTATGCGGCGCAACCTCTGCCCTGTATCTTCTGGGACAGATTGCCGAAGATATCAAAGCACTTACGAATGGAGGGAAATAAGTATGCAGATTTTACTGGTTGTTGTATTTATCGCTTTTGTAGCCCTGGGCGTACCGATTTCCTTTGCCCTTGGCTTTGTATCCTTTGCCGGGATTGCCGCCCTGCCGATCATCCCCAACAGCGTCGTTTTCACAAAGATGTTCAACGGCTTAAACAGTTTTACCCTGCTTGCCGTCCCCCTGTTTATCCTGGCCGCAAACCTGATGAATGAAGGTTCTATCTCCGACCGTTTAATCGATGTCTGCTCTGCCTGCGTGGGCCATGTGCGGGGCGGACTGGCCCATGCCAACATCCTTGTATCCATGATTTTTGCAGGAATCTCCGGTTCATCCCAGGCCGACACCGCCGGGGTGGGAAAGATCTTAATCCCCGCGATGGAAAAACAAGGCTACGATAAAGAAACCGCTGTAGGCGTAACCGCCGCATCCTCCACCTTAGGCTCCATCATTCCCCCAAGTATTACGATGGTTGTCTATGCCGGAATCGCCAATGTCGGCACCGGTGCCCTGTTTATGACCGGTCTGGTGCCCGGAATTATGCTGGGTCTTGCCATGATGACCGTTGTTGTGCTCTATTCTAAAAAGAAAAATTTCCCCAAAGGAGAGCGTGTCCCCGTCAATGTCGTGATGAAGCAGGTCTGGAGTTCCCTCCCGGCGCTTTTAACCCCGATTATCCTGATTGGCGGCATCGTTACCGGATGGTTTACCCCCACCGAATCCGCAGCCGTAGCCTGTGTGTACGCGCTGATTATCGGAATCTTTTTCTACCACACCATTAAAATCAAAAACCTCCCCAGGATTTTGATTGAAACCATGAAGCTTTCCTCCCTCTCTCTGTTTGCCCTGGCAACTGCCAATGCCCTGGGCGAACTGTTAAGCTACTACCAGCTCAACGAAGCCGTGCAGGGATTCTTCGTGGGAATGCCCGGTGGAAAGATCGTATTTTTAATTGTTGTTGTCCTGTTTTTCATGTTCGTAGGAACCTTTATGGATGCCGTACCGGCGATGATCCTCTTCGTGCCGATCGTTCTTCCCTCTGCCGTTGCCTTAGGAATCAGCCCGATTATCTTAGGACTGATTGTCGTAGTAACCCTTGCCCTCGGCTTGGTAACACCCCCCTACGGCCTGTGCCTGTTACTGGCAGGTTCCATCAGCGGCATAACCATAGAAGAATCATTTAAAGGCGTCCTGCCCTACTTCCTCTCTTCCCTGGCCGTGCTCGCATTAATGATTATTTTCTCCGACGCATTTCTTGCAATACCTGCGGCGCTGTTTCCGAATTTGTTTTAACCATCATCATACAAAAAGTCCCTAACCGCATAGAGGAAAGGGACTTCTTGCTGTATAAAAAGTAAAAAAATATCACCGTATACTATAATAAACTTGTCCGGCCGTCAGGGTCTTTCCCTTATAAAAAGCAAGTTCACTGACCGTAACCAACTGAAATCCCTGAGAAACAAGAGCAGGAACCAGGGTTTCGGTTGCTGCCGCAGTCGAAGAATAAAGTTCATGCATCAAAACAATATCCCCGTCTTTAACCTTACCCAGAACCGCATTCACCGTAGCCTGTGCACTTTTTGTTTTCCAGTCATTCGTATCAATATTCCACAAAATAATCGGCATCCCCGTACTTGCAAGAACCGTGTTATTCTTATTTCCGCCCGGAAGCCGCATCACCGTCGGACGAACCCCCGAAACCGCCTGAATCACATCATTACAAGCATTAACCTGTGCCTGAATCTGTGCAGCTCCCAGCTTCTTCAAATTCGGATGATCCTGCGTATGATTTGCCACTTCAAACCCTTCTCGGGCCATCCGCTGAACTTCCGCCGCATAAGAAGCCACCCTGTTTCCTACCATAAAGAAAGTACACTTCCCGCCATACAGATTCATAACATCCATAATCCGGTTTCCCACAGCAGCAAAAGGCCCGTCATCATAAGTCAGCGCAATCATCGGCTTCGTCGGGTCCAAAGCACGAATACCCGCCGGAAGATTAGGTACATTCTGCGCCGCCGCAGTATCCGCCGGAGGCAAAGGAACCCCCGCCGCCTGTTCTGTCGGAGCCAAAGCATTCGTATCCGCCGCCTGTTCTGCCGGAGCCAAAGCATTCGTATCCGCCGCCTGTTCTGCCGGATTAAACGGATTCCCAACAGACGGTTGTTCGTGCG
>VSOC01000101.1 GCA_009774615.1 Lachnospiraceae bacterium
TCTTTATTTTTGTTTGATCATATAATTTTCTCTTTATTTTATCTAATAAAGCTACGGGTCTTATACATCGTGATTCAATATTTAACTCATAGCTCCATTTATTTGAGTATAAGTTAGAATCACACAAATGATAATGCGGATATATATCTCCAGGGCATAATATAAATTCTTCGTCTTGAAGTTGATAAATATCCATTAAATGTGGTATTTTCAATTTTCTTGATATATATTCAACACTTAAATTTAACTGTACACTATGAAAAAATTTAATTCCTTCATTGACTGCAAATTCTTCTATATATTTTGCATTATTCATTGCACCTGTAAAATCAATACCTGAAAAACTTGTAGCTGTGTCAAATGGTAAACAGACATATTTTATACTATTCCACTCACACCTCTTTGCATATTCAACATTATAATTTTTCTTATTGTTCACAGGAATAACAACAATAACATCATGAAGCTTAGACATTAAAATTGCCTGCTGCAGCAATAAATTTCCTGCCCCACCAAGTCCACTTGAAGCATCTAAAAAAAAAGCTATCTTCATTTCATTCCTCCCAAGTGAGGATATCGCTCTACATCAATAAACTCCTTAACAAACTCTGTCTGCGGATGCTCACATATATTCTCTGGTGAATCCATCTGTTCAATCTTTCCTTCATTCATCACAATCACCATATCTGCCACTTCCATTGCTTCTTCCTGGTCATGGGTTACGAAGATACTGGTAATCCCAACTTTTTCTATCATTCCCTTCAGCCATCCTCGAAGTTCCCTTCTAATTTTTGCATCAATCGCTGCAAAAGGTTCATCCAACAATAACAACTGCGGATTAGGTGCCAGTGCACGGGCAAAGGCTACTCTCTGCCGCTGCCCTCCTGATAACTGATAAGGATAACGCTTCCCCAAATCCTGCATGGAAATCAATTCTAACAATTCTTCTACTCTCTCTTGAATCTCATTTTTCCTTTTTTTCTGCACTTGCAGTCCAAAGGCGATATTATCTGCTACGGTCATATAGCGAAACAGTGCATAATTCTGAAACACCATTCCAATCCCCCGCTTGCTTCCCGGAAGATGGTTTATCCTTATTCCATTCATTAAAATATCCCCGGAGTCCGGTACATCCAGTCCGGCAATCATCCGCAGTATGGTTGTTTTTCCGCTTCCGCTTGGCCCCAGTAAGGCTGCTAACTGCCCTTTTTCTATTCCAAAACTCACATCCTTCGATGCCTGGAATCCGTCAAAAATCTTATTCACCTGCTTCATTTCTATATGCATTCTCGCATCCCTTTCTTTCTGCATCCTGCTTCTTCCCGTTTTTGCTTATTTTCACCTATTTTCTCTTCCACTCCACGATATTTTTTATTAACAATATACCTATCGCCATAATCACCAATATCGAAGAAACAGCAAATGCAGCGGTTGTATTAAATTCATTGTAGAGAATCTCTACATGGAGCGGAAGCGTATTGGTTTTTCCGCGAAGATGTCCGGAAACCACAGAAACTGCCCCAAACTCTCCCATAGCCCTTGCCGCACAAAGAATAATGCCGTAAAGAAGTGCCCACCGAATATGCGGAAAGGTAATCCTGCGAAAAATCGTAATCCCACCTGCCCCCATCAATGCCGCGGCCTCTTCTTCCTCCTTCCCCTGCACATTCATTACCGGAAACAATTCCCGAAAAACAAAGGGAAAAGTAACAAATATGGTTGCTAGGATAACTCCCGGAACAGCAAAGACAATCTTAATCGCATGGCTTTTAAAAAAATCCCCCATCCATCCAACATTTCCAAAAGTCAGAATAAAAATCAACCCTGCAATTACTGGAGAGATAGAAAATGGGATATCTATTAGTGCAGCAATAACCTGTCTTCCCCGAAAATAAAACTTACTTAAAAGATAGGATGCCACAATCCCAAACACAGTATTAACAATTACCGCACAAACCATAGCCGCTAGTGTAAGCCAAAATGCCTTTATCACGTAAGTATCGAAAATATTCTCCTTATAAATCTCCCACCCTTCCCGTAGGGCGTTGGTCAGCACGACAATCAGCGGAAGCACCAGCATTATCCCTAAAAACAATACACTTATCCCAATACATATCGCTTTCACCAGCCTGCTTCCCTCATTTTGATGCGGTTCAATAACTTTTTGCAGAGAATGAATTCCATCTCCCGAAATATCCTGTTCATAGGATCTTTGCGCCTTTTTTGCCATCCTGTCTTCTTTTTGCTTCAACGTTTTCTGCTTTCCTTTCTGCCTATCCCTTACTAAACCTTTGCATATAAATCTGTACCGAATTAATCAAAAGCATCAGTACAAATGACAGCAATAACAGGACAAACGCAATGGCTGTAGCATCCGCATATTTGTACTGTTCTAATTTCATCATAATTAAAAGCGAGGCAATCTGTGTTTTATAGGGAATATTTCCGGCTATAAATACGACACTCCCATATTCCCCAAGCCCCCTGGCAAAAGCAAGACCAAATCCTGCTAAAAGTGCTGGAAAAACTTCTGGAAAAATCACATGAAAAAAGATATAAAACCGGCCTGCCCCCAGCATCGCTGCGGCCTCTTCATACTGTCGGTCAAGTTTTTCCAGTACCGGCTGTACGGCCCTCACCACAAAAGGTATACCTACAAAGACCATCGCAATCGTAATCCCAATGCGGGTATAAGCAATCTTTATTCCCAGCCTTGCAAACCCGCTGCCTATCCATCCCTTATCCGAATAAAGATAGGTCAGGGCAATTCCTGCTACCGCCGTAGGCAGGGCAAAGGGGAGTTCTATAAGACCATCCATAATCCGCTTTCCCGGAAAATCGTAGCGAACTAAAACCCAGGAAAGCAAAAGACCAAACACAGTGTTAATTAATGCTGCTATAAATGCCCCGGAAAGACTGACCATATAGCCGGAAATGACCTGGCGCGAAGTAATAATCTCCATAAACTCCAAAAAACTCAGCTTCCCGACATGAATAAAAATAGAACACAACGGCATCAGGACAAAAAATCCCAGCATTGTCAGGGTAACTCCCATACAGAGGCCATAACCAGGGATTACCCGGATACCTTTTTTATTCTTTACCTTTACAATCGTTTGTTCCATACCTGCAGCTATCCTCGATCTTTTTTCTTTCTTTTTCCAAACTATTTTCCAGAATAATTTCTAAGAATACATCTAATCGGAATAAATCTGATCAAACACCGCTCCATCCTGGAAGAAGGTTTCATAGGCTTTATCCCATCCACCAAAATCTTCAATCGATACCAAATTCATTTCCAGGTTAAACTGCCCGGAAAATTCCTGTAAAATCACATCTCTGGATGGACGATAATAGTTCTTTCCTGCCAACCGCTGTGCTTCTTCACTGTATAAATATTCCAGATATGCTGCTGCCAGTTCTTCAGTTCCATGTTCCTGTACATTTTTATCCACTACAGCTACCGAAGGCTGTGCCAATATACTGATGCTCGGTGTTACCATCTCATACTGATCAGGATACTCTTCCATCGCTAAATAAGCTTCATTTTCCCAGGCAATCAACACATCGCCCTGACCATTTTCAACAAATGTATTCGTTGCCCCACGGGCACCAGAATCCAGTACCAGAACATTTTTATACAACTTTTTTAAATTATTTCTGGTTTCCTCCTCATTTTCCCTATCCTGTTCCTGCCAATAGGCCCAGGCAGCAAGAAAATTCCAACATGCTCCGCCGGAAGTTTTTGGATTGGGCGTGATAACTTCAATCCCATCCCGAACAAGATCATCCCAGTCCTGGATATTCTTCTCATTACCTTTACGGACTAAGAACACAATTGTTGACGTATAAGGTGAACTTTCCCCGTCAAATTCCTCCATCCATCCCGCTTCAATCAAGCCTGCCTGCTCAATGGCAGTAACATCATGGGCAAGGGCAAGCGTCACGACATCCGCCTCATTTCCTTCCATGACGGAACGCGCCTGCGAACCCGAACCTCCGTGTGACTGCACAACCCGGATTTCTTCGTTATGTTCTTCCTTCCAGTATTGACAAAACAGTTCATTATACTGCGAATAAAATTCCCTTGTCGGATCATAGGACACATTTAAAAGTTCTCTTTCTTTTTTACTGTCCGATGAAGAGTCCGAACTTTTCTGGCATCCTGCTATCCCTAAAGACAGCGCAAAAATCATAGCCATTACCCGCAAACCTGCTCCTGATGTCTTTCTCATAAGTTCTCCCTTGATGCATAAAGAATGAATCCCATCACTTGCCATTAAACCAACAAATTTTCCTGTCGGTTAATAATATAAAACCCTTTTGTGTTACGACTGTCTTCCCGGTTGTATCGCATAACTGAACCGTCCATCTGCCTGAAAACAGCCCCTGCCTCTTCGGCAATACACTGCATAGCTGCTGTATCCCATTCCATTGTCGGATTAAAGCGGTAATAAGCATCAGCATCTCCGCAGGCAACCATACAGCCTTTCAGTGAACTTCCTACCTTAACAAAATGAGTAATCTTATACTTCTCAATTAAAGCATCCATCTGCGCACAGCCATGTGAATTACTGATGACCAGCCTAAGCGATGAAATTTCCTGATTATCGGATACATAAAGCCTTTTTTCCTCACCGTCTGCTGATTTTTTGAATGCACCAAAACTCTCTGCTGCAAAATAAAGTTCTTTAAATATCGGCACATAGATTACACCCATAACCGCCCTGTGCTGATAAGCTAAAGCGATATTCACCGTAAACTGACCATTGCGCTTAATAAATTCCTTTGTTCCATCTAACGGATCGACAATAAAACAATAGTCATTCGCAAGCCTGTTTGTATTATCTTTTTCTTCTTCGGATAAAACAGCGTATAGCGGAAATCTTTCCTTAAGCAGCTTTACAATAATGTTGTTTGCTGCTTTATCCGCCTGGGTAAGCGGAGAAGTATCTTCTTTATACTCGACTTTCCATTCTTCCGAATTCTGATAGATTTCTAAAATCGCTTTCCCGGCTTGAATTGCGGCTTCTTTTGCTGTTTCAAGTTCCTTTTCCCATAGCATTGGTTCCTTTTCTCTCCTGCAACAAATTAAGAATAATTTCGACGGATTCTTCTAAAGACTGTCTGCTTGTATCAATAACAAGTTCTGCATTTTCCGGTGCTTCATAGGGGCTTGTTATTCCCGTAAAATTTGGTATTTTTCCTTCCCTTGCTTTTTGATACAGCCCTTTTACATCCCTGCGCTCACATTCTTCCAAAGGAGTACTTACATAAATTTCGATGAAATTTTCTTCTCCAATAATTTTCCTTGCGTTCCTCCGGTCACTTGCAAATGGCGAAATAAAAGAAGTAAGGACAATTAATCCTGCATCATTCATCAGCTTTGCCACTTCGGCAATTCTCCGGATATTTTCGATACGGTCTTCCGGTTCAAACCCCAGATTTTTATTCAATCCCATACGAACGTTGTCGCCATCCAACAGCATGGTGTACCTTCCGCTGACCGACAACCTTTTTTCTATCTCATTTGCCAATGCAGACTTTCCTGAGCCGGAAAGCCCGGTAAACCATAGGGTCACTGGTTTCTGTCCCATCTTCTCTGCCCGGATTTGGCGTGTAATATCCATCGTCTGCCATACAATATTTTCACTTCTACGCAGTGAATGTTCCACAACACCGCAGGCCGAAGTCATATTGGTCAACCGGTCAATCAGGATAAAACTTCCAAGTCCTTTATTCGCGGCAAAGGTAGAATAGACAAGCAGCGAACCTGCTGCAATATCACAGACAGCGATTTCATTTTTATATAATTTTGAAGCGGCAAGCTGTTCTCCTGTATGAATATTGATGCGATATTTAATATCCATCACACAGGCAGGAATCATCTTTGTCCCCAATTTCAGCAAAAAATTTTTTCCCTGCATCAGTTCTGCATCATCCATCCAAAGCAGACTGGCTGTAAACATGGTGCTGACACATAACTGTTTATCCTTTACCAGCACACATCCTCGGGAAACATCTACTTCCCGCTGCAGAGAAATCGTCACTGCCTGCCCTTTTTGGGCCTGTGCCACATTTTGTTCTCCGACCAGTATGGATTCCACACAAGCTTTTTCCCCACTGGGAAGAACCGTAATTTCCTCTCCTTCTCTAATGCTTCCGGCTTCAACCTGCCCCTGAAATCCACGAAAGCTATGATTGGGACGGCACACCCGCTGTACAGGCAGAATAAATCCGTCTTCCTCTGTCCCCTCATCGATATTTACCGTTTCCAGTGTATCCAATAACGTCTTTCCCTTATACCAGGGCATGTGCGAAGAGGTTAAGGTAATATTGTCCCCTTCGGTTGCGGAAACTGGAATAACATTCACATGATTTAATTCCAGATCAATCGCTAACTTCTTTATCTCTTTTTCAATCTTTTTGTACTCTTTTTGACTGTAGCGCACAAGATCCATCTTATTTACGGCAAAGATAAAATATTTTATTCCCATCAATGCACAGATTCTGGCATGTCGTTTTGTCTGAATCAGTATTCCCTGGGATGCATCCACCAAAATCACGGTCAGATCGGCAAAGGAAGCACCTACAGCCATATTTCGGGTATATTCCTCATGTCCCGGTGTATCAGCAACGATAAAACTTCTTTTTTCTGTTGTAAAATAACGGTAGGCAACATCAATCGTAATTCCCTGTTCACGTTCAGCCATCAGTCCATCCAGCAAAAGAGAATAATCCATTTTCCCTTCCCGGCTGCCCACCCGGCTGTCCAGTTCTAAAGCACGTTCCTGATCGGTAAAAAGCAGTTTTGCATCGTAGAGCATATGTCCGATTAATGTTGATTTCCCATCATCTACGCCTCCGCAGGTAATGAACTTCAATAATCCATTCATTTTAGAAATACCCCTCTCTCTTGCGCCTTTCCATGCTCCCTGTTGCCTCATGGTCAATCACACGGCTTGTTCGCTCCGAAGTTACTGCCCCTAACGTTTCCTCTACAATTTCTTCTAAGGTACTTGCCGTAGATGTAATACCACCGGTCAACGGGTAGCACCCTAAAGTACGGAATCGAACACTTATCTTTTGTACTTCTTCCCCGGGAAATAATTTCATCCGCTCATCATCTACCATTATGATGTTGCCATCTCGGTAAACCACCGGACGTTCTTTCGTAAAATACAAAGGAACAATCTCTATCTTTTCTCTAGCAATATACTGCCAGATATCTTTTTCTGTCCAATTGGAAAGTGGAAATACACGTATACTTTCTCCTTGATGAATCTGTGTATTATAGAGTTTCCACATCTCCGGACGCTGATTTTTGGGGTCCCATGCCTGTTCCTTGCTGCGGAATGAAAAAATCCTCTCCTTGGCCCTGGACTTTTCCTCATCTCTTCGTCCGCCGCCAAAAGCCGCCGTAAAACCATACAGGGAAAGCGCCTGCTTTAACGCCTGCGTTTTCATAATATCCGTGTAGGCTGCACCATGATCAAAGGGATTTATTCCCTGCTTTATGCCTTCTTCATTCGTATAGACAAGCATTTCAATCCCTTTTTCCTTCGCTATACGGTCACGGAATGCAATCATCTCCTTAAACTTCCATGTTGTATCAATATGGAGAAAAGGAAACGGCGGCTTTTCCGGATAAAATGCTTTCATCGCTAAATGAAGCATCACCGAACTGTCCTTTCCAATGGAATACAGCATCACTGGTTTTTCACACTCCGCTGCAACCTCACGCATAATATAGATTGCTTCCGCCTCTAATGTATCTAAATGAGTGGATGTTATATTTTTCATTATTATATCCTGTTGCTCCTTTAGCACCTTACTTATTGTTATTTCTTTATTGCAGCTTTTTCATCCATTTTTGTTTAAACTGCTCTATTTCAGAATCGGTATAAAAATGTTTTAATTTAGGATTATCAGCATAGTAATAATCAAAATATTCTTTGTTTAATTTAACCTCTTCTTTAAATCTTTTATACATATAGGAATATACTTTTTCCTCTCCCTGATTTGCATTTTTAAGCGAAAAATCAGGCTTATTTAAAAATTCGCCAATAACATTTTCTAACTGATTTAATTTTTCACATTTATAAACTAAAACTTGAATGTTATCCTGTTCAATAATAGAATATCCCTTTTCTTTATCAAAAGGATAATTATAAATATCTACATCCAGCAACGCCTTAATTTCATAATCAAACCATGAAAATTCATCAGCTTTGTTTTTTGTAATTTCTTTTCCTAAATGTTCAAAAGAATAATCTAAACTTTTTTCAAACGTACAGATTCTTTCTTTCAATGTCTGAGAGTCTAGCTTACTCTTCTTACTATAATCGCCAAATAAATAAATCCAACTATTTCCATAATGAACTAATGGCCAGATATCAGCATCACTCCCCTGAAAAAATAATGACAGATCTCTTGAAATTGGTTCACGTACACCTGTAATAATCTTAACTGGATGCTTCTTAATTTCAGCAATTATTTTTCTGCAGACATCTGACATATCAGCATCAGCATTAAGTGCATAGGCTAATGAGTGCAAATGAAAGCTTTTTAGAGGATTTGACCAATAAATACTTGCAGAACCAACTTTACCCGGCTGATATATCCATACCAATGATGGTTGGGATAATATATCACAATACCATTTTATCCCCCATCCTAAAAGATTTCTGATAACCATATCTATACTAATTTTTTTAAAAAAATTAATATTATTCTTTAATGGTTCAATTTTCTTTTCCGTTTCATGATTCAAATAAAGTGCTATAAACAGAGCATAATAAGTGCATATATTTATATTTTTTGATGCCTGCAGTTCATTAATCATTTCTTTATAATACTTTTCACTTGCAATAATAACCAATACATCATCTTTATCATAATTATTAATTATTGTTTTTGCTGATAAAATTTTTTTTCCAAAAAACTCATTTTTTTTTGGGTTTGTTTCACAAAATCCTTCAATTTCAATTTCCATTTGCAAAAAAAGCTCAGCAACTTTATTGCCATATACACCAGTCCCATACACAAATATTTTTTTTTCAAACAAACAAGAAATTTGATGTGTTAACTCATAATCTATTATTTTTATCATTTATTTTTATCAACCTTTTCTCAGATTATATCGCTGTGCTATTCATATTTATTAAAATTTTTACCGACTTTTATCAAAGCATTTCCCAAACCCATTCTCCAATTGTTTTATTTTTTATCAATCTTCCATCCTTTATCAATACAATAGGAAACAAGGTAAGATAATTTATCATATCACACAATTTATATCTCCCTTCTCCTGTGCATCTGTCATAAAATAAACTTCTATATCCTTCATAGTAAAAATGGCTGCTTTTTATTTCTCTTATCGTTTCTCCTATTAAATATTTTTTAATACATTCTGCTTCAGATACCAAAATTTCATTTTTTAAAGAATCAAATAAAATACCATTTTCAATATAAATCTCTTGTTGTCCAAGTTTATAAATTTTTGAATATTTTCCCAGATTATTTTCTCTGATTTCTATAATTTTTTTATTAAACACCCCTCTAATATGGTGAATATTTCCATAAACATCTTCTTCAAACATTGATGGACAGTTTATTTCAAACGTTTGCTGTTTCCCGGAATCAAGAAGAATCATCACAAGTTCTGTTTTATCATAAAATATTCTACGAAACAAAACCATATTAGGATAAGCATAAACTCCTCGAATAGCTATATTTCCTGAACAATAAATAATAGTACATAAGTGTTCCTCTTGATTTAATTCATATCTGCACAAATAATTTTGATTTTCATAAACTAAAGAAAAAAAAAGATACTCTCCTACAATACATGCACTATCTGTTCTAATATTCTCAAATAAATTTTCGTCACTTTCACATTCTCTAGCTATCAAAGAACACCATTGCTTGTCTTTAAATTTTAATAATCCATTAACTCCATATCTTTTTATTTCTTTCCCTTTATATGGCAAAACAATTAAATCATCTTGATAAATCAAAATATTTGAATAATAAAATCCTGCTTTATCAACTTGATTTTCTTGTAATTCTATCGTTGATATCTGTTTTTTCAAACAGTCATAAACAAGGAGATGCTCTACAGCTGGTGAATAAATAATAAGATTGCGTTTCAACGCTACTAACCTTATTTTTTTTTCTGTGAATTTCCACGGTAAATATACTTCTATCATTGATTTTCCAGAAGGAACATGTATCATTATTAAACATCTCGAAAGACATTCAATTAAATAAATAGCATTTTCCATCTTCAATCCAGCACTAAAATACATGACACTCTCCTTGCATAGGATGCAGACCAATGTCGATGTCTGCATCCCGTAACTTTTCCATAATTATTTTTAAAATATTATCCAGTTACTTTTGTACCAATGTGACTGTAAATATTCTTCTATGTTTTACAGGAAAAACTTTATTATTTACATTTTTTATAGATTAAATTACTGAATAGCAATAGTTTCTGTTACGCCTGTACTGAGTTCAATATTTAAAGAATTACCTGCATTAGCACCAAGTGCACCCGTTTTGAATGTTAACTTTCCATTAGCAAATGTAAACTGATTTCCTGCTGTCCATACAACCTGTGTTCCATCAGTACGTACAACAGTTACTTTTTTAATAGTAACAGCAGCATCTGTTACCGTCAGTGTATTTGCAGTTGCACTAACACTTGAAGCAGAAAATACAGAATCTTTATGTTCTTTATAACTCCAGGTTACTTTAATCTCCGGGAATTTAACATCATCTCCCCATGTTGCTTTTGTATTCACTGCACCAGTCAATATAAACGAACAATCATTCCAATCGCTTAAATCAGCATCACCCTTTTTTACATATTCATATTTATCATCTGTCGAATTATAACCGGGTTCATAATTATCGGGCACACCAGCAACAGTTGTTGTAATTGTAGCTGCACCAGTAGATGTAAGTGCTGCTGCTTTAGCATTTGTAGTTGCATCATCAGTAATTGCAAGATAAAGCTTATTCTCTGTATCATCAGATTCAAATTCCGCACTTTCTGCATATTTAACGATAGCATCCCCAGCAGTTTTCTGTTCCAGTTTAACGGTTACATCAATATCCTGGGCATTTTCATTTGTAACTGTTTGCGCTGCACTCTTCTCTGAATATGTATTCTCAGAAGTTTCAAAGAAAATACCTGTATCTCCCGAAAATGTGGCACTTGTATATTTTTCATTATTTGTTGCTTTAATTAAGCCATTCGGATCTGCAATGTAATCATATGTACCAGCTGGAATTGTCGGCAAAGTAACCTGAAGTGTAGGATACTTCATTTCTCCGCCTTCATATGAACCTGTACCTTCTGCTACACCAGCAGAAGATGTCGTAGTATCGCCCTCACCCTCTGCAAATACCATCATTGTACTTCCAAATGCCATGCTCGTTGCTAAAGTAACTGCTGCAAATTTCTTTAAATTTTTTTTGCTCATTTAATTTTCCTCCTATTTTTTATAATTTTATTATACGAACTAACTTTCAACAATAATCGTTAAGCCAATTCGTAATGTGCTGAGTGTGTTTTGGTTCTCATCAATTAAATGATAAATTACAACACATTCATAATTCCCGGCTTCCAATGGCTCATCCAATATAATTTCTTCTAAACGGCCTCCCCTTGGTATAACCGGAGATTTATACAAAACCTTTGTTTCATCACTTTCCAGGACAATATCAAAATATACATCATTGGTATTTGTTTCTACATTTTCCACTACAGCATCATAAGATGCTTCTTTTCCTGTAGAAAAACGCCATGTTGTATTCATTGTTACTGTATAAAACCCTGGTGCTACAGTTTCTTGTGTTTCTGTAATTCCTTCCAATACACGCTCTACATTTTCAGGAGTGATGACCACATTTCGCTTCTCCTCTTCCGGTTCCGCATTACGTGACAGCAGAAGAATGATAATGATGCCAATTAATGCAGCTATTACCAACACAACGGCAACACCTATGAAAATACCTCCTTTTTTTATTTTTTTCTGCTCCTGTTCATTCATCACATAAGCCTCCTCTTGAAAACGTTATCTATATCTATTCCTCTAGATAATCAGGAATAAATATCTATTACTTACATTTTAGATTCAAAAATCCCCCATACTTTACATGCCCCAAAATAAAAAGCATCAAGATTAAATTTTAACAATTAAGAAAATAATATAAAATTAAAAATAAGGCACATTGGTCACCCAATTCTGGATGATACAGGAAATAAAAACTTAATCCATTCCCCACTTCGCTCCCTAGTACATCACCGATACAATCATCCATGTTCCCAGGGTCCTGGCCTACCCAATCCGCAGGTTTCCCCGCCTTCTAAGGCCGTATCATCTTTTATATTATCAGGAACCCGCCTTCTGGTCCTTTCGGTGAAACCTCCGCTCATCACGGAAATTTATCCAGACTGCTGTTCATTTGATCAATTATTTATTTCCTTTATTTCATCATCTTTCATCTCATTATCGTTCATTCCATCAGCTTTCACTCCACCCGACTGCTTCAAAACCTTCCCCTCCATCCCCCTCTTCAGCACATTCCTTGCCGTATTCACCTTTTCTTCCAGTTCTTCCCCACAGCTTCCGCAACGAAAATAGCTATCCTTCCTGCTTCCCATTCCCCCACATTTGCTGCAAAGATTACTGATATCCTTCCCCAGAACCTCCACAATCTCCACTCCATGCTCCTTACATTTCTGTTCCAATCTCCCTCGAATATATCCCCTCTGCCACAGAGCCACGGAGTTATTAATTTTCCTATTAATCCCCCCGCCCTGGCTTTTCGGAAGCTTTACCAGGTAAATCACCCCCGGCTTTTCTTCCTCCAGAAATCGATTCAGTTCATGGTTAATATAACTGTGCATGGTTTCCGTCATCCGGTGTTTCTTCGCCAGATACTTCTTCCTTCCCGGATTACTCTCCCTGTTTCGGTGATAGCTTGCCGTCTGCGCCCGCATCCAGTCCGCATATTCCGTCTGGTACTTGCCCAAATCCTCTCCATATCCATTCCCATTGTCCACCGTCAGCATCGTATACATCCCCAGGGAAATCCCTATCCGGTTCTGGTAATCCTCATGGCTTTTCATCTCCACATTTACTGGCACATGAATCTGTATGCTATGCTCTCCCGGATTGATTTTCAGATAAATCTGGCTTTTATACTGGCAGTTGTCGGTCAATGGAATAAAAATCCTCTTTCTTTTTTCTTTGCTGGCAATGCTGATTCCATGATTTTCATAGCGATACGCCTTCGCCGACAGCGAAAATCCTGACCCCTGAGCCGCATAAGGCTTTTTATGGTATTTCCTCACCTGCCTGCAAAGATAGTTCTGCAGCTTCTCCTCATCCACCTTCCCGGCCAGTTCCCGGTATTTTCCTTCCATTTCCCTGGGCAATGCTATCGGTTCACGCTTTAACACGGACGAAAACGCATTGGTTACCTTCATTAAAAACCGAAGATAATGTTTCTCTTCTGCCGAAAAGCCTTCATTCTTCCCCAGCAGTTCCAGAACCTTATTCTTCGTCCTTGTCCACTGGCTTTTAATATCTCCCAGCGCATCAAATACGGCAAGATAAAAGTACACCGACGGCATCTTAAGCGTCCCCCGAAGCCCGCTTCCCGTCATTTCATTCTGGACGGTATAGCCCGGATAGAGTTTTTCCAGACTTCCCACACCGCTGTAACGGCTGTAGACGTAGTTTTTTACTGTGCGGTAATCCTCTGCAATTTCCTTAAGTTTAGCCATATCCTCATCGGAAATTTCGCCTTTGCTGTACTGGTGAACCGTCTTGCAGACAAACATCTTTCCCTCCCGCCAAAAATGGCTGCAAAGCCAGTGTTTATCAGCATTCCCTCCGATTTGCAAAAACTATAG
>VSOC01000102.1 GCA_009774615.1 Lachnospiraceae bacterium
TAAGAAAAATTGAGAAAAAAAGAATTTAAGAAACTTCTTAAGAAACTTCTATGGCTGGTAAAGAAGCAATGATAAAAACCGTTGTAAAATGCAAACAACAATAAATTATCCCTGCATCTTACAGCGGTTCATCAATTACACATTATTATGATTATTTACTTGTTTAATTCTCCCCCGGCCCTTCAAAACCTGGTCCGACTTCTGCTGTCGGTGGTTCGGGTGCAGGAGGGTTTGCACCTTCTCCAGGTTCCTTCGGCGGGTTAACTGCCCCGGGGCCTTCCATAATCTGTTCCTGGGAAAGCGTGGTTTCCTCCGGTGCTAAAGGTTCTACAACGGTTGAATTTGACTCTTCTTCGGCAGCGGTTGTCTTTTCTTCCTCTTTATCTTTTTCATCCTTATCCTCTGCCTTCGTGCTTTCTTTATCTGCTTTCGACTCTTCCTTCTTTTCCTCGTCGCTTTGCTTACTCTCCTCTTCTGTGTCTTTTTTGGTTTCTTCTTCGGTATTTTCTTCGGAAATCACTTCTTCAGTCTGCAAAGTATCTGCTTTATCATTATCTCCGGAATTTTCTAAAGAACCGCCGCCCTGCGAAGAAGCCCCCTGATTGGAGGTACCGCCCGGTGAAGGAGATGCCGGTGCACCTGTATTTCCTGTGACGCCGCCAAGGTTTGTATCTGCCCCGGCAGACTTGCCTTCTTCATAGATACCTGTTCGCTCACTGATGATGCTGCTGATCTTTTTTACCGATTCCGAAGGCTGATAACCTTCCTGATCAAAGAGGAACTGATGCAGGAAGACAACATTAGATTCAAGCGTCATAGGAATAACGCAGTCCAGCTTCCCTACATCTGCTGTTGTCTTGGCAAAAGGAAATCCACCGGTTTGCCCAAGGAAATAATGACCGGCATCTTTTGCCAGAGGAATAACGTCTTCCGGACCGATACTGGTGGATATCTCCGACAAAATTACCCCCGCCAGTCCGGTAAGCGTCTTAAAGTCGGCCTGCTTTGCCTTCTCTAAAGCCAGAGCCACCACCTTCCTCTGCCGCTCTGTCCGGTTAAAGTCCGTATCCATAAGGCGAAGCCGGCTGTAAGCAACCGCCTGTACGCCGTCTAAGTGGTTCATCCCCGGATGCTCCAGATGGAAGGAGGCAATCCCCGTCGATTCTACGGTAGCCGTAATAAATGAGTTAATGTAAGCAAATTCGCTCTCCGTGATTTCCAAGTCAATACCGCCCAAAATATTAATTCCATCGGCAACGGCCTTCCAGTTAAAGGTAGCATAATCGTCTACATCCACATCCAGGTTCCGCTTTAAGGTTTCCAGCGCCTGCTTATGCCCGCCCTTAAAATAAGCTTCATTAATCTTATGGAAATCCCCGTTCTCATTAATCTGCACATAGGTATCCCGGTAAACAGAAACCAGACGGATTTCTCCGGTTTTCTTGTTAATGCTGGCAATCATCTGCACATCGGCCAATGCACCCTTTTCCAGCCCTCCGTCCCGGGAATCTACACCAAAAACCGCAATATTCCAGTAACCGTCCCGATCCTTTGCCCAGCGTTTGGCATAAAGCACTCCGCCGGACAACAAGAGTAAAACCAGTACTAAAGCAAGAATCAAAGGTGCTTTCTTTTTCCGCCTTCCGTTTTTCTTCCCGCTCTGTGTTCTGCTGCTATAGGTGGAATTTTCCTGACGATAATTATGCTTCTCCTGACGATGATTACGATATCCGGAATGTTCCGTTATCTGGTGCCGACGTCCATTGGCAGAATCACGTCCATAAGCGGAATTTCGTCCATAGGCAGAATCTGCCGAACCATTTCTCCCATAGGCTGTACGGCGCAAATTGCGTGGTCTTACATCTGGTTCTTCTTCCCAGTCGTCATCGTCGAAGTAGTCATCCTCTTCCCATTCGTCATTTTCATTAAAATCTACTTCATCAAAATCATCATCCCAGTCCTCTTCAAATCGCTGCCTTTGTCTTGGCGAAACGGATTTTTTTCTTCGTGCACGCATTCTGTCCAATTCATCTTCATAGGGTTCATTATAATTTTTTCTTGACATAGTAATAAAACCTCGTATTAATTTATTCCACCAGTTTACGGTAGTATGGCCATGGAGGAGCACCTATCGTTGCAACCATGACATTATTAATTGAACCGCTGGTTTCATGGATAACATTCATCTGACCATCGGCAGTCCAGCCCAAAAACATCACCACATGGGCATTTGCACCTGTACGCACAATAATATCCCCGGGCTTTAACTCACTGAGGCTGACCTGTTTTCCGCACAGACATAAACTGCTGGTGCTCTCTCCTGCCAGCCGTTTTCCCGTAGCCGACCAATACACCCAGTTAATCCATCCGGAACAGTCCAGTCCGCGCAGCAGCCGTCCCTTGGGATCCGCAGGAATCAGGGCACCGAAATGGTTTCCTTCATAGCCTGAGGCCGCAGGCTTTCCTCCCCAGTAGTACGGAACCCGTCCCACAGAAGACAGAGCAAAATGAATAATATTCCGCCGGGTTACCGATGTATCTGCCGGAAGACGGTTCATATATTCGTCAATTTCCTGGTTGGTTAAAGGCTCACTTAAAGAAATCGAAGAAATACTTAAACCAAAATCCTCAAACCAGTCCTGACCGCTGATTTTCTTAACACTGGCAATGTTCTGTGTATTCCAGCCATCCCATGTCTTATCCCCGGTCTTATTATCGGCAGCTTTTTTTTCTGTATTATCTTTCTCCTTGTTTTTTGCTGTTTTTTCCGCTGCTTTGCTTTCTGTTTCTTCTGCCTTCCTATTTGCCGCCTTCTTTTCCAATGTTTTCTTTTCGGCAGCTTTGCTGATAGAAAACAATCCCTTTTTATCCTCTAAACCCAAAACCTTAACCCGTATGTACAAATCAACATGTCCCGGGCAGTCATACTGTGTTTTCTTTCCTGTCTTCTGGTTTGCGCTTTCCGCTGCGGTATTTGCAGCTTCTGCATTCGTTCCCGTAGGATTTTGCAAATCCGATGGGGATGCATTTCCAAATATATTTCCAGATGCCGAGTTCCCGGAAACCGATGAATCCGTCGGTATACCCCCCGATAAATTTCCAAAAGCCGAATTCCCGGAAACAAAACTTCCCGAAACCGATGATTCTGCCGATACAGATTCTGTCTGCTCTATCGAAGATGCCTGCACCGCCGTTTCTTCCGGCACAGATTCCGTCTGCTCTATCGAAGATGCCTGCGCCGCCGCAGTTTCTTCCGGCACAGATTCTGCCTGCGCCATCGAAGATGCCTGCGCCGCCGCAGTTTCTTCCGGAACAGATTCTGCCTGCGCCATCGAAGATGCCTGCGCCGCCGTTGTTTCTGCCGGCACAGATTCTGCCTGTGTCATCGATGAGTCTGCCTGTGCCGCCGTTGTTCCTGCTGCAGAAGATTCGGTTAAACCTCTTGCAGCACTGCCCTGCACGCCGCTGACTCCGCCTTCCCAAATCTCACCGGAAGGCAAGCTGTTCTGTCCGCTGGTACGGCCTGCCTGTCCGTTCATCCCAAAAGACATTGCTTCGGCAGCAAATTCTTCTTCCTCTGCTTCCCGGACAAGTTCTTCTTCCGTTTTATTCAGGCACCCGCTGCAATAATACAAATCTCCCATACTTAAACTGTAGCTGTGGGAATTTTTCCATAGCTGGCGGGAATATTCCGAGAAAGTATCCACATCCATCATATCCGAAAAATAGGTGTAGACGCTTGCCATGGAAAGAATATCTTTTACATTGGAAAAACCGTCAATCGCTTTTCCGTCGCCGTTGATAAAATTGACATGAATTTTTTTCCAGTCGTGAATCACCCAGGAAGAAGGATTATTTGCCCTGTGCGCCTTATCCCTGGGGTTATAGCCTCCCATAACGGCCTTTGTCCCTTTTCCCAGTCGGGAAGCCATCGTTGATGGGGATACATCGGAAAGTTCATATAAATCCGACAGCCAGTCCAAATCCAGAACCATAAGTTCCTGAAACACCTCCCCGGCATAGCTGTCAATAATCTCTTCTGATTCGGCATCTTCCGGATAAAAATAAGCCAGGTTCAGCTTATCCGGTGCCGGTTCATAGGGTTTGGGAAGACTTTCCGTTTCCTCTTCGGTTTCAGGCGCTGTTGACACAGCCTTTGTGGATTCTTCGGCTCTTGCTGTTTCTTCTTTTATTTTATGCGCTGCGGCTTCTGCCTGAGCGTTTGCTTCCTGTATTGCGGCAAGTGCCGCTGCTTTTAACTCTTCATCTTTAAATTCTCCATAGTGCTGGCTGATATTTCCCAGTGCAGTCCCGGTTCCGATAAATAAGACGGCGATGAGCCCGGTTGCCCATTTACCCTGCACCGGCTTTTTTCTCTTATGCCAGCCTTTTCCTGCATTCAACCTCTGCATGATCTGCTTTTTGCCTTTCTTCTAAAATGTTTATTCTTTCACATTTTCCGTTACAGTATAACATATTATAAATTTAAAAAACAGATAGGAAAACGATAAAAAACCTTAATTTATCTTTAAGAAAAGAACAGAAAAGTTGACGTTTTTTTTCGTCTGCGCTATAATCTGGGATTAAAAAGGAGGAAAAGCTATGTGTGGAATTATTGGATATACAGGGCCGCTAGAGGCAAAGAAACTATTAATCGAAGGGCTTTCCGGTCTGGAATACCGGGGTTATGACAGTGCGGGAATTGCCTATTTTACTACAAAATCACAAGTTCGCAGGATAAAACAGGTCGGGAAGGTTGCTGCGTTAAAGGCAGCCTGCGCTAAAGAAAAAGACAGTTCCCACTGTGGCATTGGTCACACCCGCTGGGCGACGCACGGCGGAGTGACGAATGAAAATGCCCATCCTCACCAGGCAGGACGGGTAACTTTAATCCATAACGGAATTATAGAAAACTATCATCAGCTGACCGAAGAATATGGACTGCAGGATCGGCTGGTTTCCCAGACCGACAGTGAAGTTGCTGCCTGGGTTTTAGACCAGTTCTACGATCATGACCCATTTATCGCTATCCGAAAACTGACGGAAAAACTGGAAGGCTCCTATGGCTTTTGTATCCTGTTTTCTGACCGTCCGGGAGAGATTTATGCCATACGAAACGTAAGCCCTTTAGTCGCTGCCTACACACACTCCGGGGCAGTTATCGCTTCGGACTTAACCGCATTAATCCCCTATACACAGTCGTATTTTGTTGTGCCTGAAGGAGAAATCGTCCGTCTGACCCCCTATAAAGTGCAGACCTACCGTCTGGATAATTTTGATAAAACCCAGCCGGAAATAATGACGATCAACTGGAACATGGATGCCGCCATGAAAAATGGTTTCCCGCATTTTATGCTGAAAGAAATCCACGAACAGCCGGAAGCCTTAAAAAACACGCTGCTTCCCCGCTTAAATCGTGGACTGCCGGATTTTACCGAAGATCAGATTCCCGATGAACTCTTTAAAAACTGCAGCCAGATTCATATGATTGCCTGCGGAACCGCCATGCACGCGGGAATGGTTGCCAAAGCTGTGATGGAACCTCTGCTTCGTATTCCGGTAACCGTAACCATTGCCTCAGAATTTCGCTATCAGCAGCCCCTTGTCGATGAACACACCCTTGCTATTGTGATTTCACAGTCCGGAGAAACCGTTGATACCTTAGCGGCAATGAACCTGGCTAAAGAACTTGGGGCAAAAACCCTCGCCATCGTTAATGTCAAAGGCTCAACCATTGCCCGGGAAAGCGACTATGTGCTCTACACCCATGCCGGACCGGAAATCGCGGTGGCAAGCACTAAAGCTTATTCGGTGCAGTTAGCTGCCCTCTATATGATTGCCGGGCGGATGGCGCTCGTCCGCGGAAAATACAGCGAAGAAGAAACCCGCAGCTTTTTTGCCGAATTTTTGGATGTTATCCCGGCCATGGAATCCATGATTAAGCGGAAAGAAGAAATGAAAGCGGTCGTTACCTATCTGATTAACAGCCCGGATGCATTCTTTATCGGAAGGGGTCAGGACTATGCATTCTCTTTAGAGGGGGCATTAAAATTAAAGGAAATATCCTACATTCACGCAGAAGCCTATGCCGCCGGAGAATTAAAGCACGGTACCATTGCCCTGATTTCCGAAAATGTACCCGTAATTGCCACTGTAACCCAGGACCATATCTTTGCCAAAGCTATCTCCAATGTCCGGGAGGTTAAGGCAAGGGGAGCCTTTGTTATCCTGATTACCAAAGAAGGCGTGGACATCGAACATGGAATTGCCGATATCCACATCACTATCCCGGCCGTGGGCGATATCTTTACCGTATTTCCCATCGCCGTAACTTTGCAGCTCATTGCGTACTATGCTTCTCTGGGCAAAAAACTGGATGTCGATCAGCCAAGAAACCTGGCAAAATCGGTTACCGTCGAATAATCGTTATGGTCTGCACAGTTTACGGCAGCAGGTAATAGGTTAAAGCCTGTACAGTTTGCGGCAGCAGAAAAAAACAAACCGATAAAAAGCATACTACTGTCTTCTCCATGTACTTGGCGCAAATAATAAAAGCATGGGGAAGACTTCCAGACGCCCGGCAAGCATATCGAACATAAAAATATACTTGGACAAGGGCGAAAACCCGCTGAAGTTGCAGGTTGGCCCAACACTGGAAAGACCGGGACCAATATTATTCATCGTCGCCGCTACAGCAGTAAAATTAGTAGTAAAATCAAAATTATCCAGGCTCACAAGGAGCAGGGAAACCGCAAAAACCAGGGCATAAGCGATAAAGTACGCATTGACGGAGCGGATAATATCGTGCTCTAATTTCTTTCCCTCCAACTTAATAATCTTTACGCTCTGGGGATGGAATAAACTTCCCAGTTCTTTCTTTACCTGCTTTAATCCAATTAAAATCCGGGAAACCTTCATACCGCCGCCCGTACTTCCCGCACAGGCACCGACAAACATTAAAAGCACCAATATCGTTTTGGAAAACTCCGGCCATAAATCAAAGTCCTTTGTGGCATAACCGGTGGTTGTGATAATTGTTGCCACCTGGAACGCCGCATGGTGGAAAGCTTCAAAAATCCCGGGAAACATCTGCCGGATATTTAAGGTAATGGCAAGCACAGACAGAGCGATAATCCCCAGATACACCCGGGCTTCCTCACAGCAGAGGGCATCCTTGGGTTTTCTTATCCAAAACAGGTAGTAGACATTAAAATTTACGCCAAAGATAATCATAAATACGGTGATAATCGCCTGCTGCACCATCGTATAGGAGGCAATGCTGTCATTAAGAATTCCAAAACCTCCCGTCCCTGCCGTTCCAAAGCTTAAGCAAAGCGTGTCAAATACCGGCATTTTGCTGGCCAGAAGCAAAAGGATCTGGATCACCGTAAGGCCGAAATACAAAAGGTATAAAAGCTTTGCTGTCGCCCGCACCTTGGGAACCAGTTTGCCCACGGAAGGGCCGGGGCTTTCTGCCCGCATAATGTGCATATTGTAGCCGCCGCCGGCCAGGGGAAGAACCGCCAGCATAAACACAATAACCCCCATGCCTCCAATCCAGTGTGTAAAGCTTCGCCACAGCAGCATACAGCGGCTTAATTCCTCAACACTGGTTAAAATACTGGAACCTGTAGTGGTAAAACCGGAGATTACCTCAAAAAGTGCATCTTCAAATACAGGAATCTCCCGGCTCAGATAAAAAGGGAGGGCACCAAAAAAACTTAAGACAACCCAACTCATCGCCACACTGACAAATCCTTCCTTGGCATAAAAAACGGTATTCTGGGGCTTGCGGAAGGTTAAAAAGATCCCAAGCCCTCCGCAGACCGCCATCACAGCCAGAAACCACAACCCGCAGCTTTCCTGATAAATCAGGGCTGTCATGCAGGGAAGAAGCATTAACACCGCCTCAATATTCATTACCCATCCCAGAAAATACAATATCATCCGAATATTCATAACTTCCTCTTTAATTTCCTGTTATTATTTTAGGACTTTTTTTCCTGTTCACACGTTTACAGCAGCAGATTTATTCCTGTTCACACGTTCACAGTAACACAGATTTTTCATTATTTCAGAATATCCTTTAAATCATTTAATCCCTTATTCGTCGTAACGATAATCACACTGTCGCCGACTTCCATGGTATCCTTACCCCTGGGGGTGATAATCCGCCCTCTTCGGTTAATGCAGGCGACCAGAAGGTTCTTTTTTAATTCCATCTTCTCCAGCGGAACGCCAAGCATCGGCGTGTCATGTCCCACCCGAAACTCCAGGGCCTCTGCCCGGTCATTGGCAATGCGGTAGAGTGTTTCCACGTTGCTGCCTAAAGAATTCTGCATGGCGCGGACATACTGGAGGATGCTGTCTGCGGTGATCAGCTTGGGATAAATCATACTGCCCAGGTTTAAAGAATTAATCACCTCTTCAAAGGAAGTCCGGTTGACCTTGGTAATTAACTTGGCCTTGGATTTGCTGGCCGCATAGAGGGAAAGCATAATATTTTCCTCGTCAAATCCGGTAAGTGTGGCAA
Organism: Lachnospiraceae bacterium; assembly: GCA_009774615.1. GTDB lineage: Bacteria > Bacillota > Clostridia > Lachnospirales > Lachnospiraceae > Caccovicinus. Next base: position 8,534 of record VSOC01000102.1, read on the forward strand.
AAGCCTCCGTCTGGGCAAGCCCTTCTTCCAGAAGAAGCTGCTGGTCGGCACCGTCACCGTGGATAATCATGGCATTGGGCAGCAATTCACTTAATTCCGTGCAGCGGTCATAGTTTTGTTCGATAATCTTTATTTTAATCTTTGTGTCCTTTAAAAGCTTTCCAAGATAATAGGAAACCTTACCGCCTCCGACGATCATAATGGTTTTAACACTGTTATTCTCCACACCGACCTTCTGGAAAAATTCCATGGAATCTTTCTGGGAGGCAATAAATGATATCTTATCCCCCGCACAAAGTTCAAAGTTTCCGGAAGGGATAACCACTTCTTTCCCCCGTTCCACAACGCAAATCAGGACGTTGCAGTGAAGCTTCATCGAAACATCCATAATTTTCAGCTTATTTAGTTTCGAGTGCGTCGGAATAATAAATTTTAACAGTTCAATCCTGCCCTTGGCAAAGGTATCAATCTTAATTGCCGAGGGGAAGCGAAGCAGCCTGGAAATTTCGTGAGCCGCTGCAAGTTCGGGATTAATGGCCAGAGAAAGGTTTAATTCCTCCCGGATAAAGTTGACCTCCGCAGAATACTCAGGATTTCGGATACGGGCAATCGTATGGCAGTTTCCCGTCTTTTTGGCAATCAGACAGCAGAGAATGTTCAACTCATCGGAGTTTGTCGTAGCAATCAGCAAATCTGCTTCTTTAATCCCTGCCTCCATCTGTACCTGATAAATCGCCCCGTTTCCTGTGACTGCCATAACATCCAGGCTGTCCGCAGCCGTCCGGACAGTTGTATAGTCCGAATCAATTAAAGTAATATCGTGATTTTCCTGATTCAGCCGTTCGGCCAGGGTAAGGCCCACTTTGCCGCAGCCGACTATAATTATCTTCATCCCCGTTTTCTCCTCTGCTTCAATCAAAACATTCCGGCCAGCTGTTCATACAGGGGCCGCTGAATTTTCTTTCTCGTAAGTTCAACTAAATTCAACCTGGTGATATCCACCACAAGGGTTTTAATCGGATCTTTGCCAACCACCTTTTCCAGACGATCCAGAAGAAGCTTTTTGTGCTCTTCCTCTTCCATATCAATAAAATCCACCAGGATAATTCCGGAAAGGTTGCGCAGGCGAAGCTGTCGTCCGATCTCTTCTGCCGCCTCCAGGTTAATCTTTAATATCGTTTCTTTCATGGTCTTCTTTTCGGAATATTTTCCCGTATTGACATCAATTACCACCAGGGCTTCCGTCGGTTCGATAACCAGGTAACCGCCGGATTTCAGCCAGACCCGCTTGGAAAGACATTCTTCCAGAACCTTTTCCACAGAATAAAGCTTATTTAGCGGAAGCAGCTCATCCTGGTAAAAGCGGAGTTTTTTCACATCCTCCGGCTGGTGCAGGCGCAAAAATTCCTCGATCCTGGAAAATAAACCGGCATCATCCGTGACAATTTCCTTCAGTTCGTCCGCATAGGCATTCTGGATACCGGTAAGAAAAGTTTCCGGGCTTTGGTACAGCAGACTGTAGCAGTTCCGGCTGGAAGACTTCGCCAAAATCTTTTGCATCTGTTTTTTTAAACCGCGGATTTCCTCCAAAAGTTCAGAAAGAGAAGCATCCTTGCCGTTGGTGCGGACGATAATAAAAAAATACTCTTCTGTTTCTTCCTGCAAATAAGGACGTATCTCTGCCTTCCATTCCGAAGCGTGGATTTTGCCGGAAAATCCTACCCCCGGCTTTCCTAAGGTCAGCACCACAAGCTTTCCGGTAAGGGTGAGCCGGCTGGTCAGCACCAGCGACTTGGTTTTTACGGCATCCTTAGCCACCTGAACGATAATCTCATCACCTGCACGAAGCGTCCGGTTTAGGTTTCGGTCAGCAAACAGGGGACAGGGATTATCGGTAATGCTGTAATAGCCGGTAATGCCGCCGATATCAATAAAAGCCGAATTGATATTTTTCTTTATGTTCTGTACCTTGCCGATGTAAATATTATTTAGCCGTGTTTTTTCCTCTTCCGGTTCAACACGGATTTGTACAATATGATGTTCTTCGGCCAGGGCGGTACAGATATGTTCCTTCCAGCGGGTAATGATTAACTTATTCAAGGCAGCCTCCATTTCGGCCAAACGCTTCCAGAGGAAGAAAGTCATCGGCATGAAAGTTCCCCTCTTTTTTCGGTTCTTTTTTGGCATAAACTTCTTCCCTCTGTACAAAAAAGGCAAATGCAGGACGTTCCTGATTAAGATACTGATAGTAAGCGTCAAGCACCAGTTCGGGCTTAATATTTTCCGTGCTGCCCGTGGAAATCAGCATGGAAAGGGCAGGCTGTCCGGCACAGGGGGCAGATTCCGGTTCATAGGATTTTGGTACATAAGATTTTAATTCATAAATCAGAGGTTTAAGATCCAGTTCTTTTTCACCCTTTTTTGTCTTTTTTATGATGTTTACCCGGTCCCGATCATAAAAGGAAATAAGACCTGCAAACCATTCTTCTGGATTTTGGGGCATACAGCCGGGACGAAAGGCAACCGTATAGCGGGCGGCGGCAACCAAAGACATCGCATTCCCGGCCTCTTTGGGAAGGACAAGGCAGCTCTTTACCGAAAATCCCTCCGCCATCACCTGATTTAACCGCGCTTTCATCGTGGCTGTATCTTCATCGTCCTCTACCTCAATATCCAGGTATTCCCCATTGCTGGTGATGCCCACACCTAAAGGTGCAGCAAAGGACATTAACTGGTGAGGGCTGAAACCTCCGCTGTAGCGGATGGCAATTCCCGCCCGGCGCACAGCCTTCTGGAAATAGCGCATCACATCCAGATGACCGATAAACCGGGCAATCCCTGATTTGGCAAATTTAATTCTTACTTTCATGGCAGACACCTCCCTTAAACTGCAGTGCGCCGCAGCCGGAACATCTCTGCCGGCAGTTGGGCGTCACTTCGCCCTGCATGGCCTTCTGCCACTCTCTTGCTAAAAACTCCTTGGATACGCCGGCATTGATAAAATCCCAGGGGAAGATTTCATCGGGTTTTCGTTCCCTGGTTGTATAAAAGTCAATGGAAACGCCGCAGGATGCAAAGGCATCCATCCAGATTTCGTTTTGGAAATACTCCGACCAGGAGTCAAACAGCGCTCCCCGGCGGTAAGCCTCTTCAATCACGGCACCCACTCTCCTGTCCCCCCGGGCAAGAACACCTTCCAGCACGGTAAGTTCCGCCTCGTGCCAGTTGTATTTTAAACTCTTGGCATTCTTCATTTCCCGAAACTTCTGGCGGACGATATTGGCACGCTCGATAAATTCATCCTTTGTACACATCTTCGCCCACTGGAAGGGTGTAAACGGCTTGGGGACAAAGAAGGAAGAACTGGCAACTACCTGTACCTTCCCATGGCGCTGTTCCTTGGGGATTTCATCATAATAGGTTTCCGCAACCTTTTCCGAAAGCAGAGCAATACCCTCCATATCTTCCACCGTTTCCGTGGGCAGGCCCAGCATAAAATACAGCTTTACACGATTCCAGCCGCCGTGAAACGCCTGGGCAGCGCCGTGAAGGATGTCTTCTTCGGTCAGTCCCTTATTAATCACATCGCGCAGCCGCTGGGAACCGGCTTCGGGGGCAAAGGTTAAGCTGCTCTTCTTCACATCCTGAATTTGGCGCATCACATCCAGCGAAAAAGCGTCAATCCTGAGGGAAGGAAGGGAGATATTCACTCCTTTTCCCTGAAATTCTTCCATTAAAAAAGAAACCAGTTCCTCCAGCCGGGTATAATCGCTGGAACTTAAGGAACTTAACGAAATCTCCTCGTGACCCGTGGAGATAAGCATTTTTTTTGCATGTTCCTTCAGGTAATCCAGACCGCGTTCCCGCAGAGGCCGGTAAACATTTCCCGCCTGACAGAAACGGCAGCCGCGGATACAGCCGCGCATAATCTCCAGAACCACCCGATCCTGGGCAACCTTAATATAAGGAACCAGGGGTTTTTCCAGATAGGAAACGTGATCAAGATCCATTACCAGTTCCTTCGTTACCTTCGCCGGAGCCAAGGGGGTGTTGGGAACAAACGCTTTTATCGTCCCGTCGTTGTGGTATTTTACGCTGTAAAGGGAAGGAACATAGATTCCGGGCACAGAGGCAGCCTGTTCCAAAAAGGCTTTCCGTCCCTTGCCCTTTTGCTTATGTTCCTTGTAGAGATCCAGCAGACGATCATATGCCGTTTCTCCCTCACCAATATAGAACAGGTCAAAAAAATCTGCAAGCGGTTCCGGGTTATAGGCACACGGACCGCCGCCGATCACCAGAGGATCGTCCTCTTTTCGATCCGCAGCGTGGAGAGGGATGTGGGACAGCTCCAAAATCTGGAGAACATTGGTATAACACATTTCATACTGTAAGGTAATCCCCAGAAAATCAAAATTCTTTACCGGTTCCTGGGATTCCAGGGCAAAGAGGGGGATGTTTTTCTCCCGCATCACCTTGTCCAAATCCACCCATGGGGAATAGACCCTCTCACAGTAGGTATCCTTGCGGCGGTTAAACATATCATATAAAATCTGCATACCCAGATGGGACATGCCGATATCATACATGTCGGGGAAGCACATGGCAAAGCGGATGTCCACCCGGGACGGATCTTTGACCACCATGTTCACCTCCCCGCCGATGTAGCGGGCTGGCTGTTGGATCGATAAAAGTAGTTCATCACTTAATGCTAATCTTCTCATAAATACCTCATTCTCCTTGATTTTACGGGATTTTTTCAAGGTTTCATGTTGATTCTTCCGCTGTAATTTCAGGGGAAGAGGATATGCCTGACATACGAATCAGACGGCTTCTTTTTTTCTTTAGAAATTTTTTCAAATGCAGAAATGTCCGTGTAGTAAAGACACAATTTTTACTTTCGCACTTTTTTAAATTTTTTTGTATAACGGATTTTTTTATGCGAAACCGTATCAATACGTACAAAACATCACACAAATCAGCATCAGAGCATCTGTTTTTTATAAAACCGTTCTGAATAAGTATACGTTATTTTGCTTAAGCTGACAAGTCTTTCTCACAAATTGCCCTTAGGCCACTTATCAATGATTTTTGACGCAAAATGGCAAAATTTCTGCGTAAGAAAAATACCTATGCCAATGCTGGTGGTAAAGGCTGTACATGCTTTTTTTCAATGGAGCCTTTTGTTCCGATGAACTGCCGTCCCTGTGTTCCACTTTCCGTTTTACCCGGAAAGTCCCAATATCATTGCAGGTGCTTTCTATCCGTAAGACATGACCAAACTTATCATACATTTTGATTGATACATCACCCATGTAGCTGAGGCCGAGTGTTTCAGGAACCGGACAATAGCGTTTTGCAAAAGCATCCAGAACCTTATGGAGGTCTTC
>VSOC01000103.1 GCA_009774615.1 Lachnospiraceae bacterium
TTTATCCGTTGTTTGAAAGAAAACGACTGCTAAAAAAGGAAATGCTAGAAAATATACGGGATTTCCCAAGGGATATATTTGATATTTTTTTTCGGAATTATTCTGATGGAATTCTGACAGGTTGTGATATAGAGGTAAAGGAGTCTTATTTGATTGTTGATGCAGGAATACTCTATCGCAAAGGTGTTCCTTATATTATGAATGATACTTTTAAACTTCCGTATAAAGCAACAGGAAAAATACAGTATATTAAAGTTCGCTTTTTAGATGAAATTCAAGGTATAGAACAAAAAGAAGATTTAACACAAATTTATATCAATGATATTCCTGCTCAAGATAAAGATGAACTGGAATTAGGGCGTTTTAAATTGCAAAAAGGGGCAAGGCTGAGAGATCAATATACAGATTTTTTTGATTGTCATACAGAGTTTGATACATTGACAAAAATTTATACGCCTTATGCTTCGCCAGGGCAAAGTACACTATGCCCTGAAGTAGTAAGAATATATGTGAAAAACCTTATGCAGTATGAAATACAAAATCCATGGGATTATGCATTTTGTTTTATGTGTATTCAGGAGGAGGGTGTAATTACTTATCCAGCAATGAAAGCTTATCTGGATATCCGTTCTCAGAAAAAACAAAAAGAATATTCAACGGAAGAAATCTATGAATCACTTGCCGATCTTCTTCGTGAAGCAGGAGGAAAAGCAAAAGAGCAGCCTTTAATGACAGAAAAAAACAAAAAAATGCTATTGTTTTAACTATAAATATTAGATTAAAAAATGTTTGTTGAAAATTGCTGCTATTAAAAATTTGCTGTTATAAAACTATGGGAGAAAAGAAATGTTGCTTGATGAAAAGCTTTTACAGATTGAACAGGAAAAGGCACAAAAGGAAGTAAAGGAAAATCGTATACGGGAAATACGAGAAGAGTTTTTAAAACAGGAAAGAGAGCAGAAATCGATCCAAGAGTGGATGGAAGAATTAAAAAAGGGAAAAGTTACGATTGATGAAAATGAATTCTTATGTGAAAAAATAAAACTTTTTGATGAAAATATCCCTCTATATGTTTTTTCAGAAGATATTGTAAAGATAATTCAAGAAAATCATCTTGCCATTGTTTCTTATCGAGAACTAGAGTTGGGAATGAATTTAACCTTCCTGAGAGGGTCATTATGTGTAGAAAATGAAATTGTTTTTCAACAGAAATTGAGTGAACAATATAAAACAGACAAGATAACCTATTATCCTATGGATACTGGCAAAATTCATTCGGCATATAAAATTTTAACTTATGCAACAGGTATTATAACCAGTTCTGTAGGTGGAATTTGGATAATTAACTATTATTATCAGAAAAAAGACGGAATTGTAATGGGAAATTATACATGTCCTTTGGTAAAACGTTTTTCTTTTGAACATTTATTTGTTGCTATGCTGAATGGAATTTGTGAGGAGGACTAACTGTGGAAGAGTACGCAATTACTTATGAAAATTTAGTGTTAAGCACGTATTCTATCGAACATATTTTAGATTTACATTTGTATGAACAGATTAATGACCATGGAATGTTACATCTTATTGCGATTATTCCTGAAGAACATGCGGAAGAGTATGTTTATACGACTGAGCCAATGCAGTCAGTTACATTAGGTTATCGAAAGGAAGATCAGACAACAGAAACGTTATATCGTGGGCTTGTAACGGATATTCAGATAAATTGCAGTGGAAATGTCTATTACATGGATTTAACTGTTAAAGGAAAGACCTATGCTATGGATATTATTAAGCGTTATCGTTCATTTCAAAATACAGCGATGACGACGCATGAATTGATTCGAGAAGTGCTCTCTGGTTATCAGGATAGCGACTGTATCCTGCAGATTCCCAATGAACCCATAGGAAGACTGATTGTACAATATCACGAAACAGATTGGGAATTTCTTGTACGAGTTGTATCGCATTATGGGGCAGTTCTGGTTCCTGATTTGGTGTCGGAAAGGCTTGCTTTTTATGTAGGAATACCCGAACAGGGAGACGAATTTACAATAACGCCTTACCATTATCATGTTTCAAAATCTATGGATGAATATTTAGCTATAAGGGAAAATCAATGGGCGGATGTTAAAGAAATGGATTTTATGGTATTCCAAGCGCTAGATGTTCAGATTTTCAGGGTTGGAAATTTTATCAATTTATATGGAAAAAGACTAGTTATTCAGGCTGTTCAGAGAGAATTAACGGATGGAATATTAAAAAATACTTATACGATGAAGCGAAAGGAAGGATTAAAGGGGCTGGAAATTCATAATTACGAGCTTGTTGGAGCTTCTGTTATCGGACAGGTAATAGAGATTTCACGGGATAAGGTGAAGGTACAGTTAGAAATGGATGAACAGGGAAGGGCTGCGTATTGGTTTCCTTATTCTACAATGTCAGCTTCTCCTGATGGAAGCGGATGGTATTGTATGCCAGAAAAAGGGGATCGTGTAAGGGTGTATTTTCCAACCAATCAGGAATCCGATGCTTATGCAGTAAGCGCAGTAAGTGGCCATCAGCCGCAACCGGGAGATGCCGAAGATCCGATGGGAAATCCTGCTGTAAAGTATTTAAAAACAAAGGCAGATCAGGTGATTCAGTTTGCAGAAGAAGGAATTATTATTAATTCCGGTAGTGGACAAGCTACAGTTTTCTTGGGAAATTCTGGTGACTTATCTGTTTATGGCACGACCAATGTTAATGTAACGGCGAAAAATACGCTTTCTCTTGTATCTAAGGGACAGCTTCTTATTGGGGCAAAGGATACAGTCAGCATTAAAAGAGGTGAGGGAACCAGTATTACTTTGGATCAGGACGGAAATATAAACTTAAAAGGAAAGAAGATTTACAGTAATTAATTGGAGGAAATATGAACCGAGAAGAAGCGTGTGAATCCTATCAAAAAGAAAGCACAGAGATTCTCAAAATGGGATTAGAAAATTTGGAAAAGGAATATAAAGTGCAGGAAGAATGGTTGGGAAAAGAGTTAATAGATTTTGTCCAAGAATTAAGTAATGAGCGTTCGTTAAGCAAACCGCCAATGTTTCCTCTAGGTTATATTCAATTTTCCCTAATGCGTTCTCGAATAGATGAAGATGTTTATCAGATAATGATTGCGCTTTATGATGAAAACTATTTTCTGGATCGTTTTCCTTCAATTAAGTTTGTTGATGTGAGTTCTTTGTTTGAACCTTTAAAGGGTACAAGAGAGAAACTTTATCAACTGGCAAAAAACTATCGGGGAAAAATAGAAGAATTTGATGCTGATAGAATGATCCGTGAAACGGCGATGTCGTTTTATAAAAAGAAAGCCGAACGATTTAGAAGGATTTTTAGAGATTTTGATCGTTTGTCATGTATTCAGTCATTAACACATTGTCCGAAATTGCGTGTTCAGTGGGGAGAACATAAGGATAGGAGCGAAACGATATTTTTAAGCGATACGACGAAAAAAGATGCACAACAATTTTTGCTATGGAATGAACAAAACACGATTCATCAGTGGAACAGTAAATTTGTTTATCAAAATTGGGATGGAACAAGGTTTGGAAATTTGGAGATCAGGCAAAAAAATCTGCTGTTTTTAGGAATGAGGGATACGATATTAGAAAAATGTCAATGGGAGTGTTGTATGCTTCATGGCGCAAGTTTTCGTGAGGCAAAACTGAAACAGGTTATTTTTGCAGGATGTGATTTAAGTGCTTCTGATTTCCGCAGGGTTAAATTTGTGCAGGTACAGTTCATACAATGTAATTTGTCTGATGTTGATTTTGCCGATGCAGAACTTGAAGAAGTAGAGTTTACTGATTCTCAAATGCAAAATGCTTGTTTTTCCAGAACCGCATTAGCAAGTCATGCACTGAGTGCGGCACAGCTGCAGCAAGTTTGTTTAGAGGAGGAACCTTATGTATTTTACCATGGAGCAGGATCGGAGAATACATAACCGAATTCGTTTTAGGGATATTGACAGCAACGTATGTGGAGAATTTCTCCCGGACGAATTCGAACAAATTCAGGAAACTACAGTATTATTCATGCAGGGGGACAGTGACAGTATTTACCCGGATGTTATGGATAGTCCAGTATATATGGTATCGGATAAATTAAAGCAGTTATTAGCGGCATATGATCCGGAAGTTATTTATCGTCGAGTAGTTTTAAATCAGATCAATGAAGGAATACAAAAGAAGTATTGGCTTCTTTTAACTGAGAAAATTGATGGATTGGATGCAAGTTCAGAGTTTTATCCTAATGGATGGGATAAACGAATCGTATTAAATCAGAAAAAAATAGGGTTAAGAAGAGTTTTTAAGGTTCAAGGGATGCACGCACCTAAGATATTTGTTCATGTTGATGTATCGGAAAGTATTTTGCGAAGAGCATTTAACGGAATTTCGTTTCAGGCAGTAGAAGTTAGATGAGCAGATAGGTGAACAGGGAGGCACAGGGAATGACAACAACCAGGGCGGAGGATAAAAATGATCGGGAAATCGTCATGGTAGAAGATACCCGTGAAGAATTACAGGATTTTCTTGGCAAAGCGCAGGAAATTGAGAAATTAAAGGGTGAAGAACAAAAGAAAAAAATCGAAGAGGTTTTTGGAAAGCAGAAAGGAAAGAAACAGGAATCAGAATTAACAGAAACACAAAAAAAGGAAAATGAGCGGCGCCAGACAGAAATTGAAGAACGAGCAGAGTCTTCCAGAGCCAGTTCGGACGTTGCTCTGGCGATGCAGATTGCAGATCAGGTAGCAGCAGATACAGCAGTTGAAAATCCCTGCTATGTTGTGCATGGAGCAAAACTATTATGTTCTATGGGGTCCAGAGACGCTAGGTTAGTAGTACCGATAGATCATGGAGTTTTACTGAGAAATAAACCGGCTATGTTAGCTGAGGATAGCCTTGCTCTGAGCAATATTATGTGTTTTGGGAATTGTTTTAGTGTAGAAAATCCAAATATGGAGCAGGCAGCGATTGATGCAACGAATCAGTATAATGAAAAGAAATCGAAGACTGTTTGGGGAAAGGTAAAATCTTTTTTTGGATTAGGACCGAAGGAAGCTGATTCTGCCAGTAAAGAATTAAAAGCGGCATGTATTTGTGCATGCCAACCAAGTTTTCCTGGGGGAGTTATGTGGGAAGAAGGAAATGAAAAAAGTTTGATAGAAAATAAAAAGACATTGATTCAATCGGCAACATTGGTTTGTGAATACGGTGGAATAATACGGATTATTGATAATGGACAGGATGGGTAAAGGAGGGCATATGAGGAAGATATATCAATCAGTGTGGATTGAATTGCCTTACCCTGTTTTCCAGATCACTAATGTTCGGATGGAAATGGGGAAAAACATGCATACTTTCCTGCAGATTACTGCAGTTTGTGAGGAAGAGAAATGGGAAGATATTGTTAATTACCCTGTTGAGAAGGAAAAGATACAAGCTGGTTTTCTTGACCACGAACTTTTTGGTATTCCCTTTTTCGTCGGAAGAATCCTGTCAGCAACAACCAATTATGATAAAGGGCAGCTTACTCTGGAACTGCTCGCGGTTTCGATGACCTATTCGTGGAATATTGTCCGGCGAAAGAGAAGCTTTCAGAATCTGGATGCCACCTATGATGAGATTATTAAGCAGGTTTTATCAGCCTATCCGGGGGCTTCCTGGATAAGCTGTGCAGATACTCAAAAAAAAGTACCGGGGTTATTGCTGCAGTATGATGAAACTGACTGGGAATTCTTGTGCCGACTTGCTACACATTTTGAAACTTTTCTTATTGAAGAACCAGCAGGAGAATATGGGCAGATTTATTTTGGAATGCCTTCGTTTGATTTTGGAAAGCAGATGGATGCCCAAGCTTACCATATAATGCAAAATATGGCGAAATATCAATCTTATACAAAAAATGTTGCGCCGGAAATGATGCTTCAGGACAATCTGTCTTGGCAGGTTGTCAGCAGGCAAGCCTGTAAATTAGGAGAAAATGTCTGGTGGAAACAGGTTTCCTGCCAGATTACAAGCATTATTATGGAAGTTCATGAGTCTGAACTCTGGTATCTTTATGGGCTGGAACGAACAAAAGGGGTAAAATCATATTATAGTGGAAATCCGCGAATTTCTGGTCTTAGTCTGCCAGCAGTGATTAAAGAACGAAATGGAAATCGGCTGAGGGTACAGTTTTCTATTGATTCAGCGTACCTGCCAGGAAATAATGTTTACTTTACCTATGCGATTGAAACAACCAGTTGGTATTGTCTGCCGGAAGTTGGAAGCCTGGTACATATCTATTTTCCTAATTGGGATGAAACATCGGGGATTGCTGTTCATGCGATGCGGTTAGGGGGAAAAGCTACATCAAAATCCGTTTCAGCAAAGGGAGCGGTGGGAGATAAATCGTTTTCAACATCGGATGGAAAAGCAATGGAGTTGATGGATAAGAAAATCTCTTTTGTATCTGATGAGGAAAAATTGGCAAGTTTTACCTTGTCCAGCGACGGAAGCCTGAATATGGATGCAGTAAACATTGCCTTGTCGTCTGATGCTAATTTAAGGCTTGGTTCAGGAAGTGTCTATGTTGGAAAAGAAGTTATGGAAGTTATTCCTGAACATACAATTGTACAGTCAACAACCGGTGTTGTGGGGATAGGAATTGCTGCTTTTGGAGAAGAAGAGGTAACTCTCGCAGAGGACAAAGGCATTATGCTCAGTGAAAGCGATGCTATTTATCTAATTGCTTCTTCCGTATTAACTTATGATGCAAAGCAAAAAGATCCTCCAGGGATTCAGTATTCCGATACTGAATTAAGAAAAGAAGATAAATCACAGCGAGAAACCCATAATGCAGAAGTATTTGAAGTCAGAGAAAAAGAAGCCAAAGGAAAAAGCGGTGTAGGGGGAATTGTCGCTGGAATTGGTTTGGTGGTTTCTGGTGCAGGCGTACTTGCTCTTGCTGGTGTAGTAACCGTATGTACCGGAGGTACAGCTTTGATGCTTGGGGCTGGAGCAACGGCGTATTTATGCGGTACAGCACAGATAGACGAAGGTCTGCGGGATATGTCTAAAATGGAATCCGGGGATTTTTCCGAGTCGTATAATTTAGTACGAGATGGAATGTGTGGAAAATTCGACAACAAGCAGGCAGTTTATAATACCGTAATGTATGGAAGTGTTATGATTGGACTTGGAGTCACGCTTTCACCATTAGCAGGAGAAATTCCTGCTGCAAGTAAAGAGGTGGGCTTGCTGGCAGGTCAGATGCTTACAGCCGGAGGACTTTCTTCCGGAGTAATGTATTTACAGGATGTTACGGATGGCTATGTTGATTGGGCGTGGACGGATTATCTTGCCAATTTTGCTGTTTCCAGTGCAACAGCGGGTATCGGATTTATGGCGGCCAGTCAGCTTGCCTGGTTTGGACAAAATTCGGTTCAGGTACAGTTGGCGTTAAGAAATGCAGGAAACTTTGCTCCTATGTTGATTATTGGGGCGGAAACGGTGGTAGATGTTGGTGCAGATTATGTGGCCAGCCGGATGTTTAACCAAAAATTTGACCTGACGATGTCATTACTTACTTCACTGGCATCGAATATTGCTTTTTCGATTGACCCAGTTGATATGGCAACCGGTGGTTTCTGTCTGACAGCGACTGATTTATCTTTGCCAGATTTAATCGACGAGTCCTTTTCCCTACAGCGAATTTATAATTCGGTGGTTCCCTGTGTGGGCGGTCTGGGCAAAAACTGGATGCTTGGCCTGGAAAGCAGGCTGTTTATCCGAAAAGAAGAAGGATGCATTGATGCTATTTGCGTGGATGGACATGCAGAACGATTTAGTTTTGAAGATGGCATCTGGAAGAATCGAAGGCAGGGTGACTGTCGTTATCAATTAAAGGAATTACCAGAAGAAAAGGGCTTTGTTTTACTTTACATTCCTGAATTCAGGCAGTATGATTATGATGAAGGGGGAAGGCTGCTTTCTATTCGGGGACATGGGAAAACCCAGCTAACGGTATATTATGAAAAATCCCATATCCGTCAGGTTGTTACTTCTGCTGGTTTTGTTTTGGATTTTCAATATGAAGGGAATCTGATTGCTGAAATTCAGGATGAAATGGGGCGAAAAATCCGTTATAAGTATGACGAGGGGCGTCTAAAAGCCGTATGCCATGTGGACGAAGGGGTTACAACCTACCATTATGATGACAAGGGATATATTTCGCAGGTTATTGACCAGAATGGTCATGCCTACGTGCAGAATGAGTATGATAATCAGGGCAGAGTAATTAACCAGTATTATCTGGACGGAACAAAAAGCGCGCTTACGTATGACTTGAAACAGCGTGAAAATACGGTTTATATTGAAGCTCTTAATCGAACTGAACGTTATCGGTATAATCAGGATTCTCTGGTGACACATACGTATTTTGATGATGGTTCGCTTGAAGAAGTTAGATATGATGTATGGTCGAATCGTATTTATGAAAAAGACAGAAATGGAAACGAAACCTATCGGCAATATAATGCATGTGGGCAGCTGCTGAAGGAAATACTGCCATCTGGACAAAGTTGGGAATGTATTTACGATGATAATGGAAATTTGCTGAAAAAGTTCGCTAATACGGGACAGGAAGTGCGGTATACTTATGATTCGTTCGGGTTTTTAAGTGAAGAATCAGAAAAAATCGAAGAAGGGCATTGGAAATATCATCAGTATGAAAGGGATGCGTATGGGCGAATCATAAAAGAAACGGACAGTCTGGGCAATACAACAGTCTATACCTATGATGATCGTATCCATCATTTACCGCAGGCATCCAGTGAAGAAAATGCTGTCGGTGAGCGGACTGTTTATACGTATGATTCTGCAGGACGCAGGATAAGTATAAGCAATCCATGTCAGACAACGGAACTGCGTTATAACCGCCAGGATTATCTGACCTATGTAAAAGATGGAAATGGGAATGAAATTCGAAGAACGTATGACCATATGGGAAATATGACTGCCTATTTACCACCCAATCAGGGAGCGGATGGCGCAGCCTGGATGTACTGTTATGATTTCTTTGACCGAATGATTGAAGCCAGAGATCCATTAGGAAACAGCTGGAAGCAAGAACGGGATATAGCCGGAAATGTGTTAAGCAAAACAACACCAGAAGGTCATATAACAAGATATGAATACGATAGTGACAGCCATAAACTGAGGACAATTTATCCTGATGGAAGCATAGAGCGGAATTTTTATGACTGCAAGGGAAACCTGGTTAAAAAAGTTCGTCCCGCTTATTACAATAAGGAATCCGATGATGGAATGGGAAGTGTTTATACGTATGATTCCATGGATCGCCTTCTTCAAATAACAGATGAAGAGGGGTATCGGATAGTTAAGAATACTTATGATAAAGCCGGAAATCTGGTCGAAGAGCAAAATGGGGAAGGAACTACGATTTATCATACCTATGACCTTACGGGCAACAGGACAACAACCTGGAGTCCGTTGGAGGAAAATGAAGAAGGAGAAGTTCTGTATCGCATAGTGCAGTATGTGTATGATACAGAAGGAAATAAAATCCTGGAGCGAAGAGGGTTGGATAAGGTAAGGCTTTGGGAAATTTCTTCTTGTTTCCTGGAATTGCAGTTTTCCTATGATGCCCTGAATCGGCTGATCCTGGTCAGCGACGGGAGCGGGGCAAGAGCAGCTTATCATTATGACAGCCAGGGGAATAGGACAGAAGAAACCTTTAAAATCAGTGATGAAGTCGAACAGGTTATTCATTATCAGTATGATGCTGTTGGAAACCTGATAGAGAAGAAGGAGGGGATAGAAGAACGGTTTTTAAAGCCTTCTGGTCAGAAGAGGAAGGTATGGGCAAAGACATGTTACCGCTATGATAAAAACGGTAATTGTGTGGAAAGTATCAGTCCTAAAGGTTATCGGAGAACCTGGGCATATGACGCATTAGATCAAGTGATTACTCAGGAAGAATTGGATACAGAAAATGGAATCCATCGAAAGTTCAGCTATTTTTATGATTCGGATGGGGATGTTCTTTGTCAAACGAATAAAAGTCTACCTGAAGAAACCAGCCGACGTTTTACGTATGACAGTAAAGGACGTTTGACTCACTTTACGGATGAATGCGGGGCGATAACCCGGTTGTTTTATGATGCAAATGATCGGATAATCAAACTGGTTCAGCCTGAACAGTATAATTCTGCCAGGGACGATGGAAATGGGATAAGCTATGTGTATGACTGCCGCGATAATATACTACAGGTTATCGGACCGGATGGGGAACTTCTTCAGGAAAATACCTATAACCTATCCGGGACAATAAAAACGGAAGAAACCGGCGGAGTGATATTTAACGGTTATGAGTATGACTTAACCGGAAATCCAACCGCATTTTACCAAGGAAAGAATAATGCCCAAAAAGGTATTTCTGCCCAACGTCTGGTTTATGATCCATGGGGAAATGTAACCAAAGCTATCGACGGAGAGCAAAACATAACGGAATTTGTTTTGGATGCATGGGGGAGAATTACCGAAATCCACACGCCTGAAGGAGGGACGGAGCGTTATACCTATGACTATGCAGGGAATATCACCAGCACAACGGATGCAAATGGAGGAACGATTACCTATTGCTACAACAGTATGGGGCAGGTATATGAGGTCATCGATCAGGAGGGAAATGGCGAGTTTCTTTACTGTGATGAAGAAGGCCGCAGGCAAATGCATATCGACCGGAACGGAAATGTTGAACGATATCATTATACCATTGACGGGAATGTAAGTTATCAGAGGAGCGAAGATAAAAAAGGCAGATACCCCGTAGTCAACAGGTACATGTATTATCCCGATGGAAGACTGAAAGAGGCAGACGGCGGAGGAATTACCTATCATTATGACTATACAGAAAATGGCTTTCTTAAAAGGAAATCTACAGCAAAAAAATCTCTTTTAGAATATGTATATGACAAAAACGGAAATCTATCAATCTTAACGGATGGGAAGGGGGAAAGCTTATACTATAGTTATGATGGATTAAACCGGCTGCATCAGGTAAACGAAGGTGAAGGAAAGGAAGCGATTCTGGCCCAATACAGCTATAATTCAGCAGGACAAATACAAAAACTGTATTATGGAAATGGTTTGCAAACCCAATATAGTTATAGGGATGATGGAAATCTTAGCAGCCTTGTGACGATAACCGCTCAGGGGAAAGTTCTGTTAAATTTTGATTATGCTTATGATAAAAATGGAAACTGCACTCAAAAAAGAGGAGAGCGTTATCAGAATACGTATATTTACGACCGGATGCATCGCTTAGTTGAAGCGTCTTATGATGGAAAAAGCGAACGATATACTTATGACCTGGCAGGAAACCGGTTAAAAAAAGAATCAGAGCAAGGGATAGAAACTTACCATTATAACGTAAAAAACCAACTTATCCATGTCTATAATAAAGACGGAGGAATACAGTATCATTACGATTACCAGGGAAATCTTCTGGAAGAAAAGGCGAATTGCTGGAAAAAACAATATACATATGATGCCGCGAACCGTCAACGATGTGTTGTCATAGAAAACTTGGATAACAATATAAAAAATCTTTTCCAACAAAATCAATATGACGCAGAAGGTTTACGTTATGAAGTAAAGGAAAATGAAAAAAGTTATTATTTCCTGTTTGACCGAGGAGAATTAGCCGAAGAAAACCAGGAAGATAACAATATCCGTTATTTAAGAGGATATCAGCCAATAGCTTTGGAAAACAGTAGGGATAAAGGATATTTTGTGCAGGATGAAGCGGGAAGTACTTTATTTATCCTGGATAAAGACCATGAAATACAAAAGACTTATCGCTACGATGCTTTTGGTGTTATTTTAAAGGAAACAGGAAGTAATGGAGAACTTTTTAATCGCTTGACGTATACCGGGCAGATGTTTGATGGAGCCACGGGTCAATACTATCTTCGAGCAAGGTTTTATCATCCGGAAATCGGACGCTTTATGCAGGAGGATATGTATAGGGGAGATGGGTTGAACCTATATGCATATTGCGCCAATAATCCGGTGATGTATTATGATCCGAGTGGATATGTTGGAATATGTCCCAGAAGAAAAATGCATCCTGGAAAGAAAAAAAGTAATAAAGGAACATTTTTTGAACAAATGGACTATGATGAAGCTATTAGATATGAGGAGTATTGGTATAATGCTAATGCTAAAAAGTATGCTGAGTTGGTGAATTCAAATAAAACGTGGTTATGGGATGATATTAATGGGGGAAACTTTACTTCTGTGGATAAAAAAATTATCAAACAGAGGGCTATTGCTCAAAAGTTAATTCCTGATGTATCTTATAAGCCAGGAACTAGATATGCTGATTTTAATGGCGCAAAGCTTGTTAAACGAACAGAAACAGTACCTCAAAGTTTGTGGAAGAGTTCAGATAGTGTTCAATTTAATTATCTTAATAAAAAAATTGGAGGACGAATAGTTGGTACGACATGGCATCATACAGAAATGCCAGGACAAATGGAACTTGTTCCGTTTGGAATACATAATGTTTTTAACCATCAAGGAGGAAGATCTAAAGGACATTGGGCATATAGACCTGAAGGAAGATAAATTGTTTTATATTAACACAACTTTGAAAAGGTGAAACTAATGTTTTGCATATCAATTTACAATGAAAGAAAGGAAAGAAATAATTATGAAATTACAAAATGAAACAATAATAATGCCATTGCCTGACGATTCTTTAATTGAGTATTTTGAAGATTCTTATGGGCCATTTGTGTTGCCTGAAGATTATAAAATGTTCCTAAAAAAATATAATGGTGTTGTTCCAGAAACACGAGTATTTGATTTTCATGATTACGAATATGTGGTAGAACAGTTTTTATGTTTATTAGAACGTCCAATTGAAGATCCGATAAATGGTATGTATGAGATTCGTGTTGTTATGACTCAACTAGATGAACGATTACAAGATGGATTTGATGAAGATGCAACTGGATATCAAGTGGTACCCATTGCAGCGTTATTTGCAGGTAATTTCCTTTGTTTGGATTACCGGACAAGTGATGTGCCTTCGATTGCTATATGGTTTCATGAAGAATCCGAAGAGTATAGTCCTGAAATGGTAAAAATTGCAGATAGTTTTAGCGAATTTTTAGATATGCTGTATGAGTCTGAAGAATAATTTGAAAACTTCAAAATAGATTATCAAGGATTTTAATGACATGATATTTGAATTGCAGAAAAAAGTGGTATGATTTATTGATTATCATGATAAATTTAACCAATATATTTATGTGTTAGATAATGATGTTGATGGGCACATATCTTTTTGAGTAGGATTTGTGCCCAGATAACAATGAAGTCATTAAAAAGTGCAGAGGATAAAACATTGATAAATGAAGTATATGTATTATGCATTTCTATAACATGGCAAATCAAAAAACTGCATCCTAAATAGCATGATTTGTCTTTCTAACAAATACAAACAGCGGACATAACTCATGATTTGCTTGCTGTTGACATACAAATTTGTGAAAGTTTTAGGATTTGTCCATTTATAGTAGTTAAAATTAGATTAATAAGGAACATATGATC
>VSOC01000104.1 GCA_009774615.1 Lachnospiraceae bacterium
CTAGTTCTCTGATGATTTTTTCAGTCCGCCTGCTCCTACCGGGGATATTTCATCGTCGGCGAACAAATCCCGGACTTTTTTACTGGTTTATTTTCATCGTCTGCCGCTGATTAGACGGCATTCATTCAGGTATTTTTATCCCCGCAGCCGTCCTACCGCCTGCCATGCGCTGAACAAAAGGAAGCACAGCAGGTTTGCCACAACCACGCTGGCCCCCGCCGGTGTGGAGAGGGTATAGGATACGGTCATTCCGATGATAAAGCAGACCATGGAAACTAACCCGGAGGAAATCACCACAGCCCGGAAGCTTTTCCACACCCGCATCGATGTCAGCGCCGGGAAGATAACCAGGCTGGAGATTAGCATTGCCCCCATCATCCGCATTCCCAGCACAATGGTAACGGCGGTCAGTATAGCAATCAATCCATGGTAGAAATCCACCCGCACCCCGGTTGCCCGGGCAAAGTTTTCATCAAAGGTCACGGCAAATACTTTATGGTAGCAGAATACAAACAAACCCAGCACAACTGCGGAGAGAATCAGGCTTAACACCAGATCCGCCGGACGCATGGCAAGGATGCTCCCAAACATATAGCTGCTGATATCCGTCGTCATCCCTGTAGTCATCGAAGTGACCAGAATACCGATGGCAAGTGCGCTTGCCGAAATCATGGCAATCGCCGCATCGCTCTTTAATTTCCCGTTTTCCGTAATCCGCAGCAGAAAAAATGCCGCCAGCACCACCACCGGAATAGAAACCGCCAGCGGCGACCATCCCGCGGCAATCGCTACCGATAACGCGCCAAAAGATACATGGGAAAGTCCGTCGCCAATCATGGAATAGCGCTTGAGCACCAGACTTACCCCCAGCAGTGAGGCACACAAAGACACAAAAATCCCTCCGACAAAGGCCCGGACTAAAAACGGATAGGATAACATTTCAACAATTACACGCATTCTGCCTCTCCTTCCAAAAATCGGCGTCCGACCCGGCTTTCCTGATAATCCTTAGACGTACCATAAAACAGTACCCGCCGTCCAAGGTGAAGGATCTTATTTGCCTGCGTCACCATATTTCGTATATCATGTGAAACCATAAGGATGCTCACCCCTTCTTCCCGGTTAAGCCTTCGGATAATTCCGTAAAACTCCTGAACCGCCGAGGGGTCAAGCCCGGTAATCGGCTCGTCCAGAATCAAAAGACGGCTGGTCGCACAGAGCGCCCGGGCAATTAGCACCCTCTGCTGCTGTCCGCCGGAAAGTTCCCGGTAACAATGCTTTTTCAGCGCCTCAATCCCCAGCTTTTCCATGCTTTCCATCGTCAGCTTCTTTTCTGCCTTCGTATAAAACGGACGGTTTCCCCGACGGCTTAAACAGCCCGACTGCACCACCTCATAAACCGTTGCCGGAAAATCCTTCTGTGCCGCGGTCTGCTGCGGAAGGTAGCCAATGCCTGTCCGCTTTAACTCCTCATTGACACAGAGCGTCCCTCCTGTAGGCTTTAGCAGGCCCAAAATCCCCTTCATCAGCGTACTTTTCCCCGACCCGTTTTCCCCGACGATGCAAAGGTAGTCCCCCGGTTCAATCTCCATGGTCACATCCACCACAGCATCGACATTTTCATAGCCAAAATCCACATGCTCACAAGTAATCAGTGCATTCATTCTCCGGCCTCCAGACCAATCTTAAGATTATTCACATTCTGCTCCATTAACTGCAAATACGTAATCCCCTCGTCAAACTCCCTGCGGGTAACATTGTGACAGGAATGGAAAAGAAGCGGCTTTGCCCCCGTTTCCTCCCCGATGATCTCCGCTACCCTGTGGCTGGAAAGTTCCAGGTAATACACCGCCGGAAGCTTATACTCCCTCACCTGCTCAATCAGATAGGCAATCGTCCTGGCACTCGGCTCCGCCTCCCCGCCGCATCCGGAAAATGCCGCCCGGTAAGATAAATCGTAAGTATCGGCAAAATAGCGAAAGGGAAACTTATCCCCCACGATAATCCTGTCCTGCCTGCGTCCCTCCATCACCTGTAAAAACTCCTGGTGCAGCCCATGAAGTTCCTCAAGATACTGCCTGGTATTCTCCCGGTAAAATGCAGCGTGCGCCGGATCTTCTTCCTCTAAAATCTGCCCGATAACCCGTACAATTTCCATCGCTTTCACCGGCGAAGTCCAGATATGCTCGTCATACTCTATTTCATGAAGCTGCCCTGGGAAATGCTCCTCTTCGCCGTCTGCATCTTCTCTATGCTTGTGTTCTATGCGTTCATCTTCTCTATGCTCATGTTCTCTGTCTTCTCTATGCTCATGTTCTCTGTCTTCTCTATGCTCGTGTTCCCCGGCATCTTCCATCCCTTCAACCAGTTCCTCCTCTACGGATTCCACATAATCCATCATAGCCTCGGCGCGAAGTCCGGAATGGCCTACCGAATCCAGAATCACATCCGCCCACTGCTCCATCTCTCCCCCATTGTACAGAAAAAGATCCGAATTTTGTATGGCAATGATATCCGCCGGCGTCGGCTCAAACGAATGGCTGTCCATCCCGGAAGGAATAATCAGCCGCAGCTTCACCCGATCCTTGGCAATCTGGCGTACAAAATCATAATAGGGAAATAATGTGGTTGTTACCGAAAGCCTTTCATCCGAAGACGGCTTGATGATTTCCTCTTGATAAACGTTCGCATTGCCGGCTGTACATCCGCAAACACTTCCTAAAAGGAGCAAAAATGCGGAGATATAAACATTATACTTTTTTATTTTCATAGATTTTCCAGCTTTCTGCCTGTTTCCTTACCTTCATGACTTCCAAAACCTTCACCCTTATCACTTCACCTTCGTCCTCTGCCCGGATAATTCTCCCCCTTACAGCTTCATCTTCGTCCTCTGCCCGGATAATTCTCTCCCTTACAGCTTCACCTTCGTCCATTTCCCCGATTTAAATCTCCAGGTCGTCAGCAAAAAACGACTAAGCTGATCTCCGGCAATGCCCATCCACACGCCGATTAATCCCAGTTTCAGCACATAACCCATAAAATAAGAAACACCGGTTCTTACCAGGGTTACACTGAAGGTTGAAGCCGCCATGGTAAACATCACATCGCCTGCTCCCCTCAGACATCCCATGTAGATCACCTGGGCAATCTGAAGAAGAACAATCACAACCATCAGCCGCATAATCAGTATACCCAATCCGATAATTTCCTCTTCCTCAAAAAATAAATGATAAAGAAATCTTCCGCCCAGCAGGTACACCATAGATAAAACAATCGATATCGTATTCCCCATTCTCTGACAGATATTTCCAAATTTCACCGCTTCGTCCGGCCGCTTTTCTCCCAGACTCTTCCCAATCAGGGCCACAGCAGCCGCCTGCATCCCGTCGCCAAAGGAGAAGGACAGGCTCATAATATTCATTCCCACCTGATGCGCTGCCATCGCCGCCGTTCCCAGCTTTGCCGCCATCACCGCCGTGGATACAAAACCAATCCGCATTAATACCTGCTCGGTAAACACGCTGGAACTGATTTTCACCATACTCTGCACCGGAACAAGCGAAGGGCGCAGCCGTTCCTGAATCATATAGGGAATGCTGACAAAACCATCCTTCTTAAACAGGGATCGAAAACTCATAATACAGGCCAGCACCGTTCCAAACACCGTGGCAATGGCTGCACCTTTAATTCCCAGTGCCGGGAATCCAAAATGTCCGTTAATTAAAAGATAATTGCCGATCATATTAACAACATTCGAGGTAACATTCGTTTTCATGGCAATCTTGGTGTTTCCCGCTCCCCGCTGTGCAGCATTGATAGCCAGCGAAAGAATATTAAACAGCATACAGCCCATAATAATCTGAAAATAAAGGACTGCACTTGCATGGGTATCTTCCCCGGAACCGCAGAGGCGGATAATCGGATCAGCCAAAAAAACACAGAGCACGCTTAAAATCGCCCCTGCACCCAAGGTAAACAAAAGCGCCATCATCAGCGCCTGGTTCGCTCCCCGCTTATCCCTCTCCCCGCGCCTTCGTGCAACCACCGCAGAAACCGATACATTCAAGGCAATAAATAAGGCAAGTCCCAAAAACTTCGGCTGTGTCGTCAGTCCCACCGCGGCAACCGCATAGGAGCCCATTTTGCTGACCATCAGCGAGTCAATCAATCCGGCTAACGCCACAAAGAAGGATTCCAGCACCGACGGCCATGCCATGCGGACTGCAACCCCTATCCTCTCCCGGTTTTCATGCATATAATGCGTAATATTTGCCATCTCTGCAACCTAACTTTCCTTTTTCTCTGCTGGTTTTTCGCACATTCTCCCCCTCAGTATAGCATAGAACAGGAAAAAATCAATGTAAAAAATAAGAATGGGTCACACCCACTCTTATCTGTTACTGTTCACACGTTCACAGCAACGGGCAAAAATCCATGAAAATCGCCTTCGTCGATGGGATTTTTGCTCACTGGCCCAGTTTAACCTACGGTCAGCGCAGCAAGTGCGCAGACCTACGTGAACAGTACCCCTTATCTCATCTATCGCTTCCACGCTTTAAGGTTACACCTTTACCATTTCTCCCTCACTTCCCTTTCCCAAATCAACCGGTATCTGAATCTCCGTCACAAACTGCGATACATCGCTGGTTAATCCATCATCTATCATGGTAATTTCCTGCGAAAAACTCCTGATCTTATACCCGTTTTCCCGGATATACTCCATCAGTTTCCCATAATATTCCGGCGATTCCCCGTGTCCTCCCTGGAAGCGGATCATCACACTGTTTTCCTCCGGCAGGAGGACGGTTTCCCCGCGAAAGCTGTCCTCCTCATCCAGGAGAATAAACACCATCTCATAGGGCCAAAACTTCCCCTTCATCAGCGAAGCGGCAGAGATCCCCACCCCTACCTTTCCCAAAAACGTCACCGAGTTCTCTTCCTGCTGCTCAAGTTCCCGGATAAACACTTCCAGATCCAGATAATTCTTCGGTGCCAGACAGGTGCGCAGCGAAGCCAGGCGGCGCGGAGGGGTTTTCACCACAGTAATCACCCCCAGCTTCGAGGACAGGGCATCCTTAATCTGATGCAGACGATTTTCAATTTTTTTTTGAATCACCTTAAGTTCCTGCTGCCTGCGGATCACCTCCTCCTTCTGCTGTTTTAGAAGTTCCTGCATACAGTCAACGTTCCGGTTTTTTAAAAACAGGGCAATCTGATCTAACGGCATATCCAGCACACGCAGATAGCGGATGGTATTTAAACATTCAAACTGCCGAGTGCTGTAATACCGATATCC
Organism: Lachnospiraceae bacterium; assembly: GCA_009774615.1. Lineage (GTDB taxonomy): Bacteria > Bacillota > Clostridia > Lachnospirales > Lachnospiraceae > Caccovicinus. The sequence goes on from VSOC01000104.1 coordinate 5,297, forward strand.
TGTTTCCGGGTCGGTATACTCCGGCTGCACCAGCCCGATTTTATCATAGTAGCGCAGAATACTGATGCTGACATGAAACAGCTTCGATACCTGCCCGATAGAAAACAAATCTTTTTTATCCACCTCTGCCCCCTTAACGCTTCTGCCCTTCCAAAACAACATAAATCAACGTATAACACGCCATAATCCCGGACACAATCGGCGCAATCTTTCCCAGCATTCCCAGATTATCCCCATAATAGGTTCCAAAAAACCATACCATGGGAATTCGAAGAAGCAGGGCGCCTGCGCTGCAGCTTACCATGGTCCAGACCGTTTTCTTTCTCCCGTTTAAGTACCCGTTCAGGCAAAAGACCATGGCTACCATAATATAATCATAGCTGCAGGACTTAAAAAACGGCACGCCCACAGCGATAAGTTCCTCGTCTTTGGCAAATACGCGAATCATCGACTGCGGGTCAACCTGCGCCCAGAGCCAGAACATACAGGAAACAATCAGGGCAAAACTCATCCCGTACCAAAGCGATTTTTTTGCCCTCTCCGGTTTTCCTGCCCCGATATTCTGTGCCGTAATTGCTGCCAGGGCATTCGCCATTGATGTGGCGGAAAGCATGGCAAAGACATCGTACTTACTGCCGATGCCGACAATCGCCGCCGCATACACGCCGCAGCGGTTCATCACGGTCATCAGGTAAAGAAAGGAAATCCTTACCATCATTTCCTGGAAAGAAATCGGTATGCCCACCCGCGCAAGCTGTCCCGCCAGTTTTCCCACCGGGCGGAAACTTGACCATTGAAAATCAAAGATAAAATTCTGCCGCTTTAAGTAAATCACTGCCGCAAACATACTCGTTCCCTGAGAAATTACCGTAGCCAGTGCCGTCCCGCTGACATCCATTCCCAAAAACTTCACAAAAACCATATCCAGAATAATATTCAGCACACAGGCAAACCCGACAAAAATCATCGGGCGGGTGGAATCTCCGTATCCCCGCAGTATTGCGCTGATCGCATTATAAGCGCAGATAAAGATATTGCCCAGGGAACAAATCGCCACATACTGCATGGTCAAATCAAAGGATTCCTTAGGTGTGCCAAGAAGTTCCAGCAATGGACGCTCAAACCCCAGCATAAGCCCGGTCAGCATAAGTGCCACGACGGCAAATACCGTAAGCGTCGTCCCGATCGTCTGCCTGACCAGTTCATACTCGCGGCTGCCCATGTATTGCCCGATAATAATGGTGCTTCCCAAGGTCAGTCCCGTCACCAGACTGGTCACAATCTGCGTCACCTGCGTTCCGGTGGAAACGGCTGCCACGCTTTCGGATGTACAATACTGCCCCACTACCCATAAATCCACCGCCCCGTAAAGAGATTGTAAAATATTTGCAATTAAAAACGGCACGGCAAATAATAACAAAGTCTTACTGATACTTCCTTCGGTCAAATGATTCTCTTTCATGTGCTCATCCATCCTCACTTCCGGTAAAATTATAATACTTTGCCGCTTTAAAGCAGCTTTAGCCTATCATAAACCCTATAATGATTGTAGAGTCAAGAGAATTTTTAACCTACGCAGCAGAGATTCCAAATTTCCTCTGACCCTTTGCCAAACCTTTTCCACAACCCTGTGCACCTTCTGTTTCTGCCCTTTCCCCAAAAATTCCACAGCATTTTTCGGCTTATCCTCACAATTATCCACACAATTATCCACATTATCCACAATATTCTGCGGATTTTTCCACATTTGGCAATTCCGACACGAAAAAAAGGGAAAACGGTCAAAAAATAGCATCAGTTTTCCCGTTTCCCCTTACATATGAAAGTCCATCGCCGATTAGGCGGCATCAATTACTTTAAAATTAAATCTGCCGCAACCTCCTGCAGCTTCTGCGCAACGTCTTCTTCCAGTGTTGCAATATAAGAACAGTTTTCCGGCGATTCCTGATAAAGCAGCGCATAAGCCGTACAGGCCGCCAGATAGCTTCCCTCCGGCGAAGGATGCCTGCGGTCATTATCCCAGAGTTCAATCCCCGGGTAAAGTTCGGCACAGCGCATAAAGCTTATGCCGGCAGGAATAATAAGACTATCCAGTTCGGTTGCAATTTCCATATAATTTGCTACCATAATCTGCTGCAGTTCTTCCCTGCTCTTTTTTTTCATGCCGTCTTTTAAGCCGTCCCTTGGTGCCCAGGTCATAAAAAAGGCCGTCTGCCCTCCCATAGCCCTGATCTTTTCATCCAAAATCCGGGCATAGGGAAACATATCCTCATCTGCTGTTTCAGACAGAGCTTCCTGGGAATTTTCCTGAAGCACCACAATATCCCATTGCTTTGTCAGGGTCTTATCCAGCAGCGCCCCGCCCTTATCCTCCAAATCACAAAATTTCTTTAAAGTATAATAGCCCTGCGACAACTCAAAGACACTGCTTTTCTTCCCTTTCGCCTCGACAATATTGACAAACATCCCGGAAAAATTATTATAGAATGTATGGCTGTTGCCCACAAACAAAATCCGGGGCCTCTCCCCCAGCGCCGGATCTGGGATTTTCCATTCCATCTGTTCATGAAAATCCATCTTCTCTGCCTCATTCCCCGAAGAACAGCTTGCAGTCGTCAAGACAGCCAGGCCCGTCAGCAGCAATAATACCATCCGTTTACCTTTTCTCATCCAAGTGCCTCCATTTCCTGCAGGAGCACTCAAAAAAACATGCCCGCCCAATTCATTATTTTTTGTTTTCTACTCTTATTCTACACTACTACCTGAGATTTTGTAAACACTTTTTCTTAACGAATATTTAACATTAAGAAATCGAAAAACCATAACCATAGAGCAATATTGATTTTAAGTTTTTTGGAATTATTGTTTACATTTTCAAAATTTTGATATATAATAGTTCGTGAAAGGAGAACATATGAATGCATATTTAATTACCCAACTTAAACAGGGGCGCCTTAACAAAGGTTTGAAACAGAGTGATGTTACAAAGCTCACCGGTATAAAAAATACTACTCTCAGTAATTACGAAAATGGAATTACAGAACCAGACATTGATACCTTTTTACTGCTCTGTGAATTATATCATTTGAATTATGCCACTATATTGGCCGAGGCATATGGGCTTAAAATTTCTGGTACAGATTTCAACATAAAACCGTCCGAGATGGAATGCATAGAAAAATATAGAAATCTTGATGATTTTGGTCGAGAAACCGTTGATATGATTATCGAGCGGGAAGCCTACCGCACTGCACAGGCAAAAGAAGCTGCCGACACAAGCAAACGGCTTCTGTATCAAGAAAACGAAAAAAGTTGAAGAAATTGTTTGACTTTCTCATCGCACACCATCCTGTTTTAAACCGTTAAAAAATATATACATACCCGCGTAAAATCAAACAATCCAAATGAAAGGAAGGAAAATATTATGGTTTTTGTGCCTGAAGAAAAATTAAGACAAAAAATGCAGATCGACGGCAGCGTGCTGAAATATATGTACAGCGTAGCCGGGGTCGGCCTTGGCCTGATTGCCATGGGCGGAATGTGTATCTTTATCGGCATTTTGCTGGGTGTTGCCCTGTACGGCGTTATGGAAACGAATGCGGTTATCCTGGCAGCGGTTATTATCGTGCCCAGTATTTTACTGATTCTTCTTGGCAGTTTTTTACAGAAGCGAAGGGTGAATCATTACCAAAAAGCCTACGAAAAACAAGCCAAGCTCACCCCGGCTCAGATTCATGAAGCCGAGGAGGAATTTAAGCAGCAGGGAACGGTTCTTATGTCTTTTGAAAAAAGCAAAAGCACCAACAGCCTGAAAAAAATGGGTTTTATCACTTCCCATTACCTGAAATTCCCAGGCCCGAACCAGGCGCTTTTTCCTTTGCAGAACATGGTCGCCTGCTTTTACACGAAAAAATATCTCTGCCAGGACGGCGGCTATGACCGTGCACTGGTTGCCTATACCGACGACGGGGACCTTGGCGTTTTATACAAAGACCCGCCGGAAAAAGCCTGTCTGGAAATGATTGACGCGATTGCCGCCCACAACCCTCTTATCATCACCGACCACCACTTTTCCTACGAGGGAAGGGAATATGACGCTGTCAGACAACCCGAAGAAGTTATCTCCCTTCACCGGAGGATGCGTTCCGGGCAGTAAAATACCCGTCCGGACAATGACCAATACTACTAAACCATGGAGTAAACAAGATGAATATTACTGAATTGCGCTGCAGTGCCTGCAACGGAACCTTAAAGGTTAATCCCCAGAACCCAAACGTAGTCGAATGTGAATACTGCCACACGAAATTCATGGTCGAATGGAACCATCCCGGCAGCCAGGGCGGACAAGACGTTCAGCTCCGGCAGATGCCGCAGAGAATTAACTATCAGCCCTCAAAACCGGCAGAACCGAAAAAAACCGGCTGGGAACCTTATGGCTGGAAGCGGGGCGTCGCCCTGGTTATTCTCTTTTTTGTTATTATGGGCGTGTGGAAAGGCCCGGCCCTCTACCGCCGCTACAAGCTGAATCAGCAGATCGCCGCTGAAAAAGCTTTAGAAAACGGCGAAAATGGTGAAAACACTTCCAACGACGGCCTGACCTCCGCTGACAATCCAGCAGCACAGACACCCCTGACCGGACTGTTAGCCCTCTTTGCCGAACAGGTATTTGACCAGCCCGCAGAGGAAATTTCCGAAAGCGATCTGGCAAAGATTCAATGGCTGGAGATGCGCAATACCATTGATTTCCGCTGCATCGGCTACAGCTTCGACGACCCATCCGAAAACCCGGATGCCGAACTTACCTGGGTGGACTTTCCAAGGGATGATTACCCGGACGCTGACTTAACCTGCCTTCCCGCCTTCAGCGGCGTAAAGCGGATCAGCACAAACCAGACCCTTTTCCCGGAATATATCGAGGGACTTTCCCTAACCGGGATCAGCGGCTATTACGAAAGCTTAGAACAGGTTGCCTCCCTTGTGGATGACCCGTCACAGCTTCGCTACCTGTCCCTTACCTCCGACCCGCTGAGCCTTGCCGGTCTGGACAAGCTGACCAACTTAGAAACCCTAATCTTAAACGGCGATCATCTTGAAGAAGAAAAATCCCTGGTCAATGCCAAATCCTTAAGGCATCTGACCCTGGATATGTACGACGGCAGCATGGACTTTTCCACCTTCGGCATGATGCCCTGGCTGGAAAGCTTATCCATAGAATCTCAGAGCATCCGCGATTTAAGCTTTATTGCCAAAATGGAAGCCCTGACCTCCCTGCATCTGAAGTACGGAACCTTCCTCTCCTTAGATGCCCTGCGCGATCACCCGGCACTGACCGAACTTTCCTTAGAAAGCTGCGGCGAAGTTAAAGACATGTCCGCAGTTTCCACACTGACCGGATTAACTGCCCTAAGACTGGATCTGCCCTATGGCTGTCCCCAGCCGGATCTTTCCTCGCTTACCGCAATGAAGGATCTTTATCTGGAACGTTTCGACAATACCTCTTTCCTGCGCTCCATGCCTGCACTGGAAACCTTGGTATTAAACTACACGCCTGCAAGTTCAGCTTCCGACTTTGATCATCTGGTCAGCTTAAAAAAACTCCAGTGCTCTGCCTTTGCCGCCTCTGATCAGGACTTTAGCTTTATCACTCATTTGCCGTCCATCGAAGATGTCAGTCTTCAGGGAACCATAACCTACAATGATATCTCCGGTATATTTAACCTGCCGACCTTAAAGCGGCTGAATATCAGCAATATGCAGTGTGAAATCAACTTTGCAAACCTTGCCGAAAACACCACCTTAGAAGCGCTGTCCATCGATAAGATCAAGCTCTTTAAAAATGTACAGGTCAGCGGCGGAGGCGGGATTGTTTACGTAGACTGGGACGATGTAAGCTTTACCGAAAACATTGCCTTTTTGGAAAAATTTAAGGGATTAAAAGAACTGAGCATAAAAGAAAACGAACTGACGGAAATCGGATTTGCTGCTGCCTTAGAAGCATTGCAGAAAATTGACTTTTCGGACAACTATGTTACCGATATTTCTCCCCTGTCCGGGTTAAAAAACCTCTCTCAGGTCATCTGTACCGAAAACCCGGTTTCCAACACAGAAATGCTGGGCGAAAAAGTAATCGTCATTCCGTAAGCTTTCACCAATACAAAAAACGATACCTAAAAAACTATACATAAAAAATGATGCCTAAAAAAAACCATTAAAAAACTGCCATAATCTTGTCTATGGCAGTTTTTCTTTATCTCCTAACCAAACATCCTGTTATACTTATCTTCTACTTTGCCACAACCTTGGCATCCTTAAAGTAAAGCCCTGCCGAAGAAGTCATGTAAACACCCTGAACATAATCCTTAATCAGATAATTATTGGCCTTATAATAAAGTGCCATCACCGGATAATCCGCAGAAACAAGTTCATCTGCCTGCTTTACCAGTTCAGCCGACTTTGCCGGGTCTTTCTCCGTCTTTATCTGGTCAACAATCGCGTCATACTCCGGATTGCTGTAGAAAGAATTATTTGTTACATCATTCGTATATAATAACGGCAAAAAGCTCATCGGATTCACATAATCTGCGCTCCAGCCCATAGCACCCACTTCATAATTGCCGCTCTGAATATCGCTGTAAAATACTGCCCAGTCTGCAGAACTTACTTCTACACTAATTCCAAGATTCTGCTCCCACATCTCCTTAATTGCCTCGGCAATTTTCTTTACATTATCATCCGAATAGAAGGAAAGCTGTACCGTCGGGAAGCCCTCGCCGTCAGGATAACCCGCTTCAGCCAGTGCTGCCTTTGCTGCTTCTACATCTGCCGTAGCCGATAAACCAAAATCGGAACGACCTTCCAGAATGTCCTTCCCGTCAACCACATATCCCGGGGAAAGGAAGCTGTAAGCCGGCTGTGCATCCACCTGGGCCACGTTATTAATCAGCGCTTCCCGGTCAATCGCCAGATTCAGCGCCTTTCTTACCAGCGGATTATTATAAGGCTCTTTGCTGCAGTTAATATCATAGTAAACCGTGCCGTAACTTGGAACCGTCTTCACCCCTGCATTCTCTGCCTGCAGACGCGCCATATCGCTTGACGGAATCGTCCGTACACCGTCCACCTCGCCGTTCTCATAAGCTGTCAGCGCCGTGGAAACATCCAAAATATAGCGCAGCGTCACCTTCTCGAGCGCAACATTTTCAGCATCCCAGTAATTCTCATTCTTCTCTAAAATCATGCTCTCGCCCATGTTCATCTGCGTAATCTTAAACGGCCCGTTGCAGATATAGGTATCCGCCTGGTTCGTCCACTTATCCCCGTTCGCCTCTACAGTTGCTTCCTGCACCGGCCAATACACCCACATACTTACCAGATCAATAAAATAAGCACAGGGATCTTTTAACGTAAATTCCAGCGTATTATCATCAATCGCCTTAATTCCCACATCTTCCGCCGAAGCCGTACCGTCATAAAACTCCTGCCCGTTCACAACATAATCCGAAATCATATTGACATACTGCGAAGTTGTCGCCGGTGTAAGCACCCGCAGGGCCGAATAAACATAATCCTTTGCCGTCAGCGGGCTTCCGTCGCTCCACTTTAATCCCTCTCTTAAGTGGAAGGTATACACCGTCATATCGTCATTCGATTCCCAGGACTCGGCATTCCCCGGAACAACTTCCCCATTGGCATCATACGTAACCAACCCTTCAAAACAGTTCATCAAAAAAGGAACCGCAAACGAGTTATTCGTCACCGTCGGATCAATCCCATCCGGCTCATTATTCAGCACAAACGTAATCTCCTGTGCCACATCCCCGGCCGGAGCCTCACTCTCTGCATTCCCTTCTGCCTCTGCCGCTGTCGTTGCTGCCTCCGTTGTAGGCGCTGCAATCGTCTGCGGCTCTGTCTGGTCACTCTGTCCCCCTCCGCAGCCAGACAACGCCGACACGCTGAAAAGTCCCAGTGCCAAAAGCAAACTAACTTTCTTCTTCATAATATTACCTCCTGAAAATAATTCGGCAGTGCCCAGGAAACCCATAAAACCATAAAAACCGTATCCATTTCGCAAATTGCCCAAGCACCCCTGTCTATGTCCCAAGTGCCCCAAAATAACCGCACAATGAAACCCCTGTCAAACAAAAACCGTCAAACAATCAAATCCGCAGAGAACCCCCTAACTCCCCTCATACAAAT
>VSOC01000105.1 GCA_009774615.1 Lachnospiraceae bacterium
CATGGCTTTCATTTGACAGGTCAGAAAAAGTTTGAAGAAGATACCACCGAATATCTTGTTAAGTTAGAAAGATAAATCCCAGTTTATTCTGGAAGCCGGAGAATAGAGAACCGGCTTCTTTTTCATGTGCAGGCGGAAAGAAAACCCTTCCCCCGGAAAGAGAGAAGGGCATTGCCGTTATTCTGTTACCGCCGGTATCTCACCGACAAAGTTATAAATGATTTTGATTTCCTGAAATTTCTCCCCGTCAACGCCATTGCCGCAAGTTCCTGAATATCCTTCTGCACAAGGTTGTACAAGTCTCTCACTTCCACCTTATGGCTGGTGCAGGCATCCTTCCCCAGCCGGTTATAGGTCTGGCAGATGTAATACGCCTTGTCTATCGGCTCCTGTTCCTCGCCGGTAAAGCGGTTCTTCCCGGTTCTGCCCACTTTCTCATAGCGTACCTGCATGGACTTCCCGCAGGTGGCACAGTAGATAATGCCGTGGAACAGGTTATAGAAGGGGCAGGCGTTCCCCTCCATGATGGGAGGGCGGCGGTCAATCAGTTCCTGCACCTTCTCCCAGTCCTCCGGGCTTACGATGGCTTCATGGCAGCCCTCAAGGACTTCCCATTCCTCACGGGGGATGATGTCATAGGTGTTGGAGCGGATTCCTTTCTGGTGCGTCCGGCAGACAAGATGTGCGCCCTTGTAAAACGGGTTCATCAGCACCTTCACCAGCAGAAAGAAAGCCGCCGTATCCACCTTGCCGGATTTCATATGCATCTTTGCGATGCGGTTGGCCTGCTGTTCCACCACCGCCTTGATGTCCTCGATATGGTAGACTGCCTGCACCTCCTGCCGGATGATGCCAGCGATCAGGTCGATGTCCTGGCTGTACCCCTCCACCGCCAGCCCTTTCTCAATGTAGCGCCGGATCTGTTCATTCCGGGAGATATGCCCCCTGTCCGCCATCTTGTCAATCTGGCTGCACATCTCCTTTGTCAGATAGACCGAAGTGATGATGCGGTCGTCCCGTTTTACCATAGCCTGCCTCCTCGTCTGTGAATTATTTTGTGTCCTGCCCGCACTTCCCAGTACATTCCCTTTTTTCCAATCCTGCGGTATCATATCCCTGTATCCCACAACCAAAACTGCCGGAACACAGAAAGGAAAAACTTATGAGCAGAAAAGAAACAAAGAAAGAACTGGAACATATCATAGCTGTATTCAAAGATTACATCCATGCCAGTACACACCTGGATATCGTATGGTCAGAAAAAGCCGGATATATCTATCTTGACCTCACTCCTTTTGAAACAGGCCATGATCCCGATGCCTATCTCATGGAGACCGGCGAGGAACTGTTTGAAAAGCTCTTCTCTGAAATCTCCCTGGATGTTTTTGAACTGACTGGAAATGAGGATGGTCTGCCAAGCGCCAATCCCCTGGAGATTGCAGAACTTAAACGGCGTCTGGAACCATTCCTTTTAAAGCTGCCGGAGTACCGGCCTCTGGCCGAACAGCTGATGTCCTCCAAAGACAACACCTGAACCTGTGGCAGGCGGCAATACCCACTGCCGCCTGCCCCTTGCCTTCTATCCTCTCTTTAGTCAATTTTTAACAGTGCAGTTTGATATTTAACAAGGGTACAGGCTTTGCCTGTACGGTGTTTCCCCAGTTTGTTTCACAAACCTATTCCTGCCTTAACTCCAAAATCTCCGATTTTGAGCGTATGTGTCCCCTCTGCGTGGCATCGGGGTATCGGTCGCTCCGCTCCCGAAAAGCGAAAAAAGGAAGTACCATGGTCTCCCACGATACTTCCCCTGAAATCTTTCCGCTGCTTTTGTTTTACCGCTCCCACCCCCGCAGGTTCTCCTGCCCGTGCTCTGCTTCCTGCTCCGGCAAATGGGTAAATTCAATACCGTCAATACAGTTCTCATACAGAAACTGTTTGATCTCCGTCATGTCATTGGATTCATAAAACTGTATCAACAGCCCCGTAAAGGCTGGCTGTAATTCAATGGGAACGGAAATAATGCCGCACCCGTTTGAAATCATCACATGGTTGCCTGCCAGCATGGATGTCCTCTTATTGCCGTCCAGAAACATCTGCTTCCGCACAAGGTAAAGCATCATGGTCAGCGCCCGGTCGGTCGGGTTCTCTATCTGTCCGATTTCCGCCATTTCCTCTTTAATCTGGGATTCTATGGGCATATCCGGCTTCCACGTTGTACCGCCAATGCTCACCGGCACATTCCGCAGATATCCTGCACGGATAATCAGGTTATCGCCGCCCACACACTGGTTGATCTTACAGACAAACGGATAATCCGTAGGGTAATCCAGGGTATCCAGCACAAACTGCCATGCGTGTTTCAGATTGTTCACCGCCACAATGTCGGATACCTTTACCCCCTGGACGCTCATGCCATTATAGATGGCTTCCGTATCCGGATAGGTCACAGCCAGTCCCTCCAGCCGTGCGCTCTTCCAGATATAGTCCACGATATTCCTCTTGGCAACAAAAATGTTCTCTTCCCGTGTCATATGGTATTTCGCTTCCAAAACAATCACCTCTCTAAATCCGCTTTTCACAGCTTCCCCCCTATTGGGGGTAAATATTTTTCCCAAACTCATACGCTTCCTGCAAATGTACCGTCCTGTCAATCCGCGGCCTTCCATTGGTATCCCCGCATCCACCGGCAAGCACCATGCCCCTGTCATGAAAGCCGATGTAATTGACAAGCGCAAACTGATAATACGATACCGCCTGCTCAAACGTCCAGAAAAAGTCATCCGCTGATGTCATCAGCAGGGCGCAGTCCTTTATGGGGTACTTCTCATACCTGCCAAGCGGCGGGTTGGGATCTTCCGCTGCAATACAGTAAAACCGTTCGATAAATGCTTTTATCCTGGCAGATACCGTCCAGAAGTACAGAGGGGAGGCAAACACAATACAGTCTGCATCCTTGATCTTCGGCACAAGGTCATTAAAAGCGTCTTTCTGGATGCAGGGTTTCCCATACCGGCAGGCATTACAACCCAGGCAGCCCTTGACCCCATTCTTTAAAAGCGAGATCACTTCTACAGAATGTCCGCTTTCTTCTGCCCCGGCCACAAAGCTGTTGACAAGCTGAGCAGTGTTTCCCTTCGCCCTGCCGCCGCCCTGTATCACAAGTATCTTCTTCATCCGCATTTCCTCCGGTTTCTGGTTATCTGCTCTTAAGTATAGCACAGATCCGAGCCAGCACAAAGTATGCTTTGGAAATATTTCTTCAAATATCACTCAACACCGTTCCAAAAGGTCACTGATCTCCCTGCACACCCGCTCTCCATGGGCAAATGCAAGCACAGTAACCACTGCAATCCCTACCACTGCCAGCACCCCAATCAAAACCAATTTCATACACACCTCCGTCTTTACCGTTCCCACTCATCCTCCTGCAGCTCCATCCTGTCCGACCGCCGGCCGCAGGGATAGACAAATGGCGGTACATCATCAGATTTTCTCGCCTCTTTTAAGATACTGGAGATTACGGCGGCATCCGCCAGACGGAACTCTTCATCCGCTTTTCCAGAGTTATATTCTTCGGCATAGAACACCATGAGGTAGTCCAGATCCACAATCTTGAAATCCATGCCGTTCTATACGGCCTCCTCAAAACTCATGCCGTAATACCGCTCCACTTCGGACTTATCGCCGCCGCAGCCATGAAGGATCAGCCCCAGCAGTTTCCTGACCTCCATCTGTTTCCGCTCTTCCAGCTGGCACACATAAACCGGCCTCATATGTCTCCTTTCCGGCATCAGGGATATGCCGTTTCCAGCTCATCCGCTTCTGCTCTTTCAGGGCCGTCTCTGCTCCTGGCCGACATTTCCCGAAAGGTAAGCAGATCCTCATTAAAGTCCTTTGTCTGCGGGGTCTGGATGAACACTTTATATCCTGCCTTTGTAAAAGCCTCCGCTGACTGGTTCGCCTGTATCTGCCCATGGTTGCGGGGCTGCCCGTTTGCGTCCTTCCCGTCCACGTCATTGTCATAGCAGAACACGATCTCCCGGATCTCCGGGTGGTTCTTTAGATAGCGGGAAAGGGCCTTGTCCGACAGGCACCCTTCCGCCACCCGGTGATCCTCCCGCCAGTCAATGCCGTACAGCTTGCACAGGGTGGCATGGCTCATGGCGTCAATGGGCGCCTCAAACTCATACACCCGGTCAGAGCGCCCCTCCATGCAGAAGCCATAAGTTTTGTCGGAGTTCTCCACGTCCTGCCGGAACTTCCGTTCACTGCCGGGTGCCCGGAGCGCACAGTACCGGGGCTTCCCCTCCCCGTCATAGCCTACAAAAGCGCAGTTCCGAAAGGTATATCCATTTTTCTGTGTGACTGCCTGATAGATTTTGTTCTGGTTAATCATGGCATACACGATTTCGCTGTCTATACCACGGGTGCGGGTCAGATAGGCGATTGTACGGTTAAAATCTTTATCTTTGGGCGGCAATATCAGCTTCCCTCTGGGTTTCTTCTCCACTGGCTGCACATAATGCTCTGTCTGCTCATAGGCACGGCAGCCCAGAATCATCTCCACCGCACTTTTGAAGTCAGCAGCTCCCAGATATTCCTGGGCAAACTGGATAATGTTCCCGCTCTTCTTCCCGGCAAACTGATAATACCCCCGCCCATGCCGGAACAGATACAGGCCGCCGCTGTGCTTTACATGGACCGTGTTCCGGTCGCCTTTCTCCACCTCAAATCCATGTCTGACAGCGAAATCTATGATATTGGTGTCAAAGACCTGCTTCATCTGCTCTTCCGTAAAAGGCATAGGGCACCGCCTCATGGCTGTTTGTCTGTCCGTAACCGTCACCTCCCTGCAATCAGAAAAGGCACCGGCAAAATGGTTTTTCATCCATCTTGCCAGCGCCCCGCACTGTGTCGTTATTTTACTGTTATTCTGTTATGGTTTCTGTCTCATCTGTCGTTATTTCAGCTTCATTCCGTCCTTGAAAGCGTTCCCCACCTTTTCGCCCAGCTTCAGGTATGCGTTGTTCACCGGGTCAAACACAATAGGTTCCAGCTTTGCCGGGTCAATCTTCCCGTTTTCGTCCAGAATCTTTTCATCCGCCGAAACATTGACAATCTCGCCCACCAGCCTGCAGGTCTCCTTATCATAGCTTACCAGCCTGCACTCCACCGCCATAGGCAGCTCCAGGATAACGGGAGCGTCCACATGCTCCGCCTTTTCCGTATGGAACCCTGCCTTTGCCAGCTTGTCCGGCACCTTGTTTGCGGACTCGATCCCCACATAATCGCACTCTGCTGCATGGGCCGCATCCGCCATGCTCACCGTAAAAGCGCCACGGGCAAGGATATTCGCCACTGTCTTATGCCCTGCGGAAAGACACATGGAAATCTGGGTGTCATCACTGATGCCTCCCCATGCGGCGTTCATGGCGTCCGGCGTCCCGTCCTCCCCATAGGTTGCAATGATAAATACCGGCTGCGGATACGTCCACGGCTTCGCTCCAAAATTCCTCCTCATCGGTTTTCCTCCTTTGCTCCAAATCGTTCTTTCAGGCCGGAAAGCGTATCCACATCCGCCATATCCTCTTCCGTTAAAAGCGGATACCCTTTCTCTGCCCGCAGTTTATTCCCTTCCTCCAAGATTGTTGCCCTGACAAAACTGTCAAAACGCTCTATCAGTTCTTCATCTGTTTCTTTTCGCTTTTCCTCTGCCATCCTGCATTTACCTCCTGGCTCTTATTTCCGGCAGACATTCCCGTTCCGGTTATGTAACAGGCTGTATTGACAGCCTTATCTGCGCCAGAACACCTGCCGGATGATTCCAGTATAACAGACCGACAGCCTTTATTCAATGTTTCCGCCTTTTTACCGCTCCATTTCTTCCGCCGGCGCTTCCTTTCCTGCCTGTTTTTCCGCCTGCGGCTCCGGCAGCCGGTGGAACCGGTCTTCCCCCGGCACAAGGGCCAGGGATCTGCCGTTCTCCCAGATCATGTGCAGATGTCCCGCATCATCCACAGACTTCACAATCCCTTTCAGTCCGGGCTGCATCCCCTGCTCATTCATGTATTCCAGTTCTATCCGGGAACCTGCCGGATACCGTTTCCGTATTGCAGCAACCTCTGCCCGTGTTTTCCAACCTGCCATAGCAGCCTACCTTTCCATATCCCCATCTGCCATGTAGTCCAGAAGATTTTCCGACACTTCCTCCCGGCTGCATGGCACAAACACATGGTTCCCGAAATCCGCCAGAATCTCCTTCAGCGTATCCGGCAGACGCTCCTTATCCACATGGATATCGTCCGTGAGAGTTGCCGTGTAACCGTAATCACAGGTTCCATAGATCTCTTTCAAAAACTGGCGCACTGCATCCGACATTTCCTCTTCACGAGGATTGATACAGCCGTACTTTGTCAGATAGTCCGTTCCCCAGTGTTCCCCGGATGAGGATAAATCCAGTTCCAGAAGGGCGATACAGACATTGCCGCTCTCCCTGGACTGCAGCACTCCCGGCAGAAGGACAAAGCCCTCTTCCAGTGTGTCACGGTCAAAAGTTTCCGTGCCATACACTTCCATCACACCCTGGTGGAGAGCGTTCAGCACGCTTTTGGCATATGCCTTTTCTTCCGTCTGGTAAGTTTCATGTGGCAAACCATAACCATTACTGCTGATGAACAGAACGCCATAAAAGAACAAGAACATCAATATTATATTCAAAAAAACGAACAAGTATTGGCTAAAACGATTGCTTCAATTACCCCAAAACAGCTTACCGAGGAACAGCAAATTCAGTGGGATAATGCTGTGCAGGAAGTATATAATCATCGAAGTCTTGCAAAAATGGGAATGTATTCTGGAGTAAATGGCATTAATCCAGCGGTGGAAAATCTTTCAGCCGTGTATAAAGAAATCACCGGCCGGGGCATCCCGAAACGAAAACGTTTATCCATCAATTATGACCTCGCTACATTATCGGCTTCTGAACGACCTTTTAAGCCAACTACGCAAGCGATTCAAAAGAAAAACGTTAATAATTTTAGTGATGGTTCAAGGGAAATGCGCCGGTACTTTACAAAAACTGCACATGGCGACCACTATGAGTTCTGCGAACGGTTTGCACGGACTTTTGACTGTTATGTTGCGGATAAGTTAAAGACAGCCGGGATACAAAACCAATACCTGACTGCACATTCGGAAGCCTTTGTTTTCCGGGATAAGAATGGGGAAACCATTTATGCCATGCCGATAGGAAAAGAACGGGAACAGATTAACCAAAAATTTGATGGATTAATTCTGATGCTGAAGGAAATGGGCTTATTTCATCCCAGAGAACTGCCAGAACAAAATTTAGAGATAAATAAGAAACATCTGACACCATACAGTTCAAAAACATCCATCGCAGCTATCCGAAGCCTTGTAGCCGAGCAGCGGCAGAATACCGGTTTTGTGAGTAAATACCATGCGAATCAACACGAACGGTAAATAATAGGATTAAATTTTGATAAAAACACTTCAACGACTTTCCACGGAGAATGTTTTGTGATAAAATATAAATAGAAAAACAGACATATCGTTTATTGAACAGCGAAATCAGCATAGACACTATCGAATTACACAAAACCATACCCTTCCGCGTACGCATAAGCTTAGAACACTTTGAGCTGGATGGACTTCGCCCAACAAGACATAGAATTTTAGGAGGATTAATCTATTGTCAGATAATTATAAGGTTGACCGTGAATATAAGAATAATGTTTTTTGTGATTTATTTTCGGAAAAAAGTAATGCATTATCTCTTTATAACGCACTTAATCACACCCATTACCAAAATATCAAAGAATTAGAAATTGTTACTCTATCCGATGTTATTTTTATGCAGCAGAAAAATGATGTTTCCATTATGTTTCAAAATGAACTAACCTTGTGGGAACACCAATGTACTCTCAACTTTAATATGCCGCTTCGCGGGTTGATTTATTTTGCCCATAACATTGACGGAGTTTTAAAATCTAAGGGAATTACCCTTTATGGAAAGAAACTGGTAAAAATTCCATCACCAGATTATTATGTTCTTTACAATGGAATGGAAGAAGCCCCAGACAGGCAGGATTTAAAACTTTCTGATTCCTTTATGACACCAAAAGAAGGCTATGAATGGACAGCACATATGTTGAATATTAATGCAGAGCATAACCAGGAGCTGTTAGATTCTTGTCCGGCATTAAAGGGCTATGCCCTGCTGGTACAATACACCCGTGAATATCAGGCAAACGGCAGCGAATTAAAAGAAGCCGTTGAACAGGCAATCGACCGCTGTATCCAGGAAAACCATTTGAAAAATTATCTTTTAAAAAAGAAAGCCGAGGTGAGTTTAATGTTATTGACCGAATTTAATCAGGAGGCATTTGCAAGAGTGATACGAAATGAAGGCGTTGAAGAAGGAATTGAGATAGGAGTTGAAATGGGCGAAGATCGTGTAAACCAACTCCATTCCTATCTCATTTCCGATAAGCGCTTTGACGATTTAACACGTGCTACCAAGGATAAACAATATCAGGCACAACTGTACAAGGAATACGGTTTATAAACGTTTCATATTCCCCTTTTTATAAAAATTCCTTCTATCCAAATGCTTCCATATCAATAAACCTACCATTTGGATGAAGGAATTTTTTAATTAATGCCAATCATCAGATAATCAACTTAAATTTTATATTTTAGTAAACCTCTATGGCAGAATCAATTTCTTCTCTTCTTGTGCAAAACGTTTATCCAGACCTTCCACACTCCAATTCTGCTTAAACCGTCCAAGCGGACTGTTTCCAAACTGCTCCCTGGCCCTCTGATCCATTTCCATTAGGTGTTTCCATAGTTAAGGATGATATTTACGTAAATTTTGCAGCTCTAAAGTGCGCTGAAACGGGCAGCAATAACAAGAAGCTCGTTTATACTTTTCATACAATCCGCCAAAATCAAAACCATGATCATAACAAATTTGCAGAGCCTTGGCTTCGGTAATTTCCCATTCAACTAATGGATATTGCTTATCTTTGCACCTTTTTTCCTCATCAGCGGCAATCCCAATATGATGAAGTACAGCTTTTTCCGTTTTTATTTGCCGGACTGCAGCATCAATAAGTTTCGTTTTCAACGCCCCTGTACACCAGCGTACTTTAATTCCTGACCAGCCATTTCCATACAAAGGCAGATGGTTTTCAATACGTCTTTGAATTACATTTGGCCTCTTTTTTGGTTCTTTAAACATCAGCCATTCAAATCCCTTTGGGTGACGCAAAGTAGTGATATGCAGCCCTCGCTCCCGATATAAGTATTCATCTACCTTCGCAAGATGTTCATACATTTCAGGAAACTCCATTCCTGTATCTGCGTTAAATACGACATCAATGGGAAGTCCACGTTCAATCATCAAAATCAAAGCGGCCGTCGAATCTTTTTCACCAGATAAATTAAAGACATTTAGGCAATGATGCCGTTGAATAACCTCCCTATTGGTATGTGTTTGTTCATTTATTTTCCCTTGTTTTTCTTGTTCAATGGCATGGTTATTTTCCTCTTGTCCTGGTGATTTTCTGGCAGATTTGTTCGTGTTTTTTTCATCATATTCCTTTTGGTAATCACCAACTTTTTTCTGCGTATCAGCAGCATCTGCACAATCATAGGTTCTGCATTTTTTCATCTTTCATTCTCCTTTATCTCCTGTTTTATTTTTGGTTTTTATCCCTCAAAACCTTTGTGGCAATAACTATGGCTAAACAGAAAATAAGGATAAAAAAAGAAACCGACAAAAGATTATCTTAACCCTTTTATGGCTTCCGTATAATAACGACGCGCCCGTACATGGACGCGATGGTTAAGCACAGACAGTTCTTTCTGCGTCATCGGCGGGTTTCCGGCAGGAATAACAACGGTTTCATTGATTTCCTTTACGCTTCTGGAATTAATATACTTTCCATGGGCGGCAATCAGTTCACATATCTGCAGTTCATATTCACTGATTTTGCATTGTTTCATCAATCAGTTGTGAACCGACTCCTGTTCAATCCGGTAAAATCCGTCCTCCTGTGCCGCAATACAGGGGCCATAAGTCTGGCCGCTTTTTTCCTTCTGGACGGCATCGCTTATGGGTAAGAGCTGCTGGTTGACATATTTTCTGGTACACTCTGGATGCGCCTTAATGTTGTATTTGCTGATTTCATATACCTCAAAGAAACCATGACCATTATCTTTAACCAGGGAATATACCTTATTGCCATGCGCCTTTAAAATAGAGCGCCCATAGTCTGCATTTGGGCAGCACCGGCAGCGAATATAATCCTCCAGGCTCTCCTTCTCCAGCATCCAGTCCGAAAGCAGCTTTTCTCCCATCAACGCGATAACATCCCCCAGGTATTCTTCTTCGGGAATAGGATAATAAGTGGAATAGGATTTCCTGGCCTTAATGATGATGGAGCGAAGCGGTTCATTACAGGGAATATTGCTGAACGGGCCTCAATAAACATTCCAAAACACAGTTGCACTTTCTGACTGCGGATCTTCCCTGACCGCTGCAGCTACCTCATCAATATTCTTTGCCGTCCATTCTGATGGGCGGTTAAGCAGGGAATTATCCCCGGCTTTACTTCCCTTGGATTTTCCTTGATTTTTCCCTTTTTCTTTGTCTGCTGTATCATCCGATTAACGAATACCGCAGGCTTTTATTATTCGTTACTAAATCATTAATCATAGTCAAGGTTGCAGCATATCCGTTATCAATTATCGGGAATATCCATCCCGTTTTACAGAATTCTGTCTGTTTAGATTTTGTCTGGCCATCCTTCTCTCCGCATACTCCCGTTGTATCTGTTTTAAATCATTTAGGGTAAGCAGCCGGTGTTCGTGATAGGTCGTCCGACTTTTAGGCATATGCTCCTTTGCTTCTACAGGAATCCTATTATTTTCATCGGAATCCGTTATTGTTCCATCAAAAACTTTAACGGTTTCACTTTCCCTGCGGGGTATTTCTGCCTTTTCATCTTTTCTGTTTGGCTCCCCTTGCTGCATCCGATTCGCTTCTGATATTGGTTCTTCCTTTTTATCTTTATCCGATACTTCCTGGCTGTTTTTACCGAAAACCTGCTCTTCATTTTCTTTTGTTTCCGCATCCTGTTGTCCGTTGTTTTCCGTATCTAAAACTTCGCTTATTTCCTTATCATCCAGGTTAAGCAAAGCATCCAGTTCAGCTAACCGTGCTGTTTTTTCTTTCAGTTCTTCCTCCTTTGCAAATGGTTTTAGCACTTCCTTCTGTGCCGTTGCAAACTGTTGTTTTACGCTTTCTAATTTCTGTTTTGCTTCCGAAAGATTTTTCTTAATCCCTGCCATAAGGTTTATGAGCCTTTGGATGTTTCCTGATGGGTCACTGCCCATCTCCATCGGATAACTGCATCTCCGGCGAATGGTCAAAATAAACTTTTGGGAGAAGCTTTCAAAATAAGCGGATAAATTAAAACCATGGAAAGAAGCAATCATTTCCTCATTTTTTGATGAAGCAAGGCCGGTACAGGCCGCCATCAGCGCAATCCCCGCCTGCTTTTTATCCGTGTAAGTTATTCCTTGGATTTCTATAGAAAACTCTTCTTTCTACTTATCTTTATCCAAAACCAATTCTGCTGCCGATGCATCGTCACTTAGCCCGGTAATCCGTTCTTTCAGTGCTTTTATTTGTGCCGGATAACTCCGTACAATCTGTTCTTCCAGCCGGTATTTCTGGCTGTTATAGTTTGCTCTCATCAGCTTCAATTTACTGACTTCCATATCTAAGGACATCTTCTCTTTAATGTAGGGATTTCCGGTAGCCAATGCTTTCACTTCGGCATAATTTAATGCTGTATCGTCAATATCTTTACAGGCACGAACAGGAGATTTACTGGTCATAATCTGGCTGATAAACTTCTGCTTATTCTCTAGGATCTGCCAGAGGTATGCGTCAAATGAATTTTCTGTCACATAGCGAAAAATCTTCACTTTTTTGTTTTGATTGCCTTGTCGTAGGATTCTTCCTTCCTGTTGTAGGCTAAGTACCCAGCGACTTACCGCATTACTGTGGCAGTTTTCCAAGTACTCGCCCCCGAACCGTGCTTGCACCTCTCAGTGCACACGGCTCTCCATTAAAATAACTCAGTCTAATCTTCCATTGTGTAAATCAACGTGACAGTTATGACAGAGTGCAAGTGTTTTTCTTCTCCTTGCAATCATGAATTTCTCCCAGAATTTCTTACCATTCAGGTTTTTCAGCTTTCTGACATGGTGAATCTCTATCGGTACATTTTCATCCCCACAAAGTTCACATCTGCCTGCCTCCAGCCGCTGTATCAAGCTTGTCCTTCCAAGATAAAATCTCTTATCAGTTACGTTGTCTACATCAGCATTTCTGTTAACGTCTTTGCGTTTAAAACCTTCGTTGTAGAATAAGCAGACTTTTTCTTTACCATCTTTTGTTTGGTACTTCACACCAAAATCCTTATTGATACGGTATTTTTCTATCATATTATGCTTCGTGGTGCGGTATTTTGTTGCGTATGTTTTGTACATACTGTATTCCATGATATATTTGAAGCTGTTAATGATAGAACTGTTGTTAGCAATAGAATAATAGTTATAAAAGCCCCTGATTTCCGAGTTATAGGTTCTCAGAATTTCTAAATCATCGTTATCCTTCATGCTGTACCGTGCTTTATATTTCCAGATTTCCTTACCGTCAACATAGGTAATTTTCATTGCTTTCAGTGACAGTAATTTATCTCTGATTGTCGAGGATTCGACTTCCAGTACAATGCGTCCGCCGTAATTCCGTATCATTCTGCCAAGTTTATCTTTTTTCGGCAGATTTGATTTTCTGACATAAATACTGTACCCAAGAAAACGGGCTTTTTTCTGTCCGTGTGTAATAAGTGTTTTCTCCTGTGATAATTCAAGTCCGAGTTTTTGGCATAAAAATTCTGCAATATCTTTCTTGATTATCTCGCAGTCCTTTTTACTCCCGATTACCCCAATTAGAAAATCATCAGCATAGCGTACATACTGCATTCGTTTGTAGCTGTCATCCATTGGCAGGCTATAGGGTACATCTCTGCGTTCCATTTCAACCTGTCGGATTTCTTTTAATATGCTATCTTTGTCTGCTTTCGTATCTGTAAAGTTCCCTGCAAAACGTGAAAAATTCCTTTGTCAAAAAACATAGCATTTATGCGGGTTTACAGCCATTTTGGGCAAAGGAATTGAATTGTAAAAAAAGGGGGTACAAAGGAACTAGTACAATGTTTCTTTGATAACCATATACTTTTTTCTTCCATTTTTTTATAAAATATGCAATAATATCTTAACAG
>VSOC01000106.1 GCA_009774615.1 Lachnospiraceae bacterium
ATTGTACCATAGTTTTTCTTTCACATACAATCTTTTTTTATCACCGTCATTCCATTACCGTCATTCTTCGCTGTCATTCTAAATTTATCATCCAAAAATTATCATTCCAAAACAATTCCATTTTACAGACAGGTGCTGTATAATAAAACAATCATAACCAACAATCACAGACAATGAACAAAGAAAGTAAGGTAGCAGATATGGATTTTATCAGCGCACTCTTAAAAAGTAAAAATGAATGGAAATCCTCCAATGTTCTCTTTCTTGGCGAAAAAGAAATCCTCGCAGCCCTTGATGAACATGAAAATATTATCGCTGTAGGAAAAGCCCGGGCCTGTATTTCTTCCTCGGGAATCCTGGCTGCAGAAGATTGGGAAATGAATGAAGAAAAACAGAGCATCGAAGTGCTGTACCTGATTCCCGCAGATGTTAAGCCAGGTGACCGCTGCCGGATTTCCGAAATCGAAAGCAGCGCCCTCCCTCTTCCCCCAGACTACCATGTCGGGCAGATCGTGTGTCAGGACAATGTGTTTACTATTTCCTCAAAAACAGGAAAACCCTCCATCAGCGGCTCCTACGCTGTCATCGACGAACAGCTTTCATCTGCTGCACACACCTATTACACCAGAGGAATTGCCGTAAATGTACTGGAGCGGTATTATTATGAATTTCTCGCGGAAAGACATCAGCTTTATCTGAGGGAAGAACGGGCGAAACAAAAACGAAGGGAACGCCAAAAACAAGCCAGACAGGCAAAAGAAAAATTCGATATGAAGCTTATGCAGGAAACGGACAAGGACTTTGCCATGGGAATCGATGCTCATCTAAGTGAATTACAGTATCAAAACCACGTCTGTACAAAAACGGGATATATTTTTCGGGAGGGACATCAACGGGTAGGACTTATGCATTACTGTATTTTATGGGATAATCTTCCCTTCCTTAATTTTATTTATGTTATAGAAACCCACAGAAATAAGGGAATTGCGTCAAAAGCAATGAAAGCATGGGAAGAAGAGATGAAAAAACAAGGCTATTCCATGGTTCTTTTATCCACACAGGTGAATGAAGAAGCCCAGCATCTGTACCGAAAATTAGGTTATATCGAATGCGGCGCTCTTTTACTGAATAACACACCCTTAGAACAGCCGATGGAAATGTTTATGCGAAAGGTTCTTTAGATTCCTGTTCCTGCCCTTATCCTCAGCAAAGGTCTTATACCGGAAGATTCTGATTACCAAAGAAAAACGCTTAACCAATACACTGCGGCACCCCAAAGCCAATGTCTGATGAAATAATCATTGCTGTGAACCTATGAACAGTAACCTATCACCTGCACAGGAGGAAATCGTTTATGGAACATCAAAGTTTACTGCGGGAAACCTATATCGAAATTAATCTCGATCGCATAGAACATAATATCCGCGCCATCCGCAGCATGTGCGGGCCCGGCACAACCATCGGTGCCGTAGTTAAAGCCGACGCCTATGGTCACGGCGCTGTTGCCCTTGCCCCGGTGCTTATGGAAAATGGTGCCGACCTGCTCTGCGTTGCCACGCTCTCGGAAGGAATAGAGTTAAAGCAGCATTTCCCAAACTACCCTGTTCTGCTGATGGGACTTACCCGGAGCGAGTATTTTGACGATGTCTTACAGTATCACCTTATCCAGACCATCGATACCTTTGAACAGGCAGCCGCTTTAAGTCAATCGGCGGCAAAACACAGGCAGACAGCCCACATCCATATAAAAATTGATACGGGCTTCCACCGCCTGGGATTTTTGGTCAATGAGGAAAGTATTAACCGGATAGAAGCCATCGCGCATCTTCCCCACATCCTTATTGACGGGATTTTTACCCATCTGGTTCTCTTAGACGATACCACCAATGAAAGACAGTTTCAGCTTTTTCTTTCCGTCAGGGAAGCGCTGGAAAAAAGAAAAATCCACATCCCCTGCTGGCACATCGCCGACTCTATCGCGGGAGTGGATTATCCGCAGTACCGGATGGATGGGATTCGGGCCGGGGCAATTCTCTATGGGCTGAAAGGATTCCATAAGAGAGAATTAGATATTCTTCAAGCCATCTCCATGAAAAGCCGGATTAACCATATCTCACCCGTCCGGGCCGGGGAAGGGGTCAGCTACGACTTTACCTGGAGGGCCGAAAAAGACACCCGGATTGCCACCCTCCCCTTTGGCTATGCCGACGGTTATCCGCGAAACCTTCGGGGAAAAGGCTGGGTTAGCATCCATGGAAAACGGGCTCCGATTGTAGGGGTGATCTGCATGGATCAGTGCATGGTTGATTTAAGCGAAGTTCCTAAAGCCCAGGTGGGCGATGAGGTCATTATCTACGGGGACGGAACCGGAAATACGATGAGTATTCAGGAAGCCGCCCTTCTCGCCGAAACGAATAAAAATGATATCGTATCCCGGCTGACCAGGCGGCCTCCCAGAGTTTATATGAAAAACGGGGAAATCGTTAAGGTACGCCACGGCTTCCTACCGGCGTAAAAACCTCACCTTCCCCGCCTCCGCGTCCATCGCGCACCAGGCACCCATGGGCAGGGTTCCGGTTACGGCGCGGTGGCCGCAGCGCAGACCGGCAAGTACAGGAATCTTTTTGGAAGAAAACCGATCCCGCAGAAGTTCTTCCACCTTATAGCTTTCCTCATACTTATTTTCACATTCATTAAAATCACCGAATAAAATTCCGCTTACCTGGTCAAAGATTCCCGCATTTTCCATCTGGGCAAAATACATATCCAGGGAAGCCACCTGCTCGGACACATCTTCCAGAAACAAGATCCTTCCCCGCACATCCGGCTGATAAAAGGTTCCCAGTGTCCGGGCAAAGACGGTAACATTGCCCCCGGCCAGCCGCCCCTCGGCTCTTCCCGGCACTATCACCTCCGGTTCGTCGCCCTCGGGGTTTTTAAATTCCAGTTCCTCCCAGTCCGCAAACACTGCCTGTTCAAGCGCCGACCTTGTATAGGCATCCATCGGCGGATCAACCATATTGGATGAAGCCATCGGCCCATGGTAGGCCACGAACCCGCATGACTGATTTATCCAGTTTAAGATATTGGTAATGTCCGAAAATCCCAGAAAAATCTTCGGATTTCCTGCAACGATTTCCTTATCCAGAAACGGCATCACCTGTGCGCTTCCATAGCCGCCACGCGCACAGATAATTCCTTTAATCTCCGGGTCAGCAAACATCCGGTGAATATCTTCTGCCCGGCTCTCGGGCCTTCCTGCCAGGTAAAAGGTTTCCAGATACCCCTTCACCCCCGCCCATTTCCGGCGATCTCCTTCTTTAAAATGTTCCAGAATCCATCCGTCCTGCTCCATCCGCGCTCCCAGTTCCACCTTAAGCCCCAGTTCCTCGATGGCCTTTACGCAGAGTTCTGTCCGCTCCTTAGAAACAGGAAAGGCCGGTGCAACCAGCCCGACCTTATCTCCCCGTTTCAACCGTTCGGGGTAAATGATTTCCTGCATAACTTTTCCTCTCTTCCTGCAGCAGCTTTACCGTCTTACCGCAGCCGGATCACACTGCCGCAGTCTTTCTGCCGATATTATTCCACAGAAACACATCTGAACAATGGATGTGCGCCAAAGTCTACGGTAAAGCCCTTGACATGCGGTTTGGATAATACCATGGTATTCCGGTAGTACAGAGGAAGTACCGGCATCTCATCCATTAAGATCTGCTCGCACTCGGTAAAGATTTCCATACGTTCATTGTTATCTGCGCTTGCTGCTGCCTTATTTAACAATTCGTCATATTTTAATGCAGCATCGCTCTGCCAGCGGCATTCCTTTTCCATACGTCCTTTGTTAAAGATATTTAATACGGAATTCGGGTCTAAGTAATCCCCGGTCCAGCCGTCAAAGGCAATATCAAAGTTTCCTGCACCGTGCTCATCCCAGTATACCTTGGACTCAAAGGTAACAATCTCGCACTCTACGCCCAGGCTGTCCTTCCACATGGCCTGCATTACCTGCGCCTTATCCTTATTTTCCTGGGTATTGGTAATAATAAACTGTAAGGTAGGCAGACCTTCGCCGTTTGGATAACCGGCATCGGCAAGAAGCTGCTTTGCCGCCTCTACATCCTCTTTAATTAATTCTGCACCGACTTTATCGCGGAATGGAGTGGCATCATCGCCATAAGGGATTCCATAAGGAACGAAGGCAAATGCAGACTTGGGCTTGGAAGGAACTGCCACGTCATTGACCGTATTTCTTACAATCGCCATGGACAGCGCCTTTCTTACCTCCGGCGTCATATAGTCTTTTGAACAGTTAAAGTCAAAGTAAGAGGTTCCGATTAAGTCATGGGCGCTCAGTTCTTCGCTCCCCTGATACTGCGCCATCGCCTGTGTTCCTACAGAATTCCCAATCATAACATCGATATCGCCTGCATTATAAGCGGACAATGCAGCCTCCGCCTGCTCAATAATAGCAATCTCCACGCTGTCTAATTTTACGTTCTCCGCATCAAAATATTCCGGGTTCTTTACCAGGGTGTAGCCTGCCTGCGGCTTAATCTCCTGCAGCATAAACGGGCCGTTGCACACATAGGTATCCGCGCTCTTTACCCAGGAATCCGCACCTTCAACCACATCCTTCTTTACCGGTGCCCAGTTTGCCGAAGCAGTCAGGCTGATAAAGTATGCGGTTGGATTCTTTAAGGTTACTTCCAGTGTCTTATCGTCCACGGCCTTTACACCGACTTCATCGGCAGAGCACTCGCCGTTATTGTACTCTTCTGCATTCACAATATCAAACAGATTCCATGCTGCCGGAGAAGCCAGCTCAGCGTCAAGTTCGCGCTTCCAGGAATATTCAAAGTCAGCAGCCGTCAGCGCAGAGCCGTCCGACCACTTTAAGCCGTCCCTTAAGGTAAAGGTATAAACCAGACCGTCGTCGGAAACCGTGTGGCCCTCTGCCATCGCCGGTTCTACATTACTTCCGTCATCGGAAAAACGATATAAGCCGTTAAACAGGTTTAAAAGCACTGCAGATGACTTATTATAGTTGCACATCCCCGGATCTAAGGTTTCCGGTTCAGCATCAATCGCATAAACGATACTGTTTCCCCGATCCGCTGCTTCCTCTCCTGCCGGTGTTTCCTCACCGCCCGCTGCCTCGGAGCCTGCCTCAGAACCGGCAGCCGTCGTCGTTTCCTCCCCTGCTGCCGTCGTAGCCGCTGTGGAGCCACCGCCGCCGCAGCCGGCAAGTAAAGAAGCTGTCATCACAGCAGCCAAAGCCATTGATAACCATCTTTTTCTCATAATTGTTTCCTCCTGTTTTTTCATTTATCGCAATAGCGGCAGATACCGCCTGGTGCGCTTTTTTATTCCGCCGGATTAGCGTTTACCTGCGTTTTCGTTGCTGTTCACACGTTCAAAGAAACGAATGTTCAGTAACCCGTCCGCTTACAGCAGATGACATGCCACATAATGTTTCTCATTCACCTTCTTTAATTCCGGCTTTGCCTGCCTGCACACATCCTTTACATAAGGGCAGCGCGAGCAGAACGGACACTCATCCTTTGGATTAATCGGTGAAAGCACATCCCCTTCCAGCACAATCCTCTGGCTTGCCGCCGCCAGATCCGGGTCGGCAATCGGTTCTGCCGAAATCAGCGCCTTGGTGTAGGGATGCAGCATATTTTCGTAAAGTTCATCCGCCTGGGCATACTCTAAGAGATTCCCCAGGTACATCACGCCGATCTGGTTGGAAATATGCCGAACCATCGCCAAATCATGCGAGATAAACAGATAGGTAAACTTATACCTTTCCTGCAGTTCCTCTAAAATATTGATAATCTGTGCCTGAATCGAAACATCCAGCGCCGAAATCGGCTCGTCACAGACGATGAACTCCGGTTCTGCCGCCAGGGCGCGGGCAATACCGATCCTCTGCCGCTGCCCCCCGGAAAACTCGTGCGGATAGCGGTTGATATGGTCCGGTTTTAAGCCCACCAGTTCCACCAGTTCGCGAACCCTGTCCCCGACATCCTTTCCCTGCTTTAGTTTCATAAACCGAATTGGTTCGGCAATAATGTCCATAACATTTTTCCGCGGATCAAGCGAGGTATAGGGGTCCTGGAAAATCATCTGCATCTTCCGCCGGAATGCCTGCATCTCCTTATCCTTCAGCCGCGTAATCTCTGCACCCTGGTAAAGAATCTGCCCGTCCGTCGGTTCATAGAGTTTAAGAACCGTCCGCCCGATGGTGGTCTTTCCGCACCCGGATTCCCCCACCAGACCCATCGTTTCTCCCTTGGCAATCGAAAACGATACATCGTCTACAGCCTTTAAGATATTCGGCTTCTGAAACCACCCGGTCTTTAATTCAAAATACTTCTTTAAGTTCTTTACCTCCAGGCAAGTTTCCCGGTTACTGCTAATACTCATGACAGCTTCACCCCGCCTTCTTTTTCCTTACCCTGTGCCTTTAGCTCCCCTGCCCGTTTACGTTTTGCCAGATCAGGAACCTCGATGTTCTTTTTCACCTGCGGATGGTGAAGCCAGCAGGCGCTCTTATGCCCTTCCTCGACCTCGCCCAGTTCCGGCTGATAAGCATGGCAGAGCTTCATCGCATAGGGACAGCGGGCAGCAAACGGACAGCCTGCCGGGGGATTTAACAAATCCGGCGGCGTCCCGAAAATCGGCACCAGCTTTTCCCCGTTTGCCTTGGGGATGGACTCCAAAAGCCCCTTCGTGTAGGGATGGGCCGTCCGGTAAAAGATATCCCGCACATCCCCCTCTTCCACGATAATTCCACCGTACATCACAATCACCCTTGTGCACATACTGGCAATCACCCCTAAATCATGGGTAATTAAAATCAGGGACATAGCGTACTGCTTTCGCATCTTCTGCATCAGTTCCAGAATCTGCGCCTGGATCGTCACATCCAGCGCCGTCGTCGGCTCATCGGCAATTAAAAGCTTGGGATTGCAGGCAATGGCAATGGCAATCATCACCCTCTGGCGCATCCCGCCGGAAAGCTCATGCGGATACTGGTGAATCCTCTTTTCCGGTGCAGGAATCCCCACCTGGTTTAAGACCTCAAGCGCCCTCTCCCGAGCCTGGGCCTTACTCATTTTCAAATGCCGCCTTAACGGGCCGCAAATCTGTTCGCCAATCGTAAACAAAGGGTTTAAACTGGTCATAGGGTCCTGGAAAATCATAGAAATCTCATTGCCCTGGTATTTTCGCATCTCCTTTACGGATTTCTTCGCCAGATCCTCGCCGTCAAACATAATCTCGTCCACGTTTAAGTCGGCATTGTCCTCCAGAAGATGCATAATAGAAAGCATACTCACCGACTTTCCGCACCCGGACTCACCCACAATGCCCAGCCTTTCGCCGCGATCCACATAAAAGCTTACGCCCCGGACCGCCTGCACATAACCGTCGCCCGTGTGAAATCCTGTCTTTAAATTTTTAATTTGAAGTAAAACATTATCCGAAGTCAAAACTGCTCTCCTAACTCTTCTATCATGTCAAAGAAATGGTTATTGTCTGCATGGTTTACCGCAGCAGGAAATTTTTCACAAACAAACCTGCCGGCTACTTCTTTAATCTCGGGTCCAGTGCATCCCTGAGTCCGTCGCCGATAAAATTCAGCGCAAAAATCGTAAGGCTGATCGCCGCCGCCGGGAAGAACATCTGATACGGGCAGGTGAATAAATATTCAATCGCATCATTTGCCAGGGTTCCCCAGCTTGCCTGCGGCACCTGAATCCCAATCCCCAAAAAGCTTAAAAAGGCTTCCTGGAAGATGGCACTGGGAATTAAAAAAGTCACCGTAACAATAATGGTACCGATACTGTTGGGGATTAAATGGTGAATTAAAATCTGCCACTTGTTCAGCCCGCACACCTTCGCTGCCAGGGCAAAGTCCTGTTCCCGAAGCGTAAGAATCTGCCCGCGCACCATACGCGCCGTTGTAATCCAGAAGGTCAGACACATCGCAAGGAGGATGCTGCTCATGGTATTGCCCAAAAACATCATAATTAAAATCAGGTAAATCAAACTGGGAATCCCCGAAAGAATATCCACAATCCGCATCATAATCAAATCTGCCGTCCCGCCGAAATACCCGGCAATTCCGCCGTAGAGCACGCCGATAATCATATTGACAAAGGCGGCAGTAAAGCCGATGGTCAGCGAAATCCTTGCGCCGTACATGGTGCGGATAAAAATATCCCTGCCCATCTTATCCGTGCCGAACCAGTGCTCTTTACTCGGCCATTCCAAAAGATGATAAAAATCCGTCTGTGCATAATCATAGGGAGAAAAAATCGGTGCAAAAACCGCAAACACAATCATCAAAAACAGAACGACCAGCCCAAACATCGCCAGCTTATCCTTCTTTAACCTGCCCCAGACCATCTTCACATAGGACTGGCTTTTTCGGGCAATTACATCCTTTTCCTTCTCCGCCTCGCTTAACGGCTCTAAAAGTTCCATGGGAATATCCGTTCCCGCGGGAAACCGGCCTGTCCCGGTTCCTGCACTTATCTCTGTCATTCTATCGTCCTCATTTTTCTTTGCTTTACTTACTTATCAATCTTAATCCGCGGATCAATCACCGCATACAAAATATCCACGATTAAATTACATAAAATAA
The DNA here is from genome assembly GCA_009774615.1 of Lachnospiraceae bacterium. Classification (GTDB taxonomy): domain Bacteria; phylum Bacillota; class Clostridia; order Lachnospirales; family Lachnospiraceae; genus Caccovicinus. The sequence goes on from VSOC01000106.1 coordinate 8,654, forward strand.
TCAGGCTTCCTACAAAAATTGTCAGCCCCAGTGTCACCGAGTAATCCCGGTCGCCGATCGCCGTTACAAAATACCTGCCCAGCCCCGGCACGGAAAACAGCTTTTCGATAATAAACGTACCCGTTAAAAGCGCCGCCACCATCGGGCCGACATAGGTAATAATGGGAAGCAGGGAATTTTTCATGGCGTAGCGGGAAATCACCAGATACTCCGGGGTTCCCTTCGCCCTTTCCGTGCGGATATAGTCCTGACGCATGGTTTCCAGCATACTCGAACGCATTAACCGGGTAATATAGGCAATCTGAGAAAATGCCATACAGAATACGGGAAGAATATAATGTTTCCAGGAAGTTAAACCATAAGAAGGCAGAATCTTCAGCTTTTCACAGAATACATACATCATCAGCACACAGATTACAAAACTGGGCACCGAAACGCCGATGGTTGCAATGACCATGGCAATCATATCCGGGATTTTCCCGCGCTTTACCGCAGCGATAATTCCTAAAAGAATCCCCGCAGCCAGCGAAATTAAAATTCCCCAGGCACCCACACGCGCCGAAACCGGAAAACCCTGGCTGATCAGTTCATTCACTGTCGTATCCTGTTTTTTAAATGAAGTTCCGAAATCTCCATGAAGAAGATTTGACAGATAACGGGCGTACTGTTCCGGCACCGGGTCGTTTAAACCGTACTGTTCCGAAATCTTTTCCAGAATCTTCGGCGGAACATTCCGGTTATCCTCCGGGCTGAACGGCCCTCCCGGGATGGCATGAAGCAGAAAAAACGTGACCGTCACCAAAATAAATAAAGAAATCACGCCAACACCCAATCGCTTTGCTATGTACCTTGTCATAAAATTCCCCCTTGTATGGATGATAAACTTTTGCGGATATCCTCTAAAAAAGGCGCAGTAAACGAAAAATTCACTGCACCTTTGCTCCACTATCCATGTTATTTTTCGCAATCCATGTTCTGTACAAAACAACAGAAACTTTTAGCATTATAGCATATCCGCAGAAAGAAATCAAGGCAGCGAATGGTTTTTGCATAAAAATACTAGGTAAAGGGTAAGTATTCACATGATTCACGGTAGCTGCAATGCTTACCACCTACCTGTGTTCACTGTAGCCTGCAAAAGCCAGCACTTTCTATCCTGCATAAACGATATCGAAAAAATATTCGTTTTCATCTTCACCCCAAATCGTGCGCGTCCAGTCCTCATTGATATGATAGTCAATACGCCAGCGCCTTCCATCCTGCGCCTGAATATCGACAAAGGTTTTTTCATCGCTTCTCACCGGCAAACATTTTACACCTGCAGGGATATTTTCAGTTGTGCTGCTTATGCTTCCATCCTCCAAAATTTTCCATGCAGGAAGAGGTTTTTTTGTTGTTATGGCCCAGGTCCATAAATCCTCATCGATATCCTCATCCCACCCCGGGAAATAGTAAATCTCTTCATCGGCTTTTGGCATACCGTCATTTCCCATATGATAATGCTGATAGGCTATACGGTTACTCAGCACCCCAATACGATTACCCAGATTAAAATGGCTGGGCTTAGTAACCAAAGAACCTGTAATCCAGCCAAAAACATCCCCCTGATACTTCACCCCGTTTTCTGTCAGTGTAAAAACCAGGACACGGCCCACCTCATCGACTTCCGAGGTTACCAGATAGATATAATAATTTCCATCTTTATTTTTCAGCAGATACTTATCTCCCAGAAAATTATATTCCTCTTTTTGGATAAAACACTCTTCACCATCCAGGAAAAATCGGATTTCATTACTCATGATTTCCGCAGGAGCATCCAGGATATAGATTTCTTCCAACACCCCATCTTTATCAATATCTGCGTTCCATCTTCCGCCTTCATCATACAGCGCAAATTCTTCCGGTTCTTTTTTAAAAGGCGCTTTAAATAATTCCGGATATTTCTCATAGAGCAGAGTAATCTCTACATAACCTCTGCCTTCGGTAAGAATGCCCGGATTATAGCAAAAAGTAATTCCCTGACACCCCAGCACCCAAACCGGCTGATTCTCCTCTGGCTGATTTTTCTCAAACTGACTGGCAATAATTTCTTCCGCATTCTCCAAATAACCCATATAGGTGCTTTCTTCCGGTCTTTGTATATAATATTCATCAATTAAAGCGCGTATTAGCTGAGGAATATCGGCAATAACATCTTCCAGCGCCAAATCTTTTCCTGTCAGCGGATCAATATTCTTTCCACGAATCGTATATTCCACAGACGACGTCATCCCGCCAAATTTCCAATAATCTTCGCATAGAATGCCAACACCATATTGGTCTGCCCTCATCACAGAGAAATCCCTTTGGAAAGTATAGGGCGGATAATCTTCACCATATTCTTCACGTTCTGCCGCAGCTGCCGCCCTGTTTTCATTCTCCCAGGCTGCCGCTGCCGCTGCGCTTTCTGCATTATATGCCTCCAGTGCCTGTGCCAGTTTCGGATAATTTTCTTTATTGGCATGAATGGCATCATATTCTGTAATAATCACCGGTTTTGTCCAATATACATCCGAATACAGCGGCGGCTTTTCCAGATAAATCTCCAATTCCCTGGAAATTTCTTCTGCCTGTGCTGTATTTATCAGGCTTTCCTGTGCTGCTTTTTCTTTGGCATGACTTTCACTGACTGCATTTTGGGAGTTTGCATTTTCACCTGTACCATCTTCCTTATCTGTACTTTCCCCGGAAATATCTTTTCCTGTTTCTCCCGTTTCTTCTTCCTCTGCCCCTTCTGCTCCGGTTTCATCATCGGCAGATTTTTCATCTTTATTGTCTTTTAAGACGGACGAAATCGTATTGATTGTTCGTTTGGCCAGACTGCCGGTTAAACTGCCTCCGCTTTTACAAGCTGTCAATCCCAAAACTACGCAGGACAACACCAATCCTGCCATCAAATGATTAAACGTTTTCTTTTTCATCTCCTGAAATTCCTTCCTTTTACCCTCTTTGTTTGCTATTTTACTACATCTTCTTTCAATAAGAAGTGACAAATGTTAGAAACAAAAGCGGCTTACCTTCCATCTTCGGAGGGTCTAACCATGGTTACATACGGAAATTTATTTCTGTTTTGTACGCTTATTGTCGCCCTTATTGGACTGTGTTACACAGTCTTTAAGGGTAAAAAATAGCCGTCACTATTAGCAGTAGCAACGGCTGACCTCGCAAGAAGTTAAGCTACTATAACTATTGAAGGTAGGCCGCTTCTCTGGCTTTCCCCATCTCTACTATAGCACAGCTACATAAACCTATTTAAGAAGCTTTTTTCTTTTTTAATTCTTCTACTTCTTCAATGCTTAAATCACAGCATCTTGCAATTACTTCTGTAGACAAATTTCCTTCATCTAATAAATGAGATGCAATTTCTACATTACGTTCTTTGATTAAATCTTCTAAAATTTCACACATGGCATGTAATCCCTCCTTATTCTTTTTATAATAGTTTGATTTATCTGCTAAAAGTTTATAGTACATGTCAGATGGTTCTGTACAATAAAAATCATGCATCAATTTTCCTAATGCTGAATTATCACGATAAGATGCATTGACATAAATGATATGTGAACCATCATTGAAAGGTTTTTTGTTTTTCAAAATGTAGCGTTCAATTTGATATAATGGTTCTCCTTCCCCTAACACATCCTCCTCACAAATAAAGATAACATAAGTTTCAGGAAGCTTTTCAAAATCTTCATTCTTTTTTAAAAGGTTGATGTCCAGCATACTGCTATGATACCTTGCACGCCTGGCTCCAGCCCCACTACTGCCACGCTGAATTTCTATATTATACGTTTTATTTTGAGCATCCGTAGCCACAACGTCCAGTTGGACAGAATGGTTAACCAGGTTAGTTACAAAATGCTGCGTATGGAGAGCAGATACTTTTAAATCCGATTTATCCAGATTTCTGATTAATGCTCGCTTATCAAAAAGATTTCCATTCTTATCAACAAAGACAAAGATTCTAATGCCGATTAATGACTTTTCCGACCTGGGTTTTTGATTATCCATGTAGGCCAGATTATTTACCTTAATCCATGAATCTCAGATTTATTTAACGCCTGCAAAGTGTGTGATTCCGGCTTCAGGCATGGCAGTCGTGGAAACAATCCTGGACAAGTGCGATTTTATAAAGCGCTGCGCCAGCGCATGGATGATATGTCTTTTCAATCTTTGACACACAACATCCACAAAAAATAAAAGGTGATTCATCACTTTTCTATGATAAATCACCTTTAACGTGCGCGAGAGGATTCGAACCCCCGACACCTTGGTCCGTAG
>VSOC01000107.1 GCA_009774615.1 Lachnospiraceae bacterium
TTTTTGCATGAACCCCCGCATACAAAAGGTTTTTAAGAATTTCCTCGGATAATTAAAAATCTCGGATAATGCGCCCTTCGGGATAAAAGAAACGGGACGCTCGGTTGCCCGAACGCCCCCCCGTCTCAAGTTTATCGTCTGAGTCTGCATAGAAAGTCCTCCAATTCGTCAAGGTTTAAGGAAACAACGCTCGGAAAGACCTTTTCCAAAATCGCTCCCTCCTGGATCAACCGTCGTGTCCTTGCTTTTCGCTCTTTATTGCGATCACGCATCTCGGCTTCCTCCAATCTGTGCTTGGCTTGCAGTAATTTCTTCTCATCTGTGGTCATAGAAAATCCTCCTGTGGTAGTAAAAATTAGGTTATTTGGTAGCATACAGATACTAAATATCCGTCCGTTTGGTATCACGCTTTTTCTGTAAATCTTCGTAGTAGCAAAAATGCCCCCGTTTGGTATTACTGTAATACCAAACGAGGGCAAAAGTAGTATCAGAAGCTGTCAGCGAAATCCAATGCCGCCGAAATATTCTCGTCATCCTCAACAGATGGAGCTTCAACGGCGGCAGACGGCGTGAATGGGAGCATACCGACGGGCGCAAACCGCAAGCCCTGTTCAATGGCTTCCGTTATCCGTTTGAGAAAAGCATCCTCTTTTTCACGGTTTTCCAGATAGGGGTCAGAAGCAAGCCGTGCCTGTCGTTCAAAGTGGTCATTGATAGCGGTAACAATCGCCTTGCTGTAAGAACGATACTGCTTTTTGTCCATCTTCTGCAAATGCTCGTAGGCCCGTCGGTCATCCTCATCCGCAAGGTTTAAGCGCAGAGTGGTTGTGTAGATCTGCTTCATACGATGCCGCCTTTTCTGCTCTGCTTCTGCTCGGCAAGCAGCTCATACCCCTTTGCGGTAGCGCAAATATCGTCATTGATAATTACACGGTCTTTATCGTAGCTGCCGAAGTTTTTGAGAATACAGCTCCCGCCGCCTACCACATACAGGCGCATCAGTTCGGGATCGTACTCATGCTCACGCAGTCTGCGGAAGATGCCCTCTGCATACTCGGTTGCGGTATCACGAATGGCAGTCAGATAACGCTGGCTGATGTCTGCCGCGCCGTGACGGATCACACGTTCAAGGACGGTTTCATCCACCGACACACCAAACTGCTTCATCAGATTTTCACGCACGGCAAGCATACACTGATTGGTGCCGTACTTCTCGGTAAAGCACTTTTTCGCAAGAGGGCGGCACTCATTGATATACATGACGTTCATCGTGCCGTTGCCAATATCGCAGAGCATATTGATACCCTTGAACTCACGGAGCTTGTCAGCAACTGCAGAAAAGCCCTGCGGGAAAATATCTGCACCGACAAAATCAACATGATAGTCAACGCCCTTGAAAGTGAAGTCGGCGATGTCGTTCTGCAGGAGATACGCTTTGAAGCTGTCCTTCTGTTCGCTCACCCAGGTCAAAGGAAGTCCCGCGGCAAGATGAACACAGGCAGAGGTCAGCTTGCGGATGTTCAGTTCACGGGCAACGGCAGCAAGGGTGAGAATATAATAATCGCTGTCGGTCATTTTGTCGGAGATAAATTCCTTGTGTTCCTCTCCGATGAGATAATATCTGCCCTCATAGATGAGTAGATTGCTTTTGAAGGTCGGCTCCTTGTCGTAGGCGGCAACGCCCGTCTTGAAGCAGCAGTGGGCAGTCTTGATGTTGCCGTAGCCGTGGTCGATACCGATGATGATGGGATTGGTGTTGTAGTTGTTCGTAAAATTCATAGTGTTTCCTTTCTGCCGCTTTGCGGCGATACAAAAAATTTGATAGTTTTGGTGTTGGGCAAAATGTCCACCTGAAAATGAAAGAAGCGGATCGACATACATCAATCCGCTTCAAATATCATTATGCTGTTTTTTGTTCGTTCTCAGGCGGTGCCTGTTCGTGCTTTGCTTCCCGCAGTGCTTTCTTCCGTTCGCCCTGCCGCTTGATCTGTGCCGCATACCGGCAATCATCAGAGCAGTATTTAACGCTGTTTCGTGTCGTAGTAAAAATCTTGCCACAGTGCTCGCAGGTGATCTCACGGCTTCGTTCCTTTGCCGCTTCCTGCCGGTAATACTTTGCTCGGCAATTCGCATTGCAGAACAGCTTTGCCGTTGACCTTGCTTCAAAGGTTTTGCCGCAGCACTTGCAGGTCTGCGTGATGGGAACGCCTACGGTGCGTTCGCCGGATTTCAGCTTTTGGTAGCGTTCACGGCTACGGGCACGTTCTTTCTTCAAAAACTCCTGCCGCTTGATTTCTTCCTCGGTCAGCTCCGATGCTGGAAACTCAAAATGCCCGATGAACTTCAAATAAATTTCAACCTCCTGCACTCTGTCACCGTCTACCTTTTCGGGAGCGTGGACAATGATTTTATCGATAAACTCGTTAATCATTGGTGTGGTCATCTCGGAAAAGTCGGTGTATTTCCTCGCAAGCTCCATAAACTGCTCCACACGAGCGGTATCTTCCTCAAAAGAGGATACCCGCTGTTCGGCTTCTTCCACGGATGCCTGCAAGTTTTTCTGCTCGGCTTCATATTCGGCAAGAAGGGTATCAAAGCGTTCATCGGTAATGCGTCCGATGGCAAAGGATTCATAGAGTTTTTTGATGATATTGTCAAGCTCAGCAATACGTTTCTTATCCTTGTTTAGCTTGCGCTTGGTTTCCTTTGCAGCTTCTTTTTGCTTGATCTGCGAAGCGGAGCGTACCTTTTCCATAAACTCGTCTTGATTGGAAATGGCATAGGTGCTGACGGTGCGGATGGTGTTCAAAATCAGTTCTCGGAGTGCTTTTGTGGAAATATGATGATTGCGGCAGGCGGCAGAGCGTTTCTGCCCCGCCAGTTTATAGGTGGAACACTCATACGCATCGGAGGGGTAAGGCTTGGTGTCGGAACCTCTTGTGCGCTGATTATACATCTTCGCTCCGCAGTCGGCACAGAACAGAAGTCCCGTCAAGGGATTGGCCTCGCCAAGTGTATCGTGGCGTCTCGGTGTCTTTCGGAGCTTCTGTGCAAGCTCCCACGTTTCCTTATCTACGACGGCTTCGTGGGTGTTCTCAAAGATCAGCCAGTCCTCTTTGGGATTCATCACCGGGATTTTGTCCTTGTAAGACTGCTTGTGGGAGCGGAAGTTCACCGTATGCCCCATATATTCCGGCTTTGCAAGGATGTTCCCGACGATATAGCCACTCCAGTTGTAAGGATTGGGAAATTCCTCTTTGCTTTTCCAAACGCCCCGGCCTTGCCTTGCAGCATAGACCGCAGGGGTTTCGATCTTGTCATCAAATAGGATGCGGGCAATGTCATACGGGCCTTTGCCCTCGATGGTTAACCGGAAGATGCGGCGGACAACCTCTGCCGCTTCCCCATCAATCAGCCAGTGATACTTGTCCTCCGGATTTTTCTTGTAGCCGTAGATGGCGCAGTTGGTGGTGGGCTTGCCCGATTCGCCCTTGACACGAATGGCGGTGCGTTGTTTGCGGCTTAAATCTCGCAAGTACCATTCGTTCATAATATTCAAAAAAGGAGCAAATTCGTTGCTGTTCTGATCGTCGCTGTCCACGCTGTTGGCAATCGCCACAAAGTGTACATTGTGCTGACGAAAGAACACCTCCGTGTAAAAGCCTGTTTGCAGATAGTCACGACCCGCCCTGCTCATGTCCTTGACTATAACATGGGCAACCTTGCCTGCTTCAATATCTGCAATGAGCTGTTTCCACGCAGGACGCTCAAAATTTCCTCCGCTCCAGCCGTCGTCCGTATAGTGACGGCAGTTCGTATAACCTCTCTGCTGGGCATAGCTTTCGAGGTATTTTTTCTGATGGACAATGCTGTTGCTATCGCCAACCTGATCATCGTCACGGGAAAGTCTCTCGTACAATGCCGTAATTTTATTGGGATCCTGTCCCACAGTCTGTTTCACGCTCATGATGCGCTCCTTTCAGACTGTCGACTCATTTGTGGTGCGTCCATTATATCATGCTTTTCGCAGCTTGTGTGAACTTCATTGCGAATAATCCGTAAAATTTTATCCTCCATCGTTTCCGTACCGCTTTCGTTAAACACGACCTTGACTTTATAGGTTGTGCCACCGATGCGGTGGGTGGTATAAGCAAAGTTCTTGCTTTCGTTTTTTACCATAGGCAAATCTCCTCCATAGATTGAATAATTCATAAATTTCGAGTATACTATTGATAGTTCCGATTCCCTGTAACCATTTGTGCGGTTAAAACAGGACAAGAGGGATAAACCCCTTACCCATGCAGAAATGCCCTCGGAAAGCCTTGCGGTACAAGGCTTTCCGAGGGCAAAACGATTACATTGTGGTTTGTTTCTGCTTTTCACGGTGCTTACGCACTCTGGCAGCGGTCTGCTGGCGGCGTGCTTCGGTGGCACAGCGTTTCGAGCAGTACACCCGTTTCCCGTCAATGAGGAATGGCTTGCCGCACAGCTTGCAGTTGACCGTTGGTGCGTGATTGAATACAGCGTCCAGCTTCGGTGCTTCGGGCAGTACAGATTCCCGAAAATATCTGCACAGGGCACTGTTGGTATAGCAGATACCAAGCATATAGCAGTTGCAGTCCAGCGGCAGGCAGCCGTATTCCTTGTCGTAGTTGGCACGCTTGGAGACAACTAACTTTTTGATCTGTCTTTTCTCCTTTCCTGTCAGCTCACGATAGGTTTTGCTCATAGGCAGTTTCCTCCTTTCTTTAGTATTGGAAGTAATATAATAAAGGACAGAATGTATTACTTCCTCACTAATAGGAGAAATACTGGGTGTTTAGCGGAACTGTTTTTCGAATAATCAAAGAAAATTTGAAAAATATTTTTGAAGGGGGTTCCTGCGGTGTACGACGAACCCAAGCGATACGAAAATGACAATCTTTATGATGAAGCTACTGATTATTATGATGAATACGACACGGACGCTCCCAATTACATAGACGAAGATGAAGAAGATGAAAATGCCCTTTGGGATGACGAGGAAGATATCACCGATGAAGCCGATCCCGATGAATCTCCCCGAAAGAAGCGAAGAGAACAAGTAACATTTTCCAGTATTGAGGATGAAGAAGCCGAAGAACAGGAGCAGGCACAACGCAGGCTTGCCAAGGAACAGCGGCTCATTGACGAACTGGAAGCCGATGCAGAGGAACATCCCATAGAGGATGACGGGGACGATACCGGAGATGATCAGCCCGAACGAAAACTCTTAAAGCGTGAGCTTCGGGTGCAGGCTCTGAAACGGTTGGAGGATTCTGCCCGAACGCTCAAAGATTACGAAAACCTTGTGGCGTGGTATGATCGGCTCGATGCCAACCGTCAGCGCAAGGAGCGCTATCACGAGCTATATCGAAGTGGTGACGATATTCCCCTTGACCATGGAGCAGCCGAAGACGGGCTGTACTTTCCCGACACTCTCAACGATGTGTTGTCCAAGCTGGAACGCAAAGGTGATTTCGTAGATTCCATTTTCTACTGTCCTTACGACATCCACGAGCTTGTGACGGATGGGGATATATCCAATATCCTGCGGGAATTGAGCGAAGATAGCAAATTCCTTATGTTCCTGTGGGCACTGCGGCAGTATAGTTCTGTCAGAATGGCCACTATTCGTGGGCAGTCTGACCGTAACATCCGCAAAGTGCGAAACACGATGCTCAAAAAGATACGAAAAAAGCTGCTCGCCGCACTTACCGAAAAAGTGCAGATACAGCAGCCCTTGACCTTGCTCGAAAAAGAATTTCTGAGCGAAAATGGCGTGGATATTGAAAACAGAAGCAATGCGTAATATAATAATAGACAATATCGGTTACAATACATAGTGGAGGGCAAGAATATGGCTAATATCAATACGGATGAAGCAATGCGTGAATTGACAATGATGCTGATATACCTTTCCCGATTTGCACAGGGAGAGAAATTTGACGAAGCAACTGATTTTTATGCTTGGAAAGGATATGACTTCGATATTCTGAATGAACTGGATGATGCAGATTACATCAGACAGGGCAACCATCCATCCCGTTCCAAATCCGTTTACATTACCGAAAGCGGTATGGAACAGGCTCAAAAGCTCTTAGTCAAATATGGGATTGAAGATTGGAAGCGCAGGTGAAAATATGAAGAATTTATTTGAACGCACCAGTTGCCATTGGGTGCGATATAGTGAATATGAATGGAAAACGGCGGAAAATGGCATTCTGTACCTTACGCCGACAAAAACGGCGCAGCCCAGCATTTATGATCCGCTGAGTGAATATCAGCGGCTGATTCTGGACGCCATTGACATTGGCCGCATGGAATCGCAGAAGAAAACACCGAAAGAGATACAAAAGGCAATTCAGATATTTGCAGTCAAGTACGGCTTGCTTGGCCTTATGACGGCACTGCCTACCACACCAAGCTTTATGGATTATGAGGCCGTATATCTGCCGAAAAATCATTTTATCAAAGAAGAATCCATGGACACAATGGACTATCTTGATTTGTTCTTTCCTTTTGTTAAGCCGGATGTGGTCAAGCGTGAAGTGGAATCCATGTGGAACATACAGAATGACCGTGCGATGATGGCACTTGCCATGACTATGACGGATAAGCCGATGGCGGTCAATATGAGTTTCCAGAGAGAATACGCTGAGCCTTATGAGTGGATAAAGCAGCAGTTCATTGATATTGCCTTTACCTATCTGACCTCTGTGCTGTTCTACGAGGATTACGACACGATGACCCCCGAACAGCGGCTTTTGATGCAGCAGGGCATGGAAGCCTTCGGCGGCAATGTGCCGACCTACCGCATTGCTTTACTGGATAAGCCGACGATTGTGTGGGATTTTCACTCCCTTATGCTTGGGATACAAATGATGTTCAGCTTTATGCTGACCGACACGGAAAAACCCATCCGCATCTGTAAGCATTGTTTGCAGACCTTTGTGGCAAGCAGACCGAGTGCGGTATTTTGCAGCCCTCAGTGTAAGAATAAGTATAATGTTTATAAGAGCAGAACGAAGGAAAAGAAAGAATGATGGGAAAGGAAACGAGGTATTAACGATATGAAATTATCTGATTTTATGGGCGAAGCTACGGAATATGATAAGAAAGAAATGCTCGAAGAACGTAAGCCCAAAAGTTGGTTAAAAAGCGTAAGCGCATTTGCCAACGGAATCGGCGGTGCATTGTTTTTCGGTGTGTCCAACGATGAAGTTCTCGTCGGGTTAGATGATGCAAAGGGTGTATCTGAGAAGATTAGCGAAGCTATCAAAACCAAAATGGATCCTGCCCCACAAGTGATTTTGGAAATCCACGCAGAGGACGGCAAAGCGTTCGTTGTATTGCGAGTTCTGTCCGGGCAGGAAACGCCTTATTACTACACGGGCGATGGTAATAGAATAGCCTATGTTCGCATCGGCAATGAGAGTGTCCCTGCAAGTGCGGTAGATTTGAAGCGGCTTGTTTTGCGTGGAAGCAATACGTCTTTTGACAGCCTCTCTACCCGTTATTCATTTGAATCGCTTGCCTTTACGAAACTGCGCTCCGTTTATCGTATGAGAACGGGTACAGAGTTGACGGATTCCGATTTTGTTTCTTTTGAGCTTGTTGATGAAAACAATATGCTGACCAATGCAGGCGTGTTGTTGGCGGACGAGTCTCCGATGCGGCACTCTCGCCTGTTCTGCACCCGTTGGTACGGCTTGGACAAAGCCTCTGGCATTATGGAAGCACTTGATGATAAGGAATACAGCGGCTCATTGGTATCTCTGTTGCAGAATGGCACCGAGTTCGTTAAGAACAATACCAAAAAACGGTGGAAAAAGACCGGCAATGGACGGGTGGAGATGCCCGAATACCCCGAACAGGCAGTACATGAGGTCATTGTCAATGCGCTGATTCATCGTTTATGGAAAGCTTTCCATAACTTGTGTTATGCAAAGTTAATAGTTATGCAAAGTCAGCTCTTGATTGATAGGAATCAAGGGCTTTTTTCTTACTTTAACTTAGCATAAAATCATGATACCTTCAAGAGGCAACTGATATCACTTATCCGTTGTAAATAAACTTAAGGAGGTTTTCATGATGAAAACAAAAGATTTACCCGCTGTGACATCAGCACTTATCGAAAAGATGCGCTCAGACGGGTACAGCCAGGCCAGGCTCGAAGATACTACGTGGATACTTGAACATTTTGGCCGTTATTGCAGCAAGCAGGGGATTGAAGTTATTACCGTTCCTGTGGCGGTAGAGTTCGTGCGCGAGAGTTTTGGGTTCGACTATTACAATACGACCTCCCGGTTCCAGACCGTCCTGCGGCGTCCGCTCCTTATCCTGTTCGAATTCCATGAGTTCGGCAGCTACAAGAAGACCCACCAGAGAGGCTCCACTACGCAGATCCCGCTGATTTATGAGGCGGTCTACCGGGAGTTTGTTGACCATGTCAACTGCATGCCCATCGGACGCAAGACCCGGGAGCGTAAGATCTGGTCATTTACAAAGTATCTTGAATATCTTGAAAAATCCGGTATCACAGAACTTTCCCAGATCAGGCACGATACGGTCCATGAATACATCGCCTCGCTGGCCAGCTATGCGCCTGCAACCCTGCGTGTCACCAGGACCAACCTCCGGGAGGCATATGACTGGATGTTTGAGAAAAGGTATGTCCCTTTTTCGGGAAGACAGATGTTCCCCCTGATCCGCAAGGATCCCCGCAGCAAGCTGCTTTCCTATTATTCCAAAGATGAGATACAGCAGCTCCTTTCCTGTGTGGATACACAGACCCCTTCCGGGAAATGCATGTATGCAGCCATCTGCCTGCTTGCCTATCTGGGCATGAGGGTGGGCGACGTCATTGCCCTGCGTTTCTGCGATATCGACTGGGAAAAAGGAACCATTTCCTATGCTCAGCAGAAGACGGGGAACCTGCTGACGCTTCCCCTCCTTGACGAAGTGAAGTTCCCATTGATTGACTATATCCGGAATGGGCGCCATGAAAGCGCCGACCCGGAATACATCTTTGTGACAATGTATGCCCCTTATACAAGATACACCTGCACATCCTCCATGTTCCGGATGGTGGAGAAGTGCATGCAGACCGCAGGGATACGCTATGAAGGGCGGCACCATGGGCCGCATTCCCTGCGCCACAGCCTGGCGACGAACCTTCTGTCTGAGAATGTCCCTATCAGCGCGATCGCAAACATCATGGGGCATTCCAGCACCAGGACGACCGAAACCTACCTTACGGTGGACGAGACCCACCTGAAAGAGATCTCCCTGGAGGTGCCAAATGTCTGATAAGGTGAAAAAGATAAACGGGCTCCCACAGTTCAAGGGTCCTTTCAGGGAGCAGATCATGGGATACATAGCCTATAAAAGGGGGCAGGGATATAAACTCCATAACCCGTTCATCTACCGGCTCAGGGAGATGGACATTTTCTTTCTTGAAATGGGAATACAGGAAGTAAGGATCACACGGGAGATGTACGATGCCTGGACAGCGCCAAGGCCGCAGGAGAAGGCGACAACAACCCAGAAGCGCCAGAATGCCATCCGTGGATTTGCCGCTTATCTCGTGCAGCTCGGATATGAAGATATCTATACAGGGCACGACGACACACGGATCTTTAAAAGTGATTTCATCCCGTATGTCTTCTCCAGGGATGAGGCAGACAGGATGTTCCTGGCACTTTCAAAGCTATGCCGGGACGTACCCGGATATGACAGCGACACATTCCGCATGGCAATGCTGCTGTACTACTGCTGTGGATTCCGGAAATCGGAGGTCCAGAACCTGAAAGTGGAGGACATCGAATTCCAGACCGGCAGGATCACGGTGCTCCATGGAAAGAATGATGTCAGCCGCATTGTGGTGGCTTCCAGTTCCCTTTTGGAAGAGATGCGGGCATACCACAGGAAATATCTTCAGGATGCGGCTTTGGAAAGCCATTTCCTCCATGGCCCCAAGAACAGCCGCTATAATGAGTCCATGCTTTACGGAAAGTTCCGCTGGCTGCTGGCGGAGGCCGGGATACCTCCAAAGCCTGACGGGGGACGCCAGCGCCTGCATGATGTCCGCCATACCTTCTGCGTGAGGGCGCTGGAGCAGATGCAGGAAAAAGGCTTCGACCTGTATACCTCGCTTCCGCTGCTCTCCAGGTATCTGGGGCATAAGCACATCACCGAGACAGAGTATTACCTGCGGCTGCTGGAGGAGCACTTTGGAGGGATACTCGCCCAGTCGGATTCCTGCTACCCGGGGCTGTTCCCGAAGACAGGGGGTGGCTCCGGTGAATAAAGATACTTTTCCCTACCATCTTACCAAATATTTCGCGGAATACCTCCCGGTACAGACAGGAGCCTCCCCCAATACCGTCCGCTCTTACCGAGATGTCTTTGTACAGCTCATGGAATACTATAAATCAGAATGCCGGCTGCCGCCCGAAAAGCTGGAATACAAAGATTTCACGGCTGCCAGGATAGAGGGCTTCCTTGCATATCTGGAAAGTGAGCGTGGTATTGGCATAAGTACAAGGAACCAGAGGCTGGCTGCAATCCATGCTTTCTTCCGCTACCTCCAGTACCGGGATCCCGCCGGGTTTGGGCAGTGCGCGGAAGTGCTTTCCGTTCCATTCAAGAAAGCGCCGGTGAAGCCGATGAACTACATGAGCGTGGAAGAGACAAGGCTGCTTTTTTCCATCCCGGACCAGAAAGAAGACGCACAGCTGCGAGACCTGACTGTCATGGTGCTCCTATATGAGACAGGCGCAAGGGTGCAGGAGCTGATAGACCTATGCCCCAGGAACATCCGTTTTTCATCCACGGTTGTAGCAGAGCTTCATGGAAAGGGGAACAAAACAAGGCCCGTCCCCGTCAATGCGGACGCCGCCGCCATTGTCAGGAGCTACATCCGCCGGTACAGCAGGACGGATGCAGATGAGCCTTTGTTTGTGAACCGCAACGGAGAGAAGCTTACCCGTGCAGGTATACAGTACATCATAGATAAGTATGTGTCAACTGCTAGGGCCAGACACCCAGACTTATTCAGGGACAGGATAACAAACCATAGCTTCCGCCACAGCAAGGCCATGCATCTGCTGGAGGCAGGTGTGAACCTGGTCTATATCCGCGACCTGCTGGGCCATACCTCAGTGGTCACGACCGAAATCTATGCGAAAACGAATCCAAAGGTTAAAGAAGAACAGTTGAAAAAGCATAGCGCATCTGTGGCGACAGCCAAGAAGTACAATAAAAAAGAAAAAGAAGATTTGATTGACTGGTTGAAAAAGAACCTATAAACTGGTAAAATCTTATGCAAAGCAAAAAGTTCCGAATTCCATGATTTTATGTGGAATTTGGAACCAACTTTGCATAACTATTGACTTCGCATAACATCGTGACTATATGGAGATCGGCAGCGAGGTACACATTGATATTTTCGATGACCGAATGGAAGTATATTCCCCCGGTGGAATGTTTGACGGCTCTATCGTACAAGAGCTTGATACGGACAATGTTGCATCCAAACGTCGCAACCCTGTGATTGCTGATATTTTCAGCCGTATGCACTTTATGGAGCGTCGTGGCAGCGGTTTCAAGAAGATCAAGGCAGATTATCGCCATGCGGTCAATTACCGTCCCGAAGTCGAGCCGATGTTCAGATCGACACCCACATCATTTTTTGCTACGCTCTACAATCTGAATTACAATGTTCCAATTGAAAAGGTGTTAATTGACCCGGAAAAAGTTGCAGTTGACGGAGAAAATGTGTTAATTGCTTCTGAAAACCTTTTAATTGAAGCTGCGATTGACAGTTTGAACGCAAACAAGAACACTAAGGAAAACGCAAAAAAACTGTTTGCCCACATGAGCTTCGATGGAGTATTTGGACGTAATGATATAATGGACATCGTGAACATCTCTATTACTGCTGCCGGTAATCTCATAAATAAACTGAAAGAAGCAGGACTGATTGAACCGATCATCGGGCAAGGTAAAGGCAAGTATAAATTTACAAAACCAAAGAAATAAGCGTGACCCTGTAAAACGGAACTGCCTATTAGTGACCAGAATACAGCGGATAAGCGGCTATTGGGCATTATCAGTCATCTCCAAGGTGACTGTAGAGGTGACTGTTCGCTCCATTAAAAAGCTAATGCCCGTTATCAGCCAACATAGCCGATAACGGGCATTTGTTTAAGCATATACAAGTTCAGTCAAGACGATTTCCTCCGCACGGTTGCGGATGTTGTTTTTACGGCGTACCCATTCCATTTGGTCAGCCGTTTTGAGTGCCTCGGTCACGCCCTCCTGCTCCGACATAGCGGATACGATGATTTCCATACGCTCATAACAGGTTTGGTCGATTTCGGCTAAGTGCTTGAACAGCGTTCCCTCTACCACATAGTTGGTGTAGAGGATTTTTCGATGCTCTTTCAGATAGCTGCGGCGCATACGTCCGTATTTGCCTATCTGATAATCGCCGCCATCCGGCAAAACAAGGTTTGGGATAAAATAATCACCCACTTGACGGTATGTGCCGCCCATTTCTTCAAAGATAGATTTCATAAAATATCAGCTCCTTTTTGTGTTGATTTTTAGCGGTTATAAGGCTTTTTCTGCTCCTTTCCTATAACTGCTTTTCAATTTACCACAAATGAGCCGCAGTCATATGTATTCGGGTGGAGAAACCACCCTTTACATATTAACTCTTGGTTCTGGATACTGTTGCTGTCCCCTTCGTTGGCATCGTCTACGGATAACCGGCAGTACAGGGCTGTCATGGCTTCTGGAGCCAACACGTTGCGGATAGAATA
>VSOC01000108.1 GCA_009774615.1 Lachnospiraceae bacterium
CTTATGTTATACTAGAATAGGTTTAGTTGCTGTTCATATGCAGTGCAGCAGGTGTGCAGACCTGCATGAACAGTGACCAGGTTTATCCATTACAAACCTATCAGAACAAGGAGGACGAAATAAATGAAACACACTTTGGGAAAAGCTGCCGCTGCAGCGGGTCTTTTTGGTCTTTTGATGTTTGCCCCTGCTATGGATTCCATGGCTGCCGGATGGACGGCATCGGGAAACAGCTGGATTTACATAGAAGCAAACGGAACTACCCGCAAAGGCTGGATTCAGACCAGTGACGGCTATTATTACATGGATCTTTCCGATGGTCACATGACCTTAGGCTGGAAACAAATCGACGGTAAATGGTACTATTTCAATCCTAATGGTCTGATGGCTTTAGGCTGGATTCAGGTTGAGGGCAAATACTACTATATGTGGCAGGACGGAACCATGGTCAAGGGCTGGCTGAAGGAAGGCGATAATTACTACTATCTCCGAAGCGACGGTTCCATGTACATCGGATGGCGTTTTATGGATAATGCCTGGTACTATTTCCGTGATGACGGACGCTGTGTAGTCAGCGCATGGCGGCAGGTTGACGGTTCCTGGTACTATTTCGGCACGGACGGCAAGATGGTTACCGGCTGGAATGAGATTAACGGCGATTACTACTACCTAAACAGTTCTGACGGCAAGATGCTCACCCGCTGGCTCAGCGACGGAACAAATAAATACTATATGGACCCCGAGTCCGGAAAGATGGCACGCACCTGGAAAGAGATTGACAATGCCTACTACTACTTTAACAATGCAGGTCATATGATGACCGGCTGGATTCAGGTCGGCAATAAGTACTATTACCTCGATCCAAACACCGGCCGCATGGTTGCGAACACAACGCTGAATATTAACGGCACAAACTATGTTTTCAATGTTGATGGTTCCTGCCAGAATGCTGCAGGAGTTAACGCTGTGGTTGCCAATCCTCCAGGAGTTTCCGGCAATACCAGCCAAACAAACTCCTCTTCCACCACCTACGGCCCCGGCGGTTCTTCGACTGCACCGAACACAAACTCCGGAAGCAATGCACCCTCTTCTTCCTCAGGAGGTCTGACCCCCGGCTCTACCGGAGGTCCCGGGAATACCCAGAGCGGTTCATCTTCTGGCACTCCTTCAAGTTCTAACGGCCTGACTGCCGGAAAGACAGGAGGCCCCGGTACAAACTAACATAAGAAGATTAAGAAAAGAGAACCTGAGGGTTTCTTCCCCGCAGGTTCTCTTTTTTGCTGTTCGTTATCATTACTCTTTATCATGCAGTTCTTACAGCGAAGATTTACTGTATTACAGTTCTTCGTCACCGAAATCCAGGACTTCTTCCATCCCTTCTTCGTCATCCATATCTTCGTCGATGATGTCATCCTCATCTTCCATCAAATCCGGCTCTGCATCATTTTCCAGAATTTCTTCATCCTCAAAATCTTCATCTTCATCAAAGAAAATCTCGTCTTCCATGAGAAGATCCGTATTGAGTTTTACATTCTGGTAGCGCTTCATGCCCGTACCGGCAGGAATCAGCTTACCGATAAGCACATTTTCCTTCAGACCAATCAGATGGTCAACCTTTCCGTTAATTGCTGCTTCGGTCAGCACCTTGGTTGTTTCCTGGAAGGATGCTGCGGAAAGGAAGGAATCGGTAGCCAGGGATGCCTTGGTAATACCGAGCATAACCTGCTTTCCTTCCGCCGGAAGTTTGCCCTCGGCAATCAGCCGTTCATTCATCTCATTAAACTCCAGGACATTCATGGATACGCCGGGCAGAACATCACTGTCGCCGCTCTCCTCGACCTTAACTTTTTTAAGCATCTGGCGGACAATCATCTCGATGTGCTTGTCATTAATATCCACACCCTGTAAGCGGTATACACGCTGTACTTCCTGGATCATATAGTCCTGTACCGCCCGCACACCCTTGATCTTTAAGATATCGTGCGGATTAACGGAACCCTCGGTCAGCTCATCGCCGGCTTCCAGATACTGGCCTTCCTGAACCTTAATTCGGGAACCATAGGGAATCAGATAGGTCTTGGAATTCCCGGTTTCATTATTGGTAACGGTAATCTCCCGTTTTTTCTTGGTATCTTTAATCGCCACTGCACCGGCAAACTCCGTGATAATGGCAAGTCCTTTCGGCTTTCTCGCCTCGAAAAGTTCCTCGACACGGGGAAGACCCTGGGTAATATCACCGCCCGCTACACCGCCGGTATGGAAGGTTCTCATGGTCAGCTGTGTACCCGGCTCACCGATGGACTGCGCTGCAATAATACCTACAGCCTCACCCACCTGCACCGGCTGTCCGGTAGCCATGTTTGCACCGTAGCACTTGGCGCACACACCGATGTGGGATTTACAGGAAAGCACGGTACGGATCTTCACGGACTGACGCCCGGTCTTTTCCAATACCTGAATAACGGCCTTGGCCCGCTTGGGGGTACACATATGGTTTGCCTTAATTACGATTTCTCCGGTTTCCGGATCGGTGATTGTTTCAGCAATATAACGCCCGGTCAGACGATCTTCCAGGGATTCTATGGTTTCCCTTCCATCCATAAAGGCTTTAATCTCCATATACGGAATCTCTCCGCCCTCGCAGCAGTCCACTTCACGGATAATCAAATCCTGCGATACGTCAACCAGTCTTCGGGTCAGATAACCGGAGTCTGCAGTACGCAGAGCGGTATCGGAAAGTCCCTTTCTTGCACCGTGCGCAGAGATAAAATACTCCAGTACGTCCAGACCTTCACGGAAGTTGGACTTAATCGGAAGTTCAATCGTATGTCCGGTGGTATCCGCCATCAGTCCGCGCATTCCGGCAAGCTGCTTAATCTGCTTATCGGAACCACGGGCACCGGAGTCCGCCATCATAAAGATGTTGTTGTACTTATCCAGTCCGGTCAGCAGATCGTGAGTTAATTGGTCGTCCGTATTCTTCCAGGTTTCAATAACCTCTTTATAGCGCTCTTCCTCCGTAATCAGACCACGGCGGAAGTTCTTGGAAATATGGTCAACGGTATCCTGTGCATCGGCAATCAGCTTTTTCTTTGACTCCGGCACGGTCATATCCGAAATCGATACGGTCATCGCTGCCCTGGTCGAGAACTTATAACCAATGGCCTTGATATCATCCAAGGTAATCGCGGTCTGGATTGCTCCGTGGACATTGATAACCTTTTCCAGAATCTGCTTTAACTGTTTCTTTCCTACATGGAAGTCAACTTCCAGCTTTAATTCATTCTCCGGAATGCTGCGATCCACAAAGCCCAGATCCTGCGGGATAATCTCATTAAAAATAAACCTGCCTACCGTAGATTCAATAATGCTTCTCTTTACCGAACCGTCAGGTCTTACCTTGCTTACCCGCACCGTAACACGGGTGTGCAGGGTTACTGCTTTATTCTCATAGGCAAGAATCGCCTCGTTTACACTCTTAAAGATACTGCCCTCACCTTTTGCTCCCGGGCGCTCCTGGGTCAGATAGTAGATGCCAAGAACCATATCCTGGGACGGCACTGCCACGGGACCGCCGTCGGAAGGCTTTAACAGGTTATTCGGCGAAAGAAGCAGGAAACGGCACTCTGCCTGTGCTTCTACCGAAAGCGGCAGATGAACAGCCATCTGGTCACCGTCAAAATCCGCGTTAAACGCCGTACAAACCAGCGGGTGAAGCTTAATTGCCTTACCTTCAACAAGAATCGGCTCAAATGCCTGGATGCCCAGACGGTGCAGGGTAGGCGCACGGTTTAACATTACCGGATGCTCTTTAATAACATCCTCCAAAACGTCCCATACCTCCGGCTGAAGGCGTTCCACCATCTTCTTTGCATTTTTAATATTATGGGCAGTGCCGTTTGACACAAGCTCCTTCATAACAAAAGGCTTAAACAGCTCAATCGCCATCTCTTTAGGCAGGCCGCACTGGTAAATCTTTAACTCCGGCCCAACGACGATTACCGAACGCCCGGAATAATCCACACGCTTTCCTAACAGGTTCTGACGGAATCGTCCCTGCTTACCTTTAAGCATATCGGATAAGGACTTTAAAGCACGGTTTCCAGGACCCGTTACCGGACGTCCGCGGCGCCCGTTGTCAATCAGGGCATCCACAGCTTCCTGAAGCATACGTTTTTCGTTCCGGACAATAATATCCGGGGCACCAAGCTCCAGAAGCCTTGCCAGACGGTTGTTCCGGTTAATAATACGGCGGTATAAGTCATTCAAATCCGAGGTTGCAAAACGTCCGCCGTCGAGCTGTACCATCGGGCGGATATCCGGCGGGATAACCGGAATAACATCCATCACCATCCACTCCGGCTTATTGCCCGAGTTGCGGAAGGCTTCAACTACTTCCAGACGTTTGATAATCCTTGCACGCTTCTGTCCGGAAGCATCCTTTAAACCTTTGCGCAGAACCTCTGAATCTTTTTCCAAATCGATGGCCTTTAAAAGTTCCTGGATCGCCTCCGCACCCATTCCTACACGGAAAGATCCGTAACCGTTCTTTTCCACCTCTTCCCGGTATTCCTTTTCTGACAATACCTGCTTATACTGCAGCCCGGTCTGCCCCGGGTCCAGTACAATATAGGAAGCAAAATACAGCACCTTCTCCAAAGTCCTTGGAGAAATATCCAAAATCAATCCCATCCGGGAAGGAATTCCTTTAAAATACCAGATATGGGATACAGGAGCAGCCAAAGCGATATGGCCGACACGCTCCCTGCGGACACTGGCTTTTGTAACTTCCACACCGCACCGGTCGCAGATCACACCCTTATAGCGAATCTTTTTATACTTGCCGCAGTGACACTCCCAGTCCTTAGTAGGTCCGAAAATCCTCTCGCAGAACAAACCGTCTTTTTCCGGCTTTAAGGTTCGGTAGTTAATGGTTTCCGGTTTTTTTACTTCGCCGTGGGACCACTCTAATATTTTCTCCGGAGAAGCCAGGCCGATTTTGATTGCATCAAAAGTTAAGGGCTGATAAGTTTCATTCGTTTCTGGCATGAGCGCATACTCCCTTCTATCTTATTCTTCCTCATCCGAATCGTCATATCCGTCATCTTCCAAATCATCCAGATATGCGTCGGGTTCATCCTCGTAATCATCCTCGTCTTCAACAGTCACCAGTTCATCATTCTTAAATTCCTGCTCCTGATAACCATAGTCGGCAAAGGACTCTTCAT
This sequence comes from Lachnospiraceae bacterium, assembly GCA_009774615.1. GTDB lineage: Bacteria > Bacillota > Clostridia > Lachnospirales > Lachnospiraceae > Caccovicinus. Next base: position 5,229 of record VSOC01000108.1, read on the forward strand.
CCTGATAGCGGCGGTCGCCCTCGATAATCGAGCGCAGATCCGTATCACCGTAGTCGATGTTCTCACTGAGTTCAACTTCGGTGTTATCATCCCTAAGCACTTTGACATCCAGACCTAAGGACTGCAGCTCCTTTAACAATACCTTAAAGGATTCCGGAATTCCCGGTTCAGGGATATTTTCGCCCTTGATAATCGCCTCATAGGTCTTTACACGTCCCACGACATCATCCGACTTCACGGTCAGAATCTCCTGCAGGGTATAGGATGCACCATAAGCCTCCAGCGCCCAAACTTCCATCTCACCAAAGCGCTGTCCGCCGAACTGTGCCTTGCCGCCAAGAGGCTGCTGGGTAACCAGAGAATATGGTCCCGTGGAGCGTGCATGGATCTTATCGTCAACCAGGTGATGAAGCTTGAGGTAATGCATGTGCCCAATCGTAACCGGGCTGTCGAAGTACTCACCTGTCCGCCCGTCACGCAGACGTACCTTGCCGTCCCGGCTTAAGGGAACCCCTTTCCAGACTGCGCGGTGTTCCAGATGGCTTCCCAGATACTCGAAAACCTCCGGTTTTAACGTATCTTTATATTTTTCCTGGAAATCCTCCCATTCCGTGTTCACGTAATCATTTGCCACATCCAGGGTATCCATAATATCCATTTCATTTGCCCCGTCAAATACCGGGGTGGAGATATTAAAGCCCAGAGCTCTTGCCGCAAGGCTTAAATGAATCTCAAGTACCTGTCCGATATTCATACGGGAAGGCACGCCCAGAGGATTTAATACAATATCCAGCGGACGCCCGTTGGGTAAAAACGGCATATCTTCCACCGGAAGCACACGGGAAACCACACCCTTATTTCCATGACGTCCAGCCATCTTATCGCCCACAGAAATCTTTCTCTTCTGGGCAATGTAAATGCGGACGGTCTGGTTTACTCCGGGGCTTAATTCATCGCCGTTTTCCCGGGTAAATACTTTTGCGTCAACGATAATCCCATAAGCGCCGTGCGGCACCTTCAGGGAGGTATCACGCACTTCTCTCGCCTTCTCGCCAAAGATTGCACGAAGCAGACGCTCCTCTGCGGTCAGCTCGGTTTCTCCCTTAGGTGTAACCTTGCCCACCAGAATATCACCTGCACGAACCTCTGCGCCGATACGGATAATGCCCCGCTCATCCAGATCCTTTAAGGCATCCTCACCTACACCGGGAACATCGCGGGTAATCTCTTCCGGCCCAAGCTTGGTATCCCTGGCCTCTGCCTCATATTCCTCAATGTGCACAGAGGTGTATACATCCTCCTGTACCAGACGTTCGCTTAATAAAACCGCATCCTCGTAGTTATAACCTTCCCAAGTCATAAACCCAATCAGCGGATTCTTTCCCAGAGCAATCTCACCGTTATCCGTAGAAGGCCCGTCCGCGATAACCTCTCCGGCTTCCACGTGCATCCCCTTAAAGACAATGGGCTTCTGGTTATAACAGTTCGACTGATTGCTTCGCTTAAATTTCGTCAGGCGGTAAACATCTTTTTGATTATCCTTATCTCTGCGGACAATGATTTCATTCGACGCGGAGCGCTCAATCGTACCTGCGTTTTTCGCAACCACACACACGCCGGAGTCCACCGCTGCCTTTCCTTCGATTCCCGTACCTACAACCGGAGCTTCCGTGCGGAGCAGAGGAACAGCCTGACGCTGCATGTTTGATCCCATCAGAGCGCGGTTGGCGTCGTCATTCTGCAGGAAAGGAATCATAGAAGTAGCCACGGAAAATACCATCTTCGGGGATACGTCCATCAGGTCAATATTCTTTTTCTGGAACTCGGAAGTTTCCTCGCGGAAACGCCCGGATACATTATTATGAACAAAGTGGCCGTCTTCATCTAAAGGCTCATTCGCCTGTGCCACGATAAAATTATCTTCTTCATCCGCGGTCAGATAAACCACTTCATCCGTAACTACAGGGTTCATCGGGTCGGTCTTATCCACTACGCGGTAAGGTGCCTCGACAAAACCGTACTGGTTCACCCGGGCATAGCAGGCCAACGAGTTAATCAGACCGATATTAGGACCTTCAGGGGTTTCAATCGGACACATACGGCCATAGTGTGTGTAGTGTACGTCACGAACCTCGAAACCGGCCCTCTCTCGGGACAGACCGCCGGGTCCCAATGCCGACAGACGCCGTTTATGGGTAAGTTCGGACAATGGATTGTTCTGATCCATGAACTGGGACAGCTGTGAACTTCCAAAGAACTCCTTCACGGCTGCCGTCACCGGCTTAATATTAATTAAGGACTGCGGGGTAAGCGAATCCACATCCTGCGTCGTCATCCTCTCGCGGACAACCCTTTCCATACGGGAAAGACCAATCCGATACTGGTTCTGCAGAAGTTCGCCGACCGCACGGATTCTTCGGTTTCCCAAATGGTCAATATCATCCTTCGTTCCCACATCCTCTTCCAGATGCATATTATAGTTAATAGAAGCAAGGATATCTTCCCTCGTAATGTGCTTGGGAACAAGCTGATGAACACTGCGGGAAATCACATCCTTAAGTTCTTCCTCATTCTGGCCGTACTCATCCAGCATCTTTTCCAGTTCCGGATAAAATACCAGCTCCGTTACCCCTGCATCCTTCGGGTCAAAGGAAACATAGGAACTTAAATCAACCATCAAATTAGAAAGAACTTTCTGTTTTCTTGTGGGGCCTTCAATCCACACAAACGGAACTGCCGCATTCTGAATCTTATCCGCCAGATCCTTATCCACGATCGTACCCGCTTCCGCTAAAATCTCACCGGTGCTGGTGTTTACCACATCCTCTGCCAGGGTGTGTCCCTTGATCCGGTTTCTGAAATGCAGCTTTTTATTAAATTTATATCTTCCGACTTTTGCCAAATCGTATCTTCTGGGGTCAAAAAACATCAGTTCCAACAGATTTTTCGCACTATCCACACTCAGCGGCTCGCCTGGCCGAATCTTTCGGTACAGTTCCAAAAGCCCATCCTCATAGGTTTCCGAGGGGTCTTTTCCGAAGCTTGCCAGGATCTTTGGTTCCTCGCCGAATAAATCCAGAATCTCTGCATTCGTCCCAAATCCAAGGGCACGAACCAGCACGGTTACAGGAACCTTTCTCGTCCGGTCTACACGGACATAAAAGATATCGTTGGAATCTGTTTCATATTCCAGCCATGCACCACGGTTGGGGATAACCGTACAGGAATACAGTTCCTTTCCCACCTTATCATGGGCAATGCCGTAATAAATACCAGGGGAGCGAACCAGCTGGCTTACGATAACACGCTCTGCGCCGTTAATCACAAAAGAACCAGTATCCGTCATCAGCGGAAGATCACCCATGAAAATCTTGTGTTCGTTAATCTCGTCAGCTTTATCCTTATTACAAAGACGTACTTTCACCTGCAAAGGCGCTGCATACGTAGCATCTCTCTCCTTGCACTCCTCAATGCTGTACTTAATATCATCTTTGCACAGCTTAAAGTCCACGAATTCCAAACTTAAATGGCCGGCAAAGTCTGCAATGGGAGAGATGTCCTCAAAAACCTCTTTCAGTCCTTCTTCCAAAAACCACTGATAAGAGTTTTTCTGAATCTCGATCAAGTTCGGCATCTCAAGAACTTCCTTCTGCCTTGAGAAGCTCATTCTCATGCTCTTACCGGCCTTCACCGGACGCATCCTGCTTTTCTCCATATGACGTTTCACCCCTGTTTTCTTAGTTGGCAGCTTTTTTGATTCCTTCACGGCTGCCTTGGTTATTTCGATATTTAATGATGATTATTTCCTTTTCAGGCAAAATAAGCCTATCTTTAGGCCCACGCCGCCATAATAGTGCACATTCCATCTTAACATATGGTTGTCAAGGTGTCAAGCATTTTTTGCTTGCCTTTTTTTCAATAAAATGGTATACTAGATTAGATATTGGGCAGGCATAAATTGGCGAAGTATCGTCTGTCACACGTAAGAATTGGAGGGTTCCCCAAGATGAGTACATTTATGAAAGTTCTCTTTGTTATTCTGGTGATTTTAATCATCATCCTGGCCGTGCTCTATTATTTCGGACGCAAGCTGGAACGGCGGCAGATGGAGCAGCAGTCGATGTTAAAGGCGGCGGAACAGGTCGTGTCTATGCTGATTATTGATAAGAAGAAGATGAAAATTAAGGAGTCAGGGCTGCCAAAGATGGTGATAGACCAGACACCGAAATATATGGCCTGGGCGAAGGTTCCTATCGTCAAGGCAAAGGTCGGGCCAAAGATTATGACCTTGATTGCCGACGAAAAGGTTTTTGCAACGCTTCCGGTAAAAACAGAAGTTAAGGCCGTGGTCAGCGGAATTTATATCACGCAGATTAAGAGTGTAAGAGGCGGAAAGTTAGAAACGGCTCCGCCAAAAAAGAAAGGAATTTTTGCCCGGTTTAAGAAAGATAAGGATGCCGGCGGAAAGAAAGACGACAAAAAAGTAAAAAATGATAAGAAAAAAAGCTGAATCGCGAATGCATAGTATGAATCATGCAGAAAAAAGGCTGCCGGGAACACCGACGGCCTTTTTTAAACCGGCAAATCCCGTTCCTACGACCGAAGATGCACCTGGGCCTGGGATCGGGACTGGATGGCTACCTGGATATTGCACTCGGAAATATGCTCATAGTTAATGTCCAGGGAGTATTCTACCAAAACATTTAAGCTGTCCTCTTTTTCGCTGACATGAATACTTCTTGTACTTAAGCCGACCATCATATCCCCCATGGGGGTTGCATAACAGGTCAGGCGTTTTTTATTTTTCTCAAAGGTCATGTGAACATTCGTTAAGCCGGATTTAATAATGTCCATGCTGTCAGGCTGGATTTTAATTAAGTTGCGGATCTTTCCTTCATAACCTTCCAGCACCTCATCATAGGTGATGTAGTGCTTTCCGTTTTTCATGTAGTAGGCACCGGTGGTAATCATTTCGATATCGCTGTTATCTCCGTCAATCATCTGCATTCCGCTGATGGTTATTAATACGTCTTTTGTCATTTCTTTACTCCTTATGGCGTTTCAGGAAAATGCTGGAAAGTATCCGAAAATGACTTTCTTCACGCACGCTTTCGGGCGTGGCGCAGAAGCTTTTCGACTAATTCCTGTTTTTTAATTTCTCTGGCTTCCCACAGCATAGGGTACATGCTGATGGCAGTAAAACCAGGCATGGTGTTGATTTCGTTAAAGATTATTGTTCCGTCAGGTTCGACAAAAAAGTCTACGCGGGACAAACCATAACCATCCACGGCTTTAAAAATGGCTTTGGCAATTTCCGGGATTTTTTCGGCAGCATCCCCGGGAAGCTTTGGATCGGTAATCGTCTGGGACTGGGGATTATGATATTTTGCATCATAATCATAGAATTCGGCTCCGGCCAGGATTTCTCCCACACCGCTGGCAATCACCGGCTCTGTTCCGCCGCCGAACACCGCACACTCCACTTCATGACCGGTAATCTTTTCCTCAACCAGTATCTTGCGATCCTCTGCCGCTGCCAGATAAAGACCGCGAACCAGCTCTTCCCGGGAAGCGGCACAGCTTACTCCGCACGAAGAACCGGCATTGGAAGGTTTAATAAAAACAGGGTAGGGTATGTGCGCTTCGATTCTCTCCACAACCTTATCGACAGATTCCAGTTCATCTTTCATCACCGGTTCATACACTGCCTGCCGAATGCCCAGTTTTTCTGCAATCTGTTTTGTATATAATTTATCCATGGACAATGCCGATGCCAGCACGCCGCAGCCCACATAGGGAATCCCAGCCATCTCCAAAAGCCCCTGAATAGTTCCGTCCTCCCCAAAAAGCCCGTGAAGTACCGGAAAAACCAAATCCAAAGGCTGCCGGGTTACTCTTTTGTCCTTATCGTTCATATCCGTAATCAGCGCACACTTCTTTGTCGCATCCGGAAGGATCACTGCTTCCACCGTGCTTTCCCTCCAAGTTCCCGAAGAAATATCCTCCGCACGCTCTGCCTTCAGCCAATGCCCCTCCTTGGTAATCCCAATCAGCAGAACCTGATATTTTTCCTTATCAATCTGCTCAATAATATTTACTGCCGACATACACGAAACCTCATGCTCCGACGACTGTCCGCCAAAAATCACTGCAAGATTTAATCTATCCATAATTCGTTCTCCTCATTTCTCTGTCAAACACCCCTGACTTCCATAGCAAAGGAAACGCAGAATGCCCGATAAAGCGGGGCCGACTCTCCGCTTCGTTACTTCCCTGACGGGTAAAAAAACGCATCCACAGGGCATTTTCTATGTTTACATTATATCATATCTGCCCATAATTACAAATAGAATCGAATTCGCTTCAAAAACAAAATTTAAGGAAAAGATTACATAAAAGAAAAGATTACATAATGAGGAAAAGATTACATAAGAGGAAAAGATTAGATAAAAAAGGATTATATAAAAGAAAGGAGCGTTACTGTTTCCATGAAAAAAAACTTATTTCTTATTCTCCTGTGTTTTTTGTCCGCTCTTTGCCTCTGGTTTGCGCAAATCCGACGTGAGCAGCTAAACCTTGCCGGGCGCATAGCCCCGCAGATCCTGCGCTTCCATGTTATTGCCAACAGCAATTCTTCCAAAGACCAGGAAATCAAGCTGAATGTTAAATCCTATTTGCTTGAACATATTTACCAGGAATTTGCCAAAAGCTTCCCGCAGAAAAATCCCACAAAAGAAGACCTTAAATCCTTCCTTCGCACACATAAAGAAGACCTGGAGAGCGACACAAAAAATTATATCCGCCAGATGGGTAAGTCCTATCCTGTTTCCCTGGAAATTACCTGGTGCGAATTTCCGGAAAAAACGTATGGAAACCTCCGCCTTCCTGCCGGAACTTATGAAGCAGCCCAGTTAAAGATCGGTGCCGCCCGCGGCCATAACTGGTGGTGTGTGCTTTATCCCAAAGTCTGTATAACAAAAGACGCTCTCACTGCAGTTCCCGATTCCTCCTTAGAAGAACTATCGCAAATTCTCTCTCCGGAAGATTATCAGAAACTGCTGCTTGAGCGTCCTGCATTCATGCCGAATATACGTTTTTCCTTTTTTACCTTTGAAAAGCTGGGGCTAAAACCCTCTACTCCTGACAACCCTCAGCCTGCAAATGAAAAAATGCCCGATTACTCCGTCAGTTCCCCCAGCCCGTTTACTCCCCAGTAATAATTTAAAAGTGCCTGGGTCATATCCAAATCGGCGGACTTACAGGCGGCCTCTGCTGCACAGTAAGCCAGTTCTTCTCCCAGATATTCTGCCTGTCCCATCATCCCTAACTGATATTTGCGGATCGCCCCGTCCCATTTGATCTGCGCGGCATCAAAGGCAGTTTGGGCAGCGGTCAGCGCGGCCTGTTTTTCAAATAAGGTCTGGTACAGGCTGTCTATCGTAATTGAAAGCTGCTGCATCGCCTGTTCTAAGCCCTGTTCTTTTGCGCGGTAATCTTTATTTTCATACTTTCCGTTATTATCCGCATCGTTGGGGGACGAATTTTGCATATTGATAATGGTGTAATTATTTTTTGGCGCGATGGCTTTATCTGCCTCAAAGTCAATC
>VSOC01000109.1 GCA_009774615.1 Lachnospiraceae bacterium
AAACTCAATTAGACGGGCTAACTGGAAATAGTAATAGCTGGGATATTAAAGGACTTGCAGGAGGATCCAATCAGCCAGGTGATGATTTTATATTTGAACCAAATGGTCGTCTTTATCAATATTATATTAAATATCGATCCTCAAATTCCAATTACAAGGATTATGGAATACCCAATACGGCATATATTTACACAAAAATCACCACCCCCCGCAACATTAATGAATCCAGTGTTAGCCCAACATTCAGCGGTATTACATCTGGTCAGACTGCCATTTTCCCTTATACTGGTCAGCCTGTCGAACCGGAAATTACCATTACCGACCAACTCTGGGGCGATACACAGACATTGCCGCCGGATAAGACTTATGACATTACCTATAAAAACAATACACGGCCAGGAACAGCAACCGCAATCATTACTGCCAAAGGTGTTTACACAGGCACACGTACATTAAATTTTGAAATTAAGGAAGTTCCTTCGATTGCAAAAGCCAAAATTACTTTACTTAATGAAACTGTAGATTACACAGGAAGCACCTATACGCCTGAGCCTACAGTCGAATTAGGCGGAAAAATATTGACAAAAGGCACCGATTACACCGTTTCCTATGAAGAAAATACTAACCCGGGAGCCGCTTATGTGACGGTTACGGGAACTGCTCATGGAGAGTTAGGCTATTATGGCAGCAAAACGGTTTCCTTCTTTATTCTGCCGCCAACCAACCTTACTGCGCAGTACGGAACTTTGCTGACGCAGATTTCATCTCCGCTGTCCTGGTTCAACACAAACTGGAAGTGGAAGGATGCGAATGCATTTGTGGGAAATGCCGGCACACAGACACCTCTGGCAAACTTTAATGATGGAAAAACGCAAAAAAACGATATTCCTGTAACCATTAATGTGACTGCAAAACCCATTGACGATTCATCGATAAGTTTACAGCTTCCTGGTGCTCCTTTTGTTTATCATCCGGATCATGCGATAACACCAAAACCTGTGCTTGTGGACAAAACATTAAACCGGACATTGGTCGAAGGCACAGACTATACATTGGCCTATGCAAATAATAACGATGCCGGAACAGGAACAGTAACCATCACAGGCAAGGGAAATTATTCAGGAACCCGTACAAAAGACTTTGTCATTAACAAGGCTGACGTTGAACTGATCGTAACCGATAAAAACGGCAGAAAACTGGAAGCTGATGAAACCATTAACCTTATGACCCGGGACTCGGCGTCTGCTTTTACGGTGACCCGCCGTGGAGATGGTGCCATTGCTTACAGCGATGGGAATAAAGGTGTATTTACGGCAGCGGACGCAGCGACTGGCGCAGCTTCTGGTGTTGCCCTTACTCCCACTGCTCCGGGGAATGCCATACTGACCATTCAGGTTGCCGCAACTGCCAATTACAATGGCATTACCGCCACCTTCCCGGTAGTTGTTTCCCGGATTCCTATCAGCAGAACCGATATACAGATTACTGATCCCGGACCCTGGACGTATAATGGCAGTGCATTTACCCCAGCAATTACGGTAACGGATACGAAACTCAGTTCAGGAAATCTGCTTACCGTAAATACAGAATATAAGCTTGTCTACACGGATAATATCAATGCCGGTGAAGCAAAGATAACCGTCACCGGACTGGGTGATTATGAAGGAAGCGTTATCGTTCCGTTTACGATCAACAAGGCGGACTATCAGGCAGAACCTCCGGCACGGATAACCGCGGTTTACGGACAGCAGCTTAAGGAACTTTCTCTCCCCAAGGCAGATCCTTATGACCTTTTCTGGACCTGGAAACAGCCGGAAAATGAAGTGGGCAATGTGGGAGAACACACCGTTGATGTATATCTGGCAGAAGGCCGGAATTATCATGAAAAAACCGCTTCCCTGACGGTTGCCGTAGAACCTAAAGTCCTGGAAGATTCCATGATTTCTCTGGAATATGAAGAGCATGAATATACCGGACGTGCTCTGGAACCGTCGGTAACGGTGACTTACCGTGACCGCATTGTTCCGGAAAGCCAGTACGATATTTCCTATGTGAACAACACCGAGCGGGGCACGGCAGCGGTTACTCTGACAGGAAAAGAGAATTTTACCGGCACAGTAACAAAAGAATTTAAGATTGTTGAAGCAGCTATTCGTAATGAACATATAAAACTTGAAGAAAATACATGGATTTATGACGGGACGCAGCACACACCGGCAGCTACCGTTACTGTATATGGAAATATTCTGCAAAAAGACACGGACTACACCGTAACCTATGGTGAAAATATCCATGCCGGAAAGGAAGCTTCGGTAATCATTACCGGTCAGGGCAATTATACCGGAACGGCTACAGTATTTTTCACTATTGAAAAAGCCGTAAATCCAGCTACCCCATCCAATATCCGCTATCAGGCGGTATATGGTCAGAAGCTGGAAGAAATTGCAGTGGATGGTGACTGGGACTGGGAAAATCCAAAAGATCGTGTGGGAAATGTCGGTGAAAATGAACATCCTATTTTCCTGGCAGAAACATTGGATTACTTAAAAAAGACCGAACCGGCATTTGTAACGGTAACACCAAAAACACTTACCGAGGACATGGTAACTATGGATGAACTTTCTCTGGTTTATGATGGCCTTGAAAAACGTCCGGTTGTTTATGTTGATGACAAGGATGCCCTGATTACTGCCGATGACTATGAACTGCAGTATGAAAATAACCTCCACGCCGGAACTGCCCTGGTAACCGTTCGGGCAAAGGGAAATTACACCGGTGAGGTGAAGAAAAACTTTACGATTGAAAAGGCCCGGCCCATACTGACGGTAGGATGTGGACTTGTCTTGGAAAAAGCTTTGCGTGACGGCAGCTTTTCGCTGGAGGCAGTTCTCTCCAACGGTGAAAGCTTATCCTATTCTTCTTCTGACCCGACTGTGGCTTCTGTAGATGCGCAGGGAACCGTAACACTCCTTGCCGCAGGAACTACAGATCTCACCGTAGACTACAAGGGAAGTCAGGATTATCTGCCGGTTCAGGTTATGGTAAAACTGACCGTTACCGGAAGGACAACGAGCAGCGGAGGAGGCAGTAGCAGCGGCGGTTCCCGGCGCAGTACCACCAATATCTACGATTGTGTGCCAACAGGATACCAGGGAGATACAAAGATTATTGGAAGTGCCCGTGTACCTGGATATGTAGAAACCGGTTCCTGGAACCAGGATATGGATGGCAGCTGGAAACTGATGGATGCCAATAATCAGCCGGTAGTCAATCGTTGGATTGCGGCTTATAATCCTTATGCAAATCTGAGCAATGGACAATCTGCCTTTGACTGGTTCCGCTTCGACGCAGAAGGAAGGATGCTTACGGGGTGGTTTACCGATGAAGACGGGGAAGTCTACTATTTAAATCCTGATTCTGACTGTACCAAAGGAAGGATGGTTACTGGCTGGTACATGATTGACGGGATCTGGTATTATTTTGAAACCATGCCCAATGGAAAACGCGGACGGCTTCTGCGCAGAACCGTAACTCCTGACGGCTATTCCGTAGATGAAAACGGAGTATGGATACAGTAAAAAATAATCGACAAGTTAAGGCCGCTGGTTAATCCGGTGGCCTTGATTTATTCTTACTGTTCACCGGTTCACAGCAAAGGGCAAAAATCGTTTATCTTCTTATTTAATTGCAAATCCTATCAGAGTTTTTTCGATTACGTCGATATATCTTAACAGTAACAAACACGATTTTCCGCGCATAGAAAGGAAAAGGATATGTCGAAATTAAAAACCTCCAGCACATCTTCCGAGCCGGCGCTCCATGCCGAGAAGGAGTTTCAGCTTGCCAGGCAGCAGGCGGAGATGAAGGCTGGTGAAGCGCTGTTTCGGAATGCGTCGCAAAAGATTGTCGAGCAGAGAGAAAAACTGCTGTCGGATGATGCTGATGTCAGTCCGATCGAAGAAAATCAGCCCAGGGATACGGCGCAGCTCTCGGAGTTACATCGTCGTCCCCGTACAGGAGAAGCCGGTTCTGCGGACGAGGTTCTCGAATGGGTGCTGGAAATGGCAGAAAAAGACTGGGAAGCGTTTCTGAAATGGCAGCCGGAGTTTAGCACTTCTCTGCAGGCACAGCTTTCAGAATTGTCGAAGCTGTATCTTGCTCTTTTGGAAGCTGCCCTTAAATATGCAGAGGGGGAGAATCTGGTCTGGCAGATGGAGCGCCTGGATGTTCTGCTTGCCCAGAAGCTGTGTATAATTATGGAGCAGAATCTGGAACAACTTACGATTCTGTTAGAACAGAACGGGCAGACTGCGGTGATGGACGGCATCTTTTCCAGCCTTTACCGACAGACGGCCGGACGGACTCTGTCGCTTCAGGGCGCACGCAGCCTTTTCGCGCAGGGAAGCACCGTTTCCTACGGCAGCAGAGCATTTTCTTCTGCGGGTCTTTCATCTTCCTCCTTGACCCAGGCTTCCCCGGTTTTTTCGTCTTCTTCCTTATCCAAAGCAGCGGCAGGCTCTTTTTCCGGAAAAGCCGCGAACGCTTCACTCTCTGCAGGGCAGGATGCCCTGTCCCGGCAGTGCGGCCGCCGGCAGCAATCGGCGTCCGCTTCCTCTTTTTCCGGAGAGGGCATGATTTACCAGTCATCGAGAAAGCAGAATGTCCGCTTTCAGCAGGTCTATCACGGGCAGAAAAATTCCTGGAGGGAACAGATAAAGCAGAGAAACGAGGTTATTGGCAGTGCCAGGAAAGGTATCGCCGATAATACTTTTCATAAGGCGGGGACGGTCGTGTGTTCCGGAAAGGATCTTGAGGCAGCAAACCGGTTTGCCGCACATTTAAATGGAAGGGGAAACCTGTTTCAAAATTCGGAAATCAGTGCGGTAAATGATGAAGTTACCGGGCTGCTGGCGGCGATTATGTCCATGAAAGGTCAGGTCTATGCCGGAGAATGCAAACAGGCGGACTCCCTTGTGCTCGGTCTTCAGAAGGCCATCCGGAAAATGGTCGATCATTATCTCGCTCAAAAGGGTGCTGCCAATGTTTACTATCACACGCTTGAGGTGTACCAGCGGGGAAGAAATCCGCAGAAGGCGATTATGCTCGGGCAGGACTATGCTTACCAGCGGTTTTGCAAAAAGCAGAAAGAACCCGCATACCAGAGATCTGCCCCTTATTCCAGGGAAGCCGGATTTTTTCGGGCTGTGCTGAAAAATATAAGTCCGGAGAAGGAAGTGGCCCTGGGAGTCAATGTTTTGCAGAAGGACTGGGAAAATTTTCTGCGCAGCATGGGAAAAGGGAAAAAATCATCCTATACATCAAAAGCAGAGCGGTACAGTCCCTGGGGAATTCTTCTGGACCCGGGAATGCGGGATGCGGAAGGCTATGGCGGCAGCATGAAAATTTTACTTGGCGCAGCGGTGCTTCTGCTCATTGCTATTGTGGTTTTTGTGTTGCTGTGAATGTGTGAACCATAATGTTTTTGTCTGTCTTAGGGCTGCGTTTTTTATTTGATGAATCTCTTTAAAAACTTGAAAAAATATGCTATACTTTACAAAAATGATGTTTACAGCGAAGTTTTTGTTACTGCCGGACAAACAGTAACAAGTTTTTTGCGGAAAGAGGATGCGATGAAAAGATACTGGAAAAAGATCACTGCACTTATGGCTGCAGCAGCGATGACGGCAGCTTCGGCGATAACGGTTTTTGCGGAGGCAGCAGAAGAAGGCAAGGTTTATGTTCTGCCCACCCTTCAGACTTCTTCGGCTTCGGGACAGTTAGAAACCCTTGGCGTGAATATGCAGGTTGTATTTTCGGACAGCCAGCTTCTGGCGGCACCGGAAGCCGCGGGCTGGGCGGAAAACCAGCTTCCTGTTGTCGAGGGGGCGGAGTGGAAGAAGGTTTATATGTACCGGAATAAGGAAGCTTCAAAAAATACCGAGTTTTCCTGGGATATGGCGGTTGAAAATTCGACAAACTGGATAAAGGTAGCTCCTTTTGGCATCGAAGAGGGAAAGCTTACCCATCTCTATGATTTTACGATTATCATTAACGGCACGCCTTTTACCGGCTGTAAGCTGTACGGCGGCGCTATGGGAGAGTACGAAACCGCGGATGGTTTTTCCGGTGAGCACTGTATGTTCATCCTTGTACCTCAGGGCTATAACGGAGATATTACCTTCTCTGTTTATGGAAATACCTTATCCGGAAACAGCCATGTAAGAAATGATTTTGCCAAGCTCACCTATCAGGTCAGCGGCCACAGCCGGGACGAGGCAGAAAGGCAGGCCGAGGAAGCAAAGGCGGTTCCTGTCTGGAAGCAGGATAATAAAGGCTGGTGGCTGGAAAATCCGGACGGCACATATCTGAAAGATACCTGGTATCAGTCCCCGGAAAGCGGTCTGTGGTATTATATGGGCGGGGACGGCTACATGCTGACCAACACGACAACCCCGGATAATCTGAAAGTGGATGCCAACGGTGTCTGGGTGCAGTAAATATTTTTGTTGACAAATGCAGGCTGGTCTTTTATACTAAAAATCAGGAAAATATAAATAAAGTCTTCGGGGCAGGGTGAAATTCCCTACCGGCGGTACAGTCCGCGACCCGTGTTTCACGGTTGATTCGGTGAGATTCCGAAACCGACAGTAAAGTCTGGATGAGAGAAGATGTTGTTTGGAATGGTAAAGATAATGCCCCGGGTAATTGATCCGGGGTGTTTTTATTTTATGATACCAGGGTCAAAAGCTCGAATGATCAACGGCTTTTTATCCCAAAGAACAACCTTTCCTCACAGGAGCATGTCTGGAAATCGGCATCGGTTTTGGGTGCACACAGGTAGAATTAACCCGCAAAAAAGGAGGAAAATCATGGAAGCAGCAGCAAAACAAAAAAAACAGGTGAAGCAAACCGCGAATACAAGAGGATTATTTACCACAAAAAACATGGTGCTGATGGCTATGCTGGGTGCACTTTCGGGACTTTTGATGTATATTCAGGTCCCTGTGCCCTTTGCGCCGTCATTTTATAAGCTGGATTTCTGCGATGTGCCCGTGCTTATCGGATCTTTTGCCCTGGGCCCGGCTGCCGGTGCGGTGATTGCGGCGGTAAAGATCTTAATTTCCCTGGTGCTTCGGGGAACACAGACGGCGGGTATCGGGGAGTGTTCAAACTGGGTGCAGGCATGTTCCCTGGCCATTCCTGCCGCATTAATTTACAAGCATAAAAAGTCAAAAAATTCCGCGGTATTGGGCATGGCAGCGGGCGTGGTTCTGATGGTGGTGGTAGCCTGCTTTACGAACAGCTTCATCCTTCTTCCGGCCTATGCCAAGGCGTTTCACATGCCCATGGATGCCCTGATTGCCATGGGAACGGCATTAAATCCCCGGATTAACGGTCTGACCGCCTTTGTTCTTCTGGCTGTGGCACCGTTTAACTTGGTTAAGGGAACCCTGGTTTCTGTCGTTACCATCTTAATTTATAAACGGGTCAGCACGATTATTAAAAACGGTTAGGCCGGATTTGTTGCTGTGAACGTGTGAACAGTAACCCGGATTTCGCAACGGATTTTGCCGCATGACGACTATCTTGTGTTTCCTGCGAATATGTTTTATAATAAGAGAGCAGATTATAAATTCGGAGGAAATTATGTATAATTGTTCACACAAACTTCAGCTGCCGCAGATTTTCCGAAAACCTGCGGCTTTTCTTCTTGCAGTATCCATCAGTACATCGTCGCTGCTGAGCGGATGTTCTTTCTCTGCGCGTCTTCCTTCACCATCCTTTACTTCCTCAAAGGAGCAGGAGATGTCATCGGATCAGGCGGCTTTTGACCAGCTTACTGATAAAATTTTCGATGAAAATGTCAATGCGTCCATTATTGATCTCCATTATACGATGATGAATCCTGAACAGATGGGTATTGAGCCGCCGGATAGCCCCTATGGAACGTTTACCCTGGAGGAAATGCAGAGGGAAACAAAAAAACTGGAAGGTTATTCGGATGCGCTGAAAGCAGTGAAAAAGCAGAATCTGGATAAAGAAAGCCAGGTCGATTACGAAATTCTGGAAACTTATCTGGAAACTGAGCTTTCCTGTGCCGGTCTGGAATTGTACGTCCAGCCGCTGGCACCCACAATTGGTGTTCAGGCACAGCTTCCCGTGCTTTTGGCAGAATATCGTTTTTACCGAAGGGAGGATATCGAAGATTATTTTTCTCTGCTTGAAGGACTGGACGAATATTTTGGGCAGATCCTGGAGATGGAGCAGAAGAAGGCTGCTGCCGGGCTGATGATCAGCGATAAGGCTATTGACCGTATCCTGGATTCCTGCCGCCCCTACCTTGAGGACGGGAAGGATTGTCTTTTGTATGGAACCTTTGCCGGACGTCTTGAGGAAATCAAAGATTTTAACGGCAATCCTCCCCTGACGGATGAAGAAAAAGCCGCTTATCAACAGCGGCATGAGGAATTAATCACCCATGCCTTTATTCCGGCTTACCATAATCTGATGGAGGGCCTGGAAAAGCTTAAGGGAACAGGAAGGGTGGAAGGAGGATTGTGCAATTATCCGGACGGAAAGGATTATTACCGCTATATGGTCTATTCTTCGACCTATACTTCCTGCAAGAATGTCAATACCCTGCGAAAGACCATTGAAAAGCGTATTTCCGAGGATTTTAACGCAGCGGCAAAGCTTTTGGCAGAAAATCCCGGGCTTTATGATCAGTTATCCGGATTTTCTTTTACCCTTTCTGATCCGGAAGAGATTCTTTCCTGCCTTCAGGAAAAAATCGGTGCGGATTATCCGGAACCTATCAGCAGGGAGTATTCGCTGCACTATGTACCGGAGGCATTAGAAGATGTGTTAAGTCCGGCGTTTTATCTGACACCGCCCATGGATCTGCCGGACAGCAATACGATTTACATTAACCGGGGAAGCTATGCTGCAAAGGATCAGCTCTTTACCACTTTGGCGCATGAAGGCTATCCCGGGCATTTATACCAGTCTTCTTATTTTATCCGCAGGGAGCCAAAGCCCTTCCGCCATCTTCTTTCCTTTAGTTCCTACAAGGAGGGATGGGCGACCTATGTCGAATATGATTCCTGCCGCCTGGACGAAAAGATTAGCCCGGAGGTGGCCGAACTGATGAATTTAAATTCCTCGATTAATCTTGGAATCCACGCCTATCTGGATATTATGGTCAATGATCAGGGATGGAATCTGGAACAGGTTTCCGACTATGTCAGCCAGTATTTTGAGGACCCAAATCAGGAACTTGCCCGTGCACTTTTAGAGGCCATGGTGGATAATCCGACGAATTATCTGGAATATTATGTGGGCTATCTGGAGTTTTCGGATATGCGGAAAAAAGCAGAAAAGGCACTGGGAAAAGCATTTGAAGCGAAAGCCTTTCATCAGTTTCTTTTGGACATCGGCCCGGCTCCCTTTGCCGTTATCCGAAAGCATCTGGAGGACTGGATAAAGGAACGAAAAAAATCCTGGTAAATATAGAAAAAACAGGCTATAATACTTAGGGCAGTACAGTTGATTCAGCAATGAATACAGGAGGAAAGCAAAATTATGCTTACATTAGAGAATATATCATTTGATGTGGAGGACGCAAAAGGGGATAAGGGAATTATCAAAGATTTAAGCTTATCGATAAAGGACGGAAGCTTTGTGGTGATTACCGGGCCAAACGGCGGAGGAAAATCAACGTTAGCCAGACTGATTGCCGGGATCGAGCGTCCTACGGCGGGGAAGATTTTCTTTGACGGGGAGGATATCACGGAAAAAAGCGTGACCGACCGTGCGAATCTGGGCATCAGCTATGCCTTTCAGCAGCCCGTCCGCTTTAAGGGTGTCCAGGTGCTGGACTTAATCCGTCTGGCGGCAAAGCAGAACCTTTCTGCGGCGGAAGCCTGCCGTTATCTGTCGGAGGTAGGGCTTTGCGCAAAGGATTATATTAGCCGCGAGGTAAATGCCAGTCTTTCCGGCGGGGAATTAAAGCGGATTGAGATTGCCACGGTGCTTGCCCGTGCTTCCCGGCTTTCGGTGTTTGACGAGCCGGAGGCAGGGATTGATCTGTGGAGCTTCCAGAATTTAATCCAGGTTTTTGAACGGATGCGGGAGAATACCAAGGGATCCATTTTAATTATTTCCCACCAGGAGAGGATTTTAAATATTGCCGATGAAATTATCGTGATTGCCGACGGGCAGATTACCCGAAAGGGGAAGAAGGAGGAGATTCTCCCGGCGATTTTAGGGACGGCTTCGGCAGTCGATGCCTGCAACATGTTCTATAAAGGAGGGAACCGATAATGATGGATGAAATGCAGAAGACATTGCTTGCCCAGGTGGCGGATCTTCACGAAGTTCCCGAGGGCGCGTACAATATCCGGGCAAACGGACAGATGGCCGGGCGAAATACCACGGCAAATATTGATATTATTTCCAAGGAGGACGGAAAGGGAATCGATATCCGCATTAAGCCGGGGACGAAGCATGAAAGCGTGCACATCCCCGTTGTGGTAAGCAAAAGCGGGTTAAAGGATCTGGTGTACAATGATTTTTATATCGGTGAGGATGCCGATGTGGTGATTATCGCCGGGTGCGGAATCCATAACTGCGGCGACCAGGATTCGGAGCACAACGGTATTCACCGCTTCTTTATCGGAAAGAATGCTAAAGTAAAGTATGTGGAAAAACACTACGGCAGCGGCGACGGAAGGGGCGGACGGATCTTAAATCCGGGTACGGAGATTACGATGGAAGAGGGCAGCTTTATGGAGATGGAGAGCACCCAGATTAAAGGGGTGGACTCCACCGACCGGAATACCACGGCAAACCTTGCTTCCGGAGCGAAGCTGGTGATCCGGGAAAGGCTTCTTACCCACGGAAACCAGACCGCTATCAGCCGCTTTGAAGTCAGCTTAAACGGGGAGGATGCCAGTGCAAATGTTATTTCCCGATCGGTTGCCAGGGAAGAGTCCAGCCAGACGTTTATCTCCCGTATTAACGGCAATGCAAAATGTGCGGGCCATACCGAGTGCGACGCGATTATTATGGACAATGCCAAAATTTCCGCCGTGCCGGAACTTACGGCAAATAACCCGGATGCTGCGCTGATCCATGAGGCAGCGATAGGAAAGATTGCCGGAGAACAGATTATTAAGCTGATGACCTTAGGGCTTACGGAACAAGAGGCAGAGGCGCAGATTATTAACGGGTTTTTGAAATAGTGTGAGTATCTGTGTTGTCAGCCATTTTCTGAACGTGGATTATGCGGAAAAAACAAAGAGGCTGTTCTTCGTCGTTGACAGGACGAGAGCAGCCTTTTGTCAAAGAACGAAAGGAAGGAAACATGGAAAGAAAGGAATATGAAAAAACCACTGATTACGAGAATGCATTACAGATTTTAAAGGATTTTACAAACGAAGTTTTAGGAAATGATATTGATTTATTGCGAACATTCTGCTTTGACAATTTGAATAAGTTTGTGGGTGATATTTGTGATCCGGATATGTATTTGATTGTACAGGCAATTTACATTATTCTCTGGGGCAATATTTATGATCTGGCATTTGAAAAAATGGGTTCATGGGACTGGAACGGAACATATGCGTTCCGTGGTGATACGATGAATTCCTTTGGCTCATTATTTGGAAAAGCAGGAGAAAACAATGCATTTGCCTATCGTGCCAAATATTTTGGTGCAGATAAGAATCCGGAGCTGTGGAACAAAATTAATGAGTTTTACCGAATGTATCATTGGCTTGGCAATTTCATTGTATTACCTAATAGGGGAAATGTTAAATATGGAATAAATGGAGCCAGAGCAAATTTTAAAACAGGTATGAGAGATTATTTTGACTGGTTCTTGTTATCCGTGGGCAATTATCAGGAGAAAGTTAAAAGTGGAGATATTCATCTGAGCAAATTTGAAATGCAGCTTCAGCAGAATCCGGAATATAATCCATATTTTATGAGGATTGAAGAGTGGGAAGAAAAATTTTTCTTAAAACACTATTTTAAGGATGGTGCACCAAAATTACTTTTTCATACACCGTTAGAAAGACGTTTGCTGATTACGGCAGAGCCCCAGAATCGTAAGGGAGAATCATATTATACAGACGAAGAGTATTTGGAACTTATGGAAGATTATATTGATAAATCAAAAGAAGTTATCGAGTTTCGCACAAACAAGATGGTTGATTTCCTGAAAGAAAAATTATAGGTATATAAAGGCTGCAAGTGATATGGTTGAAGTGCTGATGCAAAGCCGCTGAAAAATGACACGGGTTAGAAATCTGGTTCGAGTTTTTTTGCTGGAAGAATTTATAGATGATGTATGAAGGGAGAAAGCGGAAGATGAAAAGCAAACATAATAATTTTGTGGTTTTTCTGGATGTGGATGGGGTACTTAATACGAGAACTACTTGTCAGCGCACACCAGACGGTTATACCGGCATCGATGACGCACGTGTTGTTATACTAGTACTGCATTGCGTAAATTCCAGTGAATATGCACCCGCTGTCTACGTCATCTGTAAACCCCACGAAACTCGACGTAGCACCACTACGCCTTCGTTTCGCGGGATTCACATCTAACGCAGACATCAGGTACCTATTCACCGTTATTTACGCAACACAGTACTAGCAAATGTAATTGAAAAATATGGGGGAGGAGATGTTGTTTTATCATCAGATTGGAAGGATATG